>NZ_SMKU01000350.1 GCF_004349215.1 Actinomadura rubrisoli | reverse complement strand
AGGGGCCACCGCGTTCGGGCGGGCGGGCCCCTGGAGGGCTGGGAGGGTTAGGAGATGCCGCGGTTGCGGAGGATCTGCTCGATCTCCGCCAGTTCCGGGTCGCCCGCCGGTGTCGCGCCGCCCACCGCGCCCTTGGGCTTCGCGGAGCGCTTGGCGGCCTTCGGCTCGCCGCCGCCTGCGGCGGCCTTGCCGCCGTCCGCGGCGGCGGCGCGGCGGCTCAGCATCGCGCCCGAGGTCAGGTAGAGGAGGACCGCCAGGCCCGACAGCGCGACCCCGGCCCACTTCACGGGGCTGAACGCCAGGTCGACGAAGAACTCGGTCACCCCGGTCATCGCCGCGGCCAGCGGGATCAGCGACAGTGCGGCGCCGCGCATCCCGGACGCCGCGCCGCGGCGCCGGTAGACCCCCCAGCTGGTGACCAGCCCGATCAGGGTCACCCCGAGGCTGATCGCGAATATGGCTTCGTCGCTCATGCCGGCCCCTCACTCCGTGCGGTGATGCTCTCCCCATGGTCACACGTCCGGGGGCCGGTGCCGCTCCTCCCGGCGGACGGTTTGCCGGGCGCTCCGTCTCCTCCTCCGGCGTGACCCGTCCCCTAGGGTCCGCCCCGCAGGTAGCAGCGGACCGCTACCTGCGGGGGCGCGCCCTCATCGGACCAGCGCCGACAGCCGCTCCAGGGTCACCTCGCGCAGCGAGGCCACCACGGTGCGTCCCGGTGCGGGCGGGATCGGGAGCACGCCGGGCACCGCGACCGTCACGCAGCCCGCCGCCTCCGCGGCGGCCACCCCGTTCGGGGAGTCCTCCAGGACCACGCAGCGGCCGGGGTCGACGCCCAGCCGGGCGGCGGCGGTCAGGTAGGGCTCGGGGTCGGGCTTGGTGCGGGCCACCTCGTCGCCGGCGACGCTCAGCGCGAAGTGCTCGCGGCCGACGGCGTCCAGCACCGGCTCGATGAGCCGCCGGTGGCTGGAGGACACCAGCGCCGTCGTGACCCCCGCACCGCGCAGCTCGGCGAGCAGGTCCTTGGCGCCGGGCATGAGCGGCACGCAGGTGCTGAGCCGCTCGAACATGCCGTCCAGCAGCCGAGCGGCGACCTCGTCCCGCGCGGCGGGCGATCCGGTCAGCTCCAGCATGTAGTCGACGGCGACGTACAGGGACCCGCCGACGAGCTTCTCCTGGTTCTCGGGGGTCCATGTCCCGCCGAGCCACGCCATGACCTCCGACTCGACCTCCAGCCAGCCGCTCTCGGATTCGATCAGCAGGCCGTCCATGTCGAACAGGACGGCCTGGAGCCCTTCGCGGGTCACCGTGCTCCTCACGTGTTGAAGTACTTGGCCTCGGGGTGGTGGACGACCAGGGCGTCCGCGGACTGCTCGGGGACGAGCTGGAGTTCCTCCGACAGCTCCACGCCGATCCGCTCCGGCTTGAGCAGCCGCACCAGCTTGGTGCGGTCCTCCAGGTCGGGGCAGGCGGCGTAGCCGAAGGAGAAGCGGGCGCCGCGGTAGCCGAGCTTGAAGAAGTCCTCGATGTCGCCCGAGTCCTCGGCGCCGAATCCGATCTCCGAGCGGATCCGGGTGTGCCAGTACTCCATCAGCGCCTCGGTGAGCTGCACCGACAGGCCGTGCAGCTCCAGGTAGTCGCGGTAGGCGTTCTTGGCGAACAGCTCCCCGGTGGCCTCGGCGATCCTGGAGCCGACGGTGACGAGTTGGAACGCGACCACGTCGGTCTCGCCGGAGTCGCGGGGCCGGAAGAAGTCGGCCAGGCACAGGTGCCGGTCGCGGCGCTGGCGCGGGAAGGTGAACCGCTCCCGGTCCGAGCCGTCGTCGTTGAGGACGACCAGGTCGTCGCCCTCGCTGACGGCGGGGTAGTACCCGTACACGACGGCGGCCTCGATCAGGCCCTCGGTCTGGACACGGTCCAGCCACATCCGCAGCCGCGGGCGGCCCTCGGTCTCCACCAGCTCCTCGTAGGACGGGCCGTCGCCGCCGCGGGCGGGCTTGAGGCCCCACTGGCCCATGAAGGTGGCGCGCTCGTCCAGGAACGACGTGTACTCGGCGAGGGGGATGCCCTTGACGATGCGGTCGCCGAGGAACGGCGGGTTCGGGAGTTTGTTGTCGACGGCGACGTCGGAGCGGGCGGGCATGTCCTCGGGCTCGGTGACCTTGAGCGTCGCGCCCTTCTTGACGCGGCGCTCGCGCAGCGGCGGCAGCGTGGCGCCCTCCTCGCCGCGCTTGACGGCCATGAACGCGTCCATGAGCCGGAGGCCCTCGAAGGCGTCGCGGGCGTAGCGGACCTGGCCGTCGAACAGCCCGGCCAGGTCCTGCTCGACGTAGGCGCGGGTCAGGGCGGCGCCGCCGAGCAGCACCGGCCACTGCCCGGCCAGGCCCCGGGAGTTGAGCTCCTCCAGGTTCTCCTTCATGATCACGGTGGACTTGACGAGGAGGCCGGACATGCCGATGACGTCGGCGCGCTCGTTCTTGGCGGCCTCCAGGATCGCCGACATCGGCTGCTTGATGCCGATGTTGACGACCTCGTAGCCGTTGTTGGACAGGATGATGTCGACGAGGTTCTTGCCGATGTCGTGGACGTCGCCCTTGACGGTGGCGAGGACGATGCGGCCCTTGCCGCCGTCCTCGGCCTTCTCCATGTGCGGTTCCAGGTAGGCGACCGCGGTCTTCATCACCTCGGCGGACTGCAGGACGAACGGCAGCTGCATCTGCCCGGACCCGAACAGCTCGCCGACGGTCTTCATACCGTCCAGCAGCACGTCGTTGACGATCTCCAGGGCGGGGCGCTCGGCGAGGGCCTCCTCCAGGTCGTCGCCGAGGCCGTTCAGCTCGCCGTCGACGATGCGGCGCTTGAGGCGCTCCCACAGCGGCAGGCCCAGCAGCTCGGCGGCGCGGTCGGCCTTCATCGCGGCGGTGTCGACGCCCTCGAACAGCTCCATGAACCGGTGCAGCGGGTCGTAGCCGTCCGAGCGGCGGTCGTAGACCAGGTCGAGGGCGACCTTGCGCTCCTCCTCGGGGATCCGCGCCATCGGCAGGATCTTGGAGGCGTGGACGATCGCGGAGTCGAGGCCGGCGTCGACGCACTCGTGCATGAACACCGAGTTCAGGACGATCCGCGCGGCCGGGTTCAGGCCGAACGACACGTTCGACAGGCCGAGGGTGGTCTGGACGTCGGGGTGGCGGCGCTTCAGCCCGCGGATCGCCTCGATGGTCTCCAGGGCGTCGCGGCGCGACTCCTCCTGGCCGGTGCCGATGGTGAAGGTGAGGCAGTCGACGATGATGTCCTCGACGTGCATGCCCCAGTTGCCGGTCAGCTCGTCGACCATCCGGCAGGCGATCTCGACCTTGCGGTCGGCGGTGCGGGCCTGGCCCTCCTCGTCGATGCACATGACGACGATGCCGGCGCCGTGCTCGCGGACGATCGGCATGAGCCGCCGCAGCTTGGAGTCCTCGCCGTCGCCGTCCTCGAAGCTGACGGAGTTGACGACCGCGCGGCCGCCGAGCATCTCCAGCCCGGCCTCGACGACGGGGATCTCGGTGGAGTCCAGGACGATGGGGAGCGTCGCGGCGGTGGCGAGGCGGAACGCCAGCTCCTTCATGTCGGCGACGCCGTCGCGGCCGACGTAGTCGACGCACAGGTCGAGCATGTGGGCGCCGTCGCGGGCCTGGTCGCGGGCGATCTTGACGCAGTCGTCCCAGCGGGCCTCCAGCATCGCCTCGCGGAACGCCTTGGAGCCGTTGGCGTTGTTGCGCTCGCCGATCGCCAGGTAGGAGGTGTCCTGTCGGAACGGGACATGCTGGTAGAGCGAGGAGGCGCCCGCCTCGGGGCGGGGGCGGCGGTCGGCGAGCCCGCGGCCCCGGACGCGCTCCACGACCTGCCGCAGGTGCTCGGGGGTGGTGCCGCAGCAGCCGCCGACCAGCGACAGCCCGAAGTCGCGGGTGAAGGTGTCGTGGGCGTCGGCCAGCTCGGCCGGCGTCAGCGGGTAGGTGGCGCCGTCGGCGGTCAGCTCGGGCAGGCCGGCGTTCGGCATGCACGACAGGCCGATCCGCGCGTGGCGGGCCAGGTAGCGCAGGTGCTCGCTCATCTCGGCGGGGCCGGTGGCGCAGTTGAGGCCGATGAGGTCGAGGCCGAGGGGCTCCAGGGCGGTGAGCGCGGCGCCGATCTCCGAGCCCATCAGCATCGCGCCGTTCTGCTCGATGGTGACCTGGGCGATCAGGACCGTGTCGGCGCCGGCGGCGGCGATGGCGCGCTTGGCGCCGATCACCGCGGCCTTCACCTGCAGCAGGTCCTGGCAGGTCTCCACCAGCACGGCGTGGACTCCGCCGGCGAGCAGGCCCTCGACGTTGATCTGGTAGGCGTCGCGCAGTTCGGCGAACGCCACGTGCCCGAGCGTGGGGAGCTTGGTGCCGGGGCCGACCGACCCGATGACCCAGCGGGGCCGGTCGGGGGCGGAGACCGCGTCGGCGGCGTCGCGGGCGATCCGGGCGCCCGCCTCGGCCAGCTCGTGGATCCGGTCCTGGATGCCGTACTCGCCGAGGTTGCCGAGGTTGGCGCCGAAGGTGTTGGTCTCGACGCAGTCGACGCCCGCGGCGAAGTACGCGTCGTGCACGGACCGGACGATGTCGGGCCTGGTGACGTTCAGGATCTCGTTGCAGCCCTCGTGCCCCTCGAAGTCGTCCAGGGTGGGGCCGGCGTCCTGGAGCATCGTCCCCATGCCCCCGTCGGCCACGACGACGCGTTCTTTCAGGGCCTGACGCAGGGACTGCGATGTGGGAGTGCTCATGGTCCACCACCCTATCCGTGAGGGCCCGTGTTTCCTCGCCCGCGTCCAGATCCCGGGAAGCCGGTGCGGCCCGCGCGACGGCGATCGGATCCGGCGCGCAACGCGCAACCGGACGCGGCATGCGATGCGCAACTGGACGCTGTGTGCAAGGAGACAGTGACGGACCGGTCACCGGACCGATAACGTGCCGGAAAACTACCAACCGGTAAGGAGCGGCATGAGCGCGTACCGCATCATCCTCGTCGGCACCGACGGCTCGGACACCTCGTTCCGCGCGGTCGACAGGGCGGCGCAGCTGGCCGCCGCGACCGGCGCGACCCTCCTGCTCGCCTCCGCCTACAGCCCCATGCCCGAGCGCGAGCGCGCCAGCGCCGCCGACCGGCTCGGCGACCTGGCCTACAAGGTGCAGGGGTCCACGCCCGCCGACGACGCGCTGCGGGCCGCGCGGGAGCGGGCGGTCGCGGCGGGCGCCAAGGACATCGAGCACCTCGCCGTCGAGGGCGACGCCGTCGACGTGATCGCGAGGCTGGCCAGGGAGCGCGCCGCGGAGCTGGTCGTGATCGGCAACCGGGGCCTGAACAGCCTCGCGGGCCGCATCCTGGGCTCGGTCCCGGCGAACCTGTCGCACCGCTCGCCGTGCGACGTGCTGATCGTCCACACCACCGACGGCAAGTGACCCGATCGTGACCCTCGTTCCGCCCCGGGCGTACAGGGACGGGGTCTGGCGGTGGAACGGTGGGGTAGGTCACTGTCAGGACGTAGGCTGACAGCCACCGATCATGCCCGGCCCCCGACCGGGAATGACGGCCCCCGCGGTGACGCTGTACCCGACGTCGGAAGGAGGCAGCGCGTGGTCGAGCTCGAAAGCGTGCCGGAACTCGTCGATCCGGTGCTCGTGGCCGCCTTTGAGGGGTGGAACGACGCCGGCGAGGCCGCCAGCGGGGTCATCCAGCACCTGGAGTCCACGTGGGAGGCCGTGCCCATCGCCGAACTCGATCCCGACGACTACTACGACTTCCAGGTGACCCGGCCGATCGTGGAGATGATCGACGGTGAGACCCGCGGGATCACCTGGCCGACGACGCGCATCTCCTGGGCGCGGCTGCCCAACGGCCGCGACGTGGTCCTCGTGCACGGCATCGAGCCGAACATGCGCTGGCGGTCGTTCTGCCGGGAGCTCGTCGGGCTGATGCTGGAGCTGGACGTCCGCAACGTCGTCCTCCTCGGCGCGCTGCTGGCCGACGCCCCCCACACCCGCCCGGTCCCGGTGACGGGCGCCGCGTCCGAGGCGGGCCTGGTCAACACCCTCCACCTCGAACCGGCCCGCTACGAGGGCCCCACCGGCATCCTCGGCGTGCTCCAGGACGCCTGCGCCAAGGCCGACCTCGACACCGTGTCCCTGTGGGCGGCCGTCCCGCACTACGTGGCGCAGCCCCCCTCCCCCAAGGCCACCCTCGCGCTGCTGCGCCGCGTCGAGGACCTCCTGGACGTCACCGTCCCGCTGGGCGAGCTGCCCGAGGAGGCCCGCGCCTGGGAGAACGGCGTCAACGAGCTGGCCGAGGAGGACTCCGAGGTCGCCGAGTACGTCCGCACGCTGGAGGAGCAGAAGGACGCCACCGAGCTGCCCGAGGCGAGCGGCGACGCGATCGCCCGCGAGTTCGAGCGCTACCTGCGCCGCCGCGACCCCGGCTGACCCTCCCCGCACGGCGCGCGCCCCGGCGGCAGGGGTCAGAGGGCGATGCCGAGGAGGGCGTCGGCGAGGACCCTGACCTGGGAAGGGGCGGTCTCGTCCGGCCCCTCGGCGGTGGCCCACGCGTCGACGGCCGCGAGCGCCGACGGGGCGTCCAGGTCGTCGGCCAGGTGGCGGCGGACCGTGTCGGCCACCGGCGCCGCGGACGGGCCCGACGGGCGGGCGACGGCGGCGCGCCAGCGGGCCAGCCGCGCGAACGCCGCGTCCAGCTCCGCCCTCGTCCACTCCCAGTCGGAGCGGTAGTGGTGCGCCAGCAGCGCCAGCCGGATCGCCATCGGGTCGGTGCCGTCCTCGCGCAGCCGCGACACGAACACCAGGTTCCCGCGCGACTTGGACATCTTCTCGCCGTCCAGGCCCACCATCCCCGCGTGGACGTAGGACCGGGCGTGCGGGCGCTCCCCCGTGGCCACCTGGGCGTGCGAGGCGCCCATCTCGTGGTGCGGGAACGCCAGGTCCGAGCCGCCGCCCTCCACGTCGAACGCCATGCCGAGGTACTCGACGGAGATCGCCGAGCACTCCACGTGCCAGCCGGGGCGGCCCTGCCCGAACGGCGACTCCCAGCCGGGCTCGCCCGGGCGCCGCGCCATCCACAGCAGCGCGTCGAGCGGGTCGCGCTTGCCGCGGCGGTCCGGGTCGCCGCCGCGCTCGGCGAACAGCGGCCCCATCTGCTCCTTGGACAGCCCGCTGACCTGCCCGAACGCCGGGTCGGACGCGATGGGGAAGTAGATGTCGCCGTCCACCTCGTAGGTGGCGTCCCGGCCCCGCAGCTTCTCGATCATCTCGACGATCAGCGGGATCGCCTCGACCGCGCCGACGTACTGGTCCGGCGGCAGGACCCGCAGCGCCGCCATGTCGTCGCGGAACAGCTGGATCTCCCGGTCGGCCAGCGCCCGCCAGTGCTCCCCGGTCTGCTGGGCACGTTCCAGGAGCGGGTCGTCGACGTCGGTGGCGTTCTGGACGTAGTGGACGCGGTGGCCGAGGTCGCGCCACACCCGGTTCACCAGGTCGAACGCGAGGTAGGTGTTGGCGTGGCCGAGGTGCGTCGCGTCGTAGGGGGTGATCCCGCAGACGTACATCCGGGCGGTGTCACCGGGCCGCTCGGGCCGCGTGGGCCGTGTCGTGCCCGTCGCCGTGTCGTGCAGGAGCAGCTGCCGCGCCGGGGCGGGCAGTCCCGCGTCGGAGAGGCTGGGGACTCGAGAAGCGGGCCACGATCGCATACCCGGAAGCTTATCCATGGCCTGCCGGTGGGATTACTCCGAGATCATGGTTACTGTCCCGGTGTGTCCGACCAGGTCCGATCGGGTCTGATTCGGGTCCGGTCGGGGCTGGTCGGGGGCTGGTCGGTCAGGAGAGCCGGACGCGCGGGTCCAGCACGGAGTAGCCGACGTCCACGAGCAGGTTCGCCAGGATCACGAACAGCGTCACCACCAGCGTCACCCCGATGATCACCGGGGTGTCGCCGAGCGCGATCGACTGGTACACCAGTTGCCCGACGCCCTGGAGCCCGAACACCTTCTCGGTGACGATCGTCGAGCCGATCAGCGCCCCCAGGTCGATGCCGAACTGGGTGACGACCGGGGTCAGCGCAGCCCGCAGCCCGTGCCGGTACACCACCCGGCGCTCGGCCAGCCCCTTGGCCCGCGCCGTCCGCACGTAGTCCTCGCCCAGCACGTCCAGCATCGCCCCGCGCGTGAGGCGCGTGTAGGCCGCGACCATCAGGAACGCCAGCGCCGCCCACGGCAGGATCATCCGCCGCAGGAAGTGCTCCTGCAGCGGCGGGCCCGCCTCGAAGAAGTGGACGCCCGACTCGCCGAGCCTGGTCGCGAACAGGTACAGCAGCACCAGCGCCATCACGAACGGCGGCGTGGACAGCCCGATCAGCACGAACACCGTCGCCGCCCGGTCCCACAGGCTCCGCGCCCGCGTCGCGCTGAGCACCCCGGTGACGACGCCGCCGGCGAACCACACGACCCCGGCCCCGGCGACCAGCCACAGCGTCGTCGGCAGCCGGTCGGAGATCAGGTCGGCCACCGGCGTCCCGTTGATGTAGGAGTCGCCGAGGTCGCCGCGCAGCAGCCGCTTGAGGAACTGCCAGTACTGGACGAGGACGGGCTGGTCCAGGCCGAGGTTGCGGCGGATCTGCTCCAGGGTGTCGGTCGTGGCGCGCGGCCCCCCGATGACCCGCTCCACCGGGACGGGCGACACGTGCAGGAACACGAACACCAGCGTGGACACCAGCCACAGCACGATCACCGCGTACAGCAGGCGGCGGACGACGAAGCGCGTCACGGGCGGCTCACCTCCCCCCGGCGGCGCGGTCGCCGCGCGGGTCCAGCGCGTCCCGGATCCCGTCGCCGAGCAGGTTGAACGACAGCGTGGTCAGCAGCAGCAGGGCGCCGGGGACCGCCAGCAGCCACCAGGCGGTCTGGAACACGTCGCTGCCCTCGCCGAGCATCGACCCCCAGCTCGGCATCGGCAGCCGCACCCCCACGCCGAGGAACGACAGCGTCGCCTCGAACACGATCGACGTCGGGATCAGCAGCGAGGTCAGCACCGTGACCTGCGCGACCAGGTTCGGCAGCACGTCCACGAGCATGATCCGCGCGTTGGAGGCGCCGAGGGAGCGGGCCGCCTCGATGAACTCCTTCTGCTTCAGCGACATCACCTGGCCCCGGATGATCCGCCCGAACGCCGCGAACGAGAAGAACGCGATGACCAGGATCGTCATCGTCAGGCTCGCGGCCACCGAGGAGATCTGGAACGTGGTCGCCAGCATGATCGCCACCAGCAGGTACGGCAGCGCGAGCGTCATGTCCATCAGCCGGGCCAGCAGCGTGTCCACGACCCCGCCGGCATACCCGGCCAGGGTCCCCACCAGCGTCCCGGCGATCGAGGCGAGCACCGCCGCGAGGACCCCGACGACCAGCGAGATCCGCGCCCCGTAGGCGGCGCGGACCAGCACGTCCCGGCCGAGCTGGTCGGCGCCGAGCCAGAACTCGCCGGACGGGCCGCGCGGCTGCCCGTCCACGTCCAGGCCCGTCTTGGGGAACGTCGCGTCGTAGGGGTGGCCCGTCCAGCGCTCCCACAGCGGCGCCAGCACCGCGAACACCACGATCAGCGCCAGGACGGCCAGGGACGCGACGGCCAGGCGGTCGCGCCTGAACCGGCTCCACGCGAGCTGGAACGGCGACCGGCCCCGCACCCGCGCCGGGCCGCCCGCCGGC
>NZ_SMKU01000034.1 GCF_004349215.1 Actinomadura rubrisoli | reverse complement strand
TGAGGCGGCCAAACGGGAGGGGCTGCGGTCCAAGCTCAAGCGGCTGGTCGAGCGCGGCTGGGTGCGTGAGGACGGGCCGGGGCTGTTCGCGGTGACCGATCAGGTGGCGCGCGAGATGGGCGGGCAGGGCGCGGGATGGGTGGAAGGGCGAAACCCGGGAAGGGGGCGGCATCGCCTCGTCACCGCGCGGGTGATTGTGGCCGGCCTCTTCTCCCGGCAGGTTCATAAGTAACCAACCAAAATCGAACCGCGCCGGGAAGAAGAGCCCTGCGATGGCACCGTATGACACAGCCGTCGCCGCTGACTGCTTTGCGGTCGCGGCCAGCATATTCAACTGTCTCGTCGGACAGCTCACCGATCCGGCGACCGCGTCACTCACTCATGACCCTCCTGGAGGAGATGCTCACCGAACACGGACGTGAGCTGCAACGCCAGCTACTTCAGGCGCACCTGGATCTGCGGGCGCTGCGCGAGCAGCAGGTCGTGCTGGAGGCCCGCCGCGATCGCGTCGGAGCAGGTCGTGCTGGAGCGGATCACGTCGGGGTGATCGGTGCCGACGGCGTGGTCCGGCGGTGGGTGGAGCCCGGGCACCAGCGCAGGCTGGTGGCCGATCGCCACCGGAGTCATCGAAGGAACAGTTCGTCGTATTGTCGGCGACCGCCTCGAAATCACCGGCGCGAGATGGGACCTGGCGGGCGCCGAGGCTATCCTCAAGCTCCGCGCCCTGATCGCCTCCGCAGATCTTCCTGCCTTCTGGGACTACCACCTCGCCCAGGAACGCCGCCGCGTTCACCACAACCGCTACCAGGACGGTTACGCCCTTACCGCCTGACAGCCACGATCTCCAGCCGGAGTTCGACCCGTTCACTTTCGGCGGCCGGAGCAATCCACCGATCGTTCAGGCATGCCTTGCCGATGCCCATGTCCTTCCCTAAGGTCACGTAAACGTGGGCGGGCGCGATCGGATTGAGCGACGTCGGGCGAATCGGATATCGCCAGTTCTGCAGAGTCGGCCGTTCCGGCTCACCTTGCTGTGGTGCTCGTCATCCTGCCGGGACTGCTGGTCGACCATGATCTTGCCGGTGCCAGGGTGGATCCCAAGGACCGGCTCAGCGCGGTGAACAACGTACGCGGCACGTTGCTCCAAGCGGTCGTCGGGATGGTCGTGCTATTCGGCGCCTATTCCACCTGGCGGCAGTTCCAGATCAACCGGGAAGGACTCGCCGCCACACGTGAAGGGCAGGTCACCGACCGGTTCAGCCGAGCGGTCGACCAACTGGGCAGTGACAAGCTGGACGTGCGCATCCGTGGCCTCTACGCCTTGTGGCGCATCGCCGATCATTCGCCGGGCGACCAAGAGGCCGTTATCTCGATCCTGACGGCGTTCATCCGGACGCACTTGCCCTGGCCCCCTCAGGACGATCAGCCGAGCCAGGACGCGCTGATCGATACCGTGCGTCCCGTCGAGACCAGAACCGCCGACGCGCAGGTGGCGCTGACCGGCCTCGGCGTGCTCAATCAGAATGCCCGACGCCCGGACTGGCTCAACCTCAGCCTCACCGACCTGCGGCGCGCCGACTGTGACGGACTGTGGCTCCACGCGATCAACTTCGACCATTCGTGTCTGGAGTCCGCCAGTTTCTACGAGGGCAATCTCAGCAGGGCATCGCTGGTCTCAGCGAACCTTCGCCGTGCCGTGCTCACGAGGGCGATCCTGCGGCAGTTCCGCTGCGTATCGTCCGACCTGCGGGAAGCGAATCTGGTCGAGGCCGACCTGACCGACGCCGACCTCAGTGCCTGCGACCTTCGCGGCGCCATCCTTCGTAAAGCACGGACCCACGGCACAACCTTGGTCGAGGCGGATCTACGTTCGGCAGACCTGCGAGGAACGGACCTGAGCACCGCCAACCTGGACCGAGCCCGCCTCGAAGGCGCCATGGCCAGCGACCTCACCCGCTGGCCACCCGGTTTCGAGATCCAGGCGCATCGCATCGTCGATCAACAAGACCCGGGCCGGAACCCCCACGCCTGACCTCACCTTCCGCCCTACTGCCCGGTGCCCCGCCTCACCCGTGATCAGGTCAACCGGTCCCTGAGAACGAGCCGCACCCGAGCCGGATGGCCTCATCAAGCCGGGGCTTGCGGATCGTTTCGGTCGGGATCTTCAGCGTACCGGTGCTGCAGGGGCCGTCGTCGACGCCGCATGTCTCACGGTGAGCGTGGCGGCGACCTCGCGGATCTTGGCCTGGCGTTCGCGCCAGGCGGCCGTGACCCGCTTGATCAGCTCAGGCAGCGGGCGTTCGGGGAGCTTCGCGTCAGGCATGCGCCACTGGGAGCCCAGCAGCCAGGTGGTCAGGTCGATGTGGGAGACGTCCATTGCAGGTGCGCGGCCGTACCTGCCAGCGTTCGAACGCGGCGGTGTCGGCGTGCACGGTCGTCTCCCCGGCGGCGCCTCCGGCGATGAAGTCCCACACCCTGGGCGGCCAGGTGCGTGGCTTGGCCGCGGCCTCGAAGTCGGGCGGTGAGGTCAGCTGGCCGGTGTGCTTGGCTGGTCGGTCGCCGTGCGGGGAGCGGGGCGGGAGGCGGCGGCCTCCTGGGCTTCGAGCAGGGCGCGGAAGGTGGCGCTGCCGAACCCGGTCGTGCCGGGGCCGCGCTGGATGAGCTCGTAGAACAGTGCGTCGCCGCGGTGCGGTGAGCGGGTGAAGATTTGGTAGAGCAGGCCGCTGTGGTCGTGGTCGACCAGCACGCCGGACTCGTGCAGGTTCGAAAGTTGGTCGCCGATCACCGGATGCGCGGCCAGACGTTCGGGCAGCGCGTCGTAGTAGGCGCCGGGCGGGTCCAGGAACCGCACGCCGCCGACGGTGAAGCGCCTGATGGCGGCGAGGAGGTCGTTGGTGGACCAGGCCACGTGCTGGATGCCGCCGCGGCCGTGCCGGGCGATGAAGGCTTCGATCTGGCCGCCACCGTGCGGTTGCAGGAATCGGTCGGTCTCGAGCATGACGTGGGTGACGCCGGCGGAGTCGCGCAGCACATGACTGTTGGCGGCGGTGGCGCCGGCGACGATCTGGTTGCTGCCGATGATCTCCATCTCGAACGTGCGCCGGTACTGGGAGACCACGGCCTCCAGCTCGCCTGCGGGCAGGCACCAGGTCAGGTGGTCGATGCCGCGTGGACGCGCAGCGCGGTCGGGTGCCGCCTCGTAAACGGTGTCGGTGTCCCAGCAGAACCCGGGCGGCATGCCGTCGAAGGAGGTGCCGGTGGGCTGGATGAGGGTGTGGTGGACCGAGCCGGCGCCGGCGATCCGCGCGAGCTGCACGTCCTGGAGGGTGGTCGCCGGTGCCGGGCCGGGCAGCACCCGCATTCCCGTCAGGTTCGCCCGGGCCAGGGTCGCGCCCAGGTCCTGCTGGTACAGCGCGATGTCGGCGACGCCGTCGCCGTGCCGGGCCAGGTAGTCCGCCACCGGCCCGCCGGCGCGGGCCGGGGTGGTGATGACGACCTGCGCGTCATGGCTGCGCAGCAGCACTGAGCGCTGCATCCGGTCGTAGGCGACCGCGACGCGTTCGAACAGCAGCCCGCGGACGTAGTACTTCACCACCGCGGGCCCGTCGTCGACGTACAACTCCAGATAGGCGATGCCTTTGTAAGGCTCGGACATAGCGAACGCCCCCTTTTTTTCTGTCTTGGGAACCGGACGGTGTCCGGTTCGGGAAGGTTACCGGCGGGTCACACGATAGGGGCGAACTCGTCAATTCGAATGTCAGTCGAAAGTCGACTTTCTGATTGAGCCGGCCTCCGCGCGATGGGTGAGGGCGCGGAATGTGGCGAGAAAGGTTCAATCTCGTGCTTTTGCTGACAGTTTTCCTGACAGAGCATTGTTTATGCTCGGCGAGCCGGTTGAGTGTGGGGAGGGAGTTTTTATGCTGAGGTACGCCGCGTGTGCCACCGCGGTCGTCGCTGTCCTGGTAGTGGGCGCCTGCCATGACGATGGCGGCGACCCGTTCGGCGAGGGAGTCGTCACAACGCCGTTCATCGACAGTCCGGTCCCGCCATCGCAGCCGCCCGTTCCGCCGAGCAGTCGGCCTTCTCCTCCCGACTGGGACGCAGACTCCACCTCCATTCCGCCGGAAGCCGCGAGGGCGGGTGACAAGTAGTCCGCGCGGGCATGCGGTGGCCGGTAAGCCGGTCGCGACAGTCCGGCTCCGAGGAGCCGGTTCGCGGATCCGTCCAGGAGCCCAGCAGCCCGTAGTCGATCTGCGCCTCGGGCCCCGGCTCCGGATCGGCCCGCAGTACCGTCGCCTCTCCCGCAACACCTTCTCAGCCAGGTTCGCCGCGACATACCGCTTGAGCCGCGACATACCGCTTGAGCGAGGCCACTGAGCCGGTCACGCCGTGCTCGTCACGCAGCCGCTGATGGATCGTCGCCTTGGTCGCCCCGGCCCGCAGCACCTGGGCGATGTACTCGCGGTGCTTGTCGAAGGCCGGCCAGGTCACCTGCCGCAGCCGGGTATCGGTCAGATGCGGGAACCACTCCCTGACCAGCGGCGCCCAGTCCGCCTCGGTCATCGGCGACGTCGCATCGGGCACGAACCCCGCCGCGATCGCCGGCTCGACGTAGCGCAGGATCGTCTTCCGGTCCACCTCGAGCGAACCGGCGACATCGTGTCGAGACCGTCCGGCCTACCAGTGCACCAGCCGGCGACGGGGAAGCCTCCAGGCGGGAGACACGGCGCACGACATGGAGGTGTTCCATGTACCGGCACGTCGTTATCGCAGGGACCGGGCCCGTCGACCCGCGACCTGCGGCACCGGCCTTGCCGACTTGCAACGGCCGTTCCCGCCTGCCCGTCGGCACGGCTGTCCAGGTCGACCGGATCGTGCAACGCGATGGCGTCGTCAATCTCGCCGGACGGACCTTCATCGTCTATCCCGACCTGGTCGGACAGCGCATTTGTGCTGCACCTGGAGGATCACCTCATGCGCGCCATCGCCGACGAGCGCCTGGCCAGGACCTGGCCTCTGCCGATCAGCCCAGACCAGCGAGCGACCCGGCGAGGTGCCCGCTCGGCCAGCAGCCCCTGCCCGCTCCACCAGCGAACTCGCCGCTGCAAGCACAAAGACGCGTCCCCGATGGCGGCGTCATCAGGGTCGCACGATCAACCTCCCTGGTCATCGGCGGACCAGCACCCCGGTGGCGAATATCCCGCCACCCGGTGCCTGCCCTCAATGCTTCGGCTTCTTCGGCTCTCCAGTCGCCACCGGCCGCTGAGATGGCCGGGTCGGTCGCGGCTGGCGCAGGCGCACCGGCTGCGACTACGGCCCGTCTCCGCCGTCCTTGCGGAACGGGCCCAGGTAGAGCCGCTCGAACTGGGCCTGGCTGACGCCTTTCGCCTTCGCCTTCGCCGCCACCTTGTCCTCACCGCCGAAGCTCTGCACGGCCTCCTGCCGAGTCGGCAGCAGGCCGGGCCCTGCAGAAACCGGCCGCAGGGTCTGGATCTGACCACCGCCTGCCCCGCCGCCGGGAACCACGCCGCTGGTCTTGGGCCCGGGCTTGGCGCCCGTCGCCGCGCTGGACGTCGAGCCTTGCGGGCCGCCGAGCTTGGACAGGCCTCCTTGGGCGTTGACCTGGCGTGCCAGCGACCGATCCTGCTGCGATCGGCCGGTCTCGCCGCCGCTCATGAGCATGCGCGAGCCGGTCTCGCCGGGGGACTCGGACTTGCCCGCAGGCAGCGCCTTGGCGTTGCCGTCGGCACCGGATGATCCGGTGCCGAGGGCGCCGTCTGGACCTCCGCCGCCCCGGCCCCTTGGGCCACCGGAGCCGCCGGTGTCGAGCCCGGCGGCGAAGCCGCCCGGACCGGCGGGCCCCTCGGGGCCGCCGCCCGGGCCGCCACCCGGACCGCCGCCGCCCGCAGGCAACCGGCCCTGGGGGCCGCGGCCGGACAGGCGCGCGAGGCCGTTGGTGCCACCGGCGTTGGCCGATCCGCCCTTCGGCGAGCCGCCGGGCCGGCCACCGGTGCCGCCGCCGGGCTTCGGCTTGGCGCCGCCGAACTTGTTCATCAGGCCGCTGCTCGCCGCCATCCCGGCACCGGCGCCCAGCCCACCGGCCACGGCCGGCAGGAGACCCCCGCCGTCGCTCTTGGGCGGCGTGGTCGTGTCGAGGAACTTGTCGACGAGCTCGGTCACCGCCTCATCGAGGGCCTGCAGGACCGACCGGCGCACACGCAGCAGAGCGAACGTGACACCGATGATCATCACCGTTGAGAAGACCGTCATGACGATCACGGCGGTCGACCCGAGCACCGGGTCGGCGAAGATGCTCGCGACACCGTTGATCTGATTGCCCTTGACCAGGTTCGAGATCGGCCCTTCGATGACTTGTGGCAGGGAGACCAGGAATTCCGAGATGAACTGGTAGAGGAACAGGGTGACGAAGATCTCCAGGATGAGCGCCACCGAATAGATGATCACCTTGGAGATCCCTGCCATCGCCCCGAGCGTCGCGAACGGCACCGCCGTGATGACACCGAAGGTCCGCTTGGTCGAGGCGACGAGCATGCCCACGCCGTAGAACAGGCCGACGGCGACGATCGACAACAGCAGGACCACGGCGTTGAACCAGTACATGAACGACGCCGGCCCCGAGCCGACCTGGCTCACCGAGTCGTGGTTCTCACGGGTGAAGCCCGAAGTCGCCTTGTTCGAGGAGTACATGGTCAGCGAGTCGGTGTCGAACCCGGTGTTCAGATAGTTGTAGGCGGCCAGCGGTGACAGGTTGCACGCGACCGGATCGCCGTTGGCATCGACGACCGCGTACCCGCAGTTCACCGTGGTACCGGCGCGCGAGGCGAACCTCTTCTGCGCCGCGCCCGGCGCGCTGGAGTCCAGGCCGACGCCGTCCTTGCCCGCACCCGTGGAGATCAGCGGGTGCTCGACCGGGGCGACAGGGTCACCGCCTTCGCCGAATCCGTCGGACTCGCCGTAGTCGCCGTCCTTGGTGAACCACTTCTTCTTCGTGTCCTGGTCCACCTGGTCGTCGGGGATCTGGGTGATGTTGCCCTTGATGCCCGACTCGAAGTCCGAAGCGCTCACCGACTGGCTCGCGATGTACCGGCCGAGCATTCCCATGGCGGTGAACACGGCGTTTGCGTCCCGATCGCCGTCCTCGGCTTTGAGCGAGGCCGTCCTCCACGCGTCCTCGGCGTTGCTCGACTTCGCGCCGACAGAGATGTTGCGGAACGCTCCGTTCTTTCCGCCGTGGGCCTGCACGTTGATCGCCAGCGCGGACGTCCGCGCCGAGAGCACCGACTCCGGCAGCGCATGGCCCTCCTGGGCATTCCACGAGATCGACGCTTGCTCGGGGACCGCCAGCCGGTTGCCGGTCATCCACTGGTTGAAGTCGATGTAGGTCGACAGCACCACTCGGGTCGGGCCCGAGTGCTGCCCGAGCATGGAGTCGTCGAACTGATTGAGGACCGCGGTGTACATGCTGCCGATGAGCGGCAGCCCGACACCGATGAAGACGACCCGCACGATGAGCTTCTTGATCGCCGAGCCGCGGTCCATCTTCTTGACGAAGACCAGGCCGATGAGCAGGAATCCGATGAACAGCGGCACACCGACGCTCCACGACAGGTCGACCAGAGGGCCGTACCACTGCGCGATGAAGCCCGACAGGCCCGACAGCCCGGTGTCGGGCGCTTGGCCGCCGCCGATCATCCCGTCGGCGAACTCCTTGTAGGCAGGCGACACCGAGGCCACGCCCTGGTGGAACCAGAAGAACGGGTTGAGCAGCTTGAGGATCTGGATGACAAGCCAGAAGACCCACGACACGCCCATCGCCAGGGCGTAGGCGAACCAGATGATCGAGCCGCCGACGGCGTGGAGCATGCCGCCGCCGATGCCCGAGGACATGCTGTCGAAGCCGAGGTCGTTGTTCGCCGCGCCGAAATGGGCATAATCCATCAGGCCTTTGTAGATGTCGAGATCCTGGCCATCGCCGTCCTTGGCCTGGAAGGTGTCGTAGCCCAGTGTCTGGGACGAGCCCGAAGCCTCGGAGAACAGCCACTTCAGGCTCCAGCTGAACTTCGGATCGGCGTACCCGAGCAAGGACCCCGCCTTGCCGGGCCACCTCGTCACCTCGTGCCATTCACCCGTCATCCGCTTATCGGCGTTGGCCTGCCCGTTGTCCGGGGAGCTCTCGTTGCTGAAGTACGAGCTCGCGTTCGACGCCAGCTGGTAGAGGCTGTAGTCGTCGGGGTCGTCATCGGCGCGAGCGGCCGGGGCGAGCACCGACAGCAGCACAGGGACCGCGAGCGCGACGAGCAGCAACGCCACGACGCCGCGGACCCATGCCCGTGACGCCACGCCGGTTCCCGCGCGTGCCATCGATCCGGTCATGGAGTTCATTCCTCGCTCCTGTTCCCGCTCCGCTGGCGCTTGGTCATCCCCGTCTTGTCCGGTGTCTGCGCCGTCGCGGCGGCCTGGGATTTCCGGCTGGATCTCCTCATCTTCTGAGAACGACGCGTGCGGCCATTCGAACGGTCTTCCCCATGAGTCCCGATGCTCGTCATGTTCGCGCCAGGGACCGGTTTCGCCCGCATGATCGGATCGAACTTGGCCGCCCTCTCCGCCTTCGCCGCCGCCAATCGCATCTGGCGGCGCTGCTTTTCCCGATGGGGGTTGATCCCCAGTGCGAGATCGAGGTGGAAGACCACGTTCGACACACCGCGGCGCAGGTAGCTGAGGTTCTCGCCCTTGCGCGTGATGAGCCGGGCCAGGTCCGGCGGGATCCGCTGGTGGAGCAGATCCTGGTACTTCGCCACGGTCCGATCGCGCATCGATCCGAAGATCGTGTAGTCGGCCGCGTCGAACTTGTTGAACGCGACATCGTCGAGCATCTTGTCGACGTCGTTGTAGCTGAGGGCGACCCGGCCGCCGCGCCGGTAGAGCTGCTCGAACCACCGACGTGCCGCGCCGGTCCCACACCCACGCGTCGCCGATGTAGCGTTTGGCGGCGCCCGCCATGGCCGCCGTGAGCGCCGGGTGCGGGCGGATGCGGATGCTGGGCTCCCAGTCGGGGGGTGCGTTGCGAGTCCGGACGATCGCGTCGTACAAGCCCCCGCACGCCGCGCCCGTGTCGCGGCCCTTCACCAGGCTCAGCGTGATCCGGTCGTCCTCGTCCAGGTCTTCTTGGGCCTCGGCGAGCGCGTCGTCCAGGTCCGGCTCCAGGCTGCCGGTCGGGCCGGCCGGAGCGATCGCCACGGCCAACGGCCGCCACTTGCGGACTCGCGCCTCGATCCACGGGGCGATCCACGCCGTGCCCGGCTCATAGGCGACGATCTCGCCGTGCAAGAGGCCGTCCTCGCGCATCCCGACCGCCGCGATCGATGCGGCCTGCCGGTCCGGGGCGACCTCGATCGCAAACGCGATCGGGTCGAGCGCGCGAGACTCGGCGTCCTCGACGTCCTCGTAGGCGGGCTGTGAGATGGCCTGCCAGCCGCCGCCGACCGCGGGGTAGTTCCCGACGCCGAGGATCTCCCGGTCGAAGCCCTTCATCGACATGGAGTCGTGCAGGTGCTGGATCATCTCCAGCGAGACACGGACGTACAGGCCGGGGTTGCTCTTCGCCCAGGTGGCGGAGTCGTCGCGGTCGTCGTGCTCGGCGCAACCAGTCTCGCAGTCGGAGGTGTGCACGTCCACCGACCACTCGAAGTAGGCCAGCTTGCGGGCTGTCTCCCCGCCCGCGATCGCCCGGTTGCGGACCCTGGTGATCTGCTCGCACGGGGCGATGTCTGTGTCCGGCGCACTCCCCCCGTACCAGAGCGGGGGGTTGTCGCGAGCCAGCATCGTGGGCATGAGCGCGTCCACGGGGGCATCGCCGAGGTGCTGGCTCTCGTCGCGGAACGTGATGGTGATCGTGACCATGCGTGGTGCATCACGATGTGTGAAGCGAAGTGGATCATGGGGGACGACGCCACGGGGAGTGACATCACAGTGGGTTACCAGACTCGCGAACCATGATCGTTGCCGTGGGTGGCATCACGCTGTGTGATGGGGGAGCTGGCGTGGTGGGACGTACCAGCGCAGGGCGGCGTCACGGGAGGCAGGCGGGCGCAGCAGCTCGCACCGCGCTAGGACCACGGCCTGACCTGGGTCGATGGTGACGACGTGGGCACCGTGGGCCTCGTACTCGGCCAGGGCTTCGGGCGAGGGGGCCGAGTGCACCACCCACACCTCATGCCCCCGGGACTGTGGAAGTCCCTCCCTGATCGCGGCGCGCCTGGCTCGATGGGCGACCTGCTGCACGGGGCGGGGGTGCCGGTGGGTGTCGCCTGCCCCGCCGTGAGCGCGGCGGCGAGGAGGTCCCAGTCGATGACCACGGCGCCCGGTGTGGCGCGCTCGCGCACGTAGGTGGTCTTGCCCGAGGCAGGGGGGCCGGTCACAACGTAGAGGGTCATGTTGGGGTTCTGCGGGGAATCCGTAACCCTCCTCGAAGCTGAGCAGCGCGACCTCAACTGCTGTCTTTGTGCGTTGGAGGACCCTCGACCCACCGAACGGTTCGGAGGGGGGCCCAGCGTTTACGGTAAGTCATGAGCAGTAGGGAGACGATGCAGAAGCTGCCGATGAACCCACCCACGATAGTGACGACGATGACCCAGAAAGGCACGTTGAAGGACGCATCAACTACCTCAATCATAAGTGCCGCTAGGCCAAGAGACGGCCCCAGCGCCATCGCGGGCCCGATCAGCCAGCAGAAGAGGTATGTTCGCACGATCTCGCCGATGCGCAGGTAGGACTGACCGTGTATGAGGTAATGCGTGGTCCACCCGACAGCGTCAGCCGTCATCTCCTTCTCGGTCACGTAGTAGCGCTCTAGTGGTAGGAGAGGAAGGAGGACCACCCACCAGCGCGTGGCAAAGCATCGCCCGCTGGGGTCGGTTCGTGTGAATCCCTTTAGCTCGTACCCGATGCCGTTAAAGGTGGAAAGGCTGCCGACCTCGCCCTGAACGGGCCACACATCGTCGCTCATTGGACCTTCTTCGCGATGACACCTCGGGACATGCATTCTCTGGCCACTGTCGCGGGACCGGTCCCGGTTGCGCCACGTAAGGGGACGAGAGCTGAACGCGGGCGCCCTCACCAGTCCCGTGAGCCCTGGACGGGCGACTGATACGGGCGGTCACCCTTGGACTCGTTGCAGCAGCGCCCGCAGTCCCGGCAGCGGCTATTCGCGCCGTGGGCGGGCGCCAAGTCCGCCGGGTCGTTCGGGTCGCCACCCATGGCCTTCCAGCGCTCGAGGAGGACCTTGTGGTCGGCGTAGCGGGCACCGCCGTGGCCGCAGATCCAGCAGATCCCGGCGCCCTCGGCGAGGGCCTGCTCGCGGGCGCGCCTCCAGGGGCGTCCCTTGCGGCCGGCAGTGCGGGCCGTCATGGAGTTGGGCGTCCGGATGAGGCCGCGATGGTCGACTCCGGGCTGACTCTGCGGCACGGGGCTACGGGGCAATGTCAGGATGGCCGCATGGACGACCTCGGCAAGCACTGGCTCTGGCTGGAGCCCGACCGCCGCCAAGGCGGGACGGCTATGACTGGCCCCGCCAACGATGAAGAGGACCGCAGGCTTCTGGACTCGGCGAAATGGGATATGCGCACGGCCCTCTGGTTCGCTGAGCGGGAGGGGAACCTTTCAGTTCTTCCCGGGTGTCCGCACCGGGAGGTGATCGGCTCTCACCTTTCCCTGCTGAAAGGCGAGGACGAAGGTCAGTTGGATCGCGCCGTCACCGCGCTTGCAGGCCACCCGGAGCCGATCTGCGTGGACCATTCCTATGTGGAGTACAACCTTTTGTCCCTGTGTGTGGCGTTGACCAGGTTCGTAGAGAATGGACCCAGCGCCGACACCCGTGCTCAGCTCTGGTTAGCCGAGTCTCGGATACGCCCACCACGACCGCGCGAACTCATCATGCGAAGGCCGACTTCAGGAGACGTTGTTCGTCAGGCCGTCGCAGCAGTGGTGGAAGTCGGCCCCTACCTCGGTGCCGCTGCAGTCGGGGGAGTCATCGGCAACCGCGCCGACGCCAGTGTGGTCGCTGCCACGACCCGGATACTCCGCGCCGTGCGCGAGCGGTGGCGGCAGCGCACCGGATCGGTAGAGAGCGCACCACTCAGCCAGGACGAAGCCGTGGACGCTGCCAGGGCAGTAGCCCTCACTCAAGGCTTCACGCTTGATCACTGCCACGTCGCCGTCGCCGAGTACAACTCTTCCTCCGGAGACTGGATCATTCTTTTGGACCGAGTTCCGCGTGACGGGAGGGTCCTGCGTGTACGCGTCCCCTCGGGAGATCCAGCCCAAGCAACCATTCTCATCGTGCCCCGTCCATGACGAGCACTCCACTCACACCGTCGCAGTAGGGCCCTGGTGCGGATAGCGAGGTGGCGGGCGGTGACGACGAAGTCGTGGCGGCCATACCAGCGGATCAGGTGCACGAAGGGACGTCCCTTGCGTCCGGCAGTGCAGGCGGTCACGGGCTGAGCGCCGAGCGTCCGGATGAGGCCGTCATGGTCACCTCCGGGCCGGGCTGGTGCGAGGATGCGGGGCCATGCCGACTTCGAAAAGTGCGGGCCCCAGACGATCAAGGCGTATCAGGCGACGGTGACCCTGCACGCCGAGCGCGTGGCAATCAGTCGGCGCGGCCTGGGACGCGTGGCGAGCGACGCCCACACCGTGATCCCGCTGGCCGAGATCGTCCAGGTGCAGTGGAAGGACCCCACGATGCTTGCCAACGGCTGCGTCTTCATGGCCACGGCCGAGGACGTCAAGACCGTGACGGCCCTGGGGACGTCCAAGGAGAAGGCCATCGGCGGGAACCCGCACGTCGTGCTGTTCACCAGCTATCAGCGCAAGCAGTACGCCGAGTTGAGGATGGCGCTCGCCGGGCTGCTGCCGGAGGTACCCACGGCACCGATCGGTTGATCGATCAGCCGCCGGTCGGACGCTGCATGACCACCGAGTCGCCGTTCTTGCGCGGCGGGCCGAGCGCGACGAAGCCGTGCCGCTCGTACCAGCGGACGAGCTCGCCCGGCTCGGTGCCCTCGTCGCCGGTGATCGGCTCCACGGTCAGCCGGAGCGGGACGCCCCAGCCGTGGCGATCACGTCGCGCAGGGCCGCCTCGGCCAGCCCGCGCCCGCGCAGGGTGGGCCGGGTACGGATCAGGTCGAGGGTCACCGGCTCGTCCGGGCCCGTCCAGACGAGATGGAGTTCGACGCCGGGGTGCGCTTCCTGCGCTCGCACGACGTCTTCCCGGAACCGGCCATAACACGGCACATGATCAGGATGCCGGATGCGTCTCGGGGAGCTTCCTTTGACCTGGCGTTATGTCCGCAAGCGCCGCACAGGGCGGGATGTGGCGGAGGCGGGATTTGAACCACGCGACCTCTGGGATATGAGCCCAGCGAGCTACTGAACTGCTCCACTCCGCGTCGACCGGCTAGAGATCACCGATCCTGAGAACAGCGTGGGACACGCTAGGTCAAGACGTCAAGCCGGGACAGTGTATCCGCGAAGGTGACCCGTGCTCCTGGACGGCCTGGATTGCGGGAGCTGCGGCGCTCGTGCTCGACCTCCAGCAGCTCGTCCTCGCGTACGTAGCGGCCGGTGAGCCCGTGGACTTCGTACACGCGAAGGCGCCGCGCGGCGATCCAGCGATCGAGGGTGCGGCGGGTCGCCTTCGCCAGGCGCGCGGCCTGGTCGAGGTCGAGCAGCTCCGACAACTCGTCGGCCGGGTCGAGTCTCACGTGTCTAGTGTGCGCGGTCAGAAGTCGCCCTCGGCGACCTGCAGGACGGTCAGGCCGAGGTCCTCACGCCACATCCGCACGACGGAGGCGCGGTCGTCCAGGACGGCGGTGACCGGGCCGACCGGCGCGACAAACCGCTCGTACAGCGCACGCTTCACCACGTGGTCGGGGCGGTTGTCGCCAGCGGGGCGCATCAGCAGCGCCTCGCCCGCGACGCCGACGTGCGCGGCGATCCACACTCCGGTCGCCGCGCGGCACTCATCCGAGCGGCCCGACAGATAGACGATCCGGTGCCCGGCGGTATCGAGCGCCCTGACGATGGTGACGATCGGTGCGTGCGGGACGTCCTCGCCGACACGTCCCCAGTCGTAGGGCGATCGGACGTCCTCGGTGCCCTGTCGGAGCGCGACGGTGCCGTCCAGGTCCACCAGGAACAGCCCGCGGCCCGCAGTCCGCTGCCCTGGCAGGTGCGCCGCGCGGACGGCGTGCAGCCACTCCTCCACACGAGGGCGGTCCGGCTCGTCCGGCAGCGGCGTGCGCGCGGCGGCGAAGTCGACCTCGGCCTCGGCCATGACATGCCGGGCCTCCTCCAGATCCCCTCCGGCGACACGCTCTCCGAAGTCGAGGTACCACTGCGGATCTGGCAGGCGGACGTCGAGCTCGCCCGTGCGGTAGAGCTGGAGGCCCTGGTGGACGAGGCGGGCGAGGTGCCTGGCATGCTTGGCCGTCCGCTTGCGGGTGTCTGCGGAGAACGAGCCGTCGCTGCGGCTCTCCAGGCGCTTGAACTGCTGGGTGGCGTAGCCCAGGTAGGCGTCGTGCACGCGATGGGCCGACAGGAACGCGGCCCGGATGCCGATGAGCTGGTCACCGAGGACGGTGCGCTTCTCGTACAGGGCGCCGGGCAGCCACATCAGCTCGGTGACGGTCGGGTTCGCCTGGAGGCAGAGGGCCGCGTACTTGCCCGCCTCATGGATTGTGACGTCCGGCTCGGTGGTGACGGTGGTCGCGTCGCGGCCGGCGGGCGGTGTGAGGCCGTGGAATGCGATCGTCGGTGCCGCGTACACCCCGAGCCGGTCGGTGTCGGAATCGGGACCGGCGAGGCCGTAGGCGGTCGAGCCCACTATCCCCGACAGCAGGACGCTCGCGGGTTCAACCATGACGCTCCTGGGCGAGGTAGGGCCGGGCCATCTCCCGGAGAGTCTGCTCCGCGAAGTGCACGAGGCGGGGGATGCCGGACAGCAGCTCCTCCTCGCAGCGTACGAGGATGTGTCGCTTGGCCTGTATGTCGCGCAGTACCTCGGCCGGACGGCAACGCGCCATGAACGCCAGTTCTGCCGGTCCGGACGCGTGCGGGTAGTGCGGGTACTCGTCCTGCTCGGCCGGGCCGGACCCATCGTCGTACATCTCGCCCTTGCGGACAGAGCCGACTTCGCGGAGGCACGCCTTCGCTCGCGCCTCGTCCTGGTCCAGACCGCGAGTGATGAGCGCGATCAGGTCGGCCGTGCTCAGGTCCGTTGGATCCGCCATGCGTCTCATCTTGACGGACCCCGGCTGGCGATACGTGCGGCAGATCAGACCTCTACCTCGAACTCGATAACCCGTGCGGGCCTGCCGATGACGCGCAACGGGACGAGCGCAGATGGGTTCAGTGTGCCATTGACCGCTGCAAAGGTGGCTCGGAGGTCGGCTGGGGCAGGACGGGCGATCAGGTCGAAGCCAGCGTCCAGCACCGCGCGGACTCCCGGCGCGGCGCAAGCAAAGTGCAGCTTGCTCGACTCGGTGGGGTGAAAAATGTGCAGCTCGACCGTTTCGGTGGTGTATGCGGATTGTAGGAACTCCTGGACGTTTCCCTCACCAAGGACCATGGCGGTGTCTAGATCGAATTCCATTGAGGGGAGCAGAAGCGACGCTCGCAGGAATCCTGGATGCGCGTCGAGGTACAGCGATGCGCCGTTGTCCAGTACCGCCCCACCCAAGGCTTGCGGGTCCGCACACAAGTCTGAGGCTAGGCTGACCAGGACAGATGCTCGACCGGCAAGTCCCATGTAGATCACTGAGGCGTCCTCGGCTAGCGTGTGGTGATCTACCAGGCACATCACGGGTCCAGCGCCAGGAGGCTGGCTCGCCCTGCATGTTCGGCATATCGGTCCGTAAAACTTGCGGTTGTGATCGGGGGCATTTGGTTGCCACCGACGGTTAACCCTGGCCGCTGGCACGGCTGCGGCTCGTTGGGATCAAACACTGCGAACGATATCTGACCGGGTTTCTCCGACCGCTTCCGCCACTTCATGTTCATGAGGCTATCGGCGCCCGCCGGGAACCGCTGCCGATATCAACGATTTGAAGGACAGTCCAGTAGCGATCACTTCGATCATGCGATTGGTGCGTTCACGACGCCTCGGCCTCCTCGACCGCCAGCTCGACCTCGCCCAGCTCGTTGTACTCGTCGTCTAGGAGGCGCCCGCACTTAGCGCACTCGGTGTACTCGTCGTCGCGGGTGCGCAGAGCACGTTGGTCGCAGCGCGGGCACGGGGCGGCCGGGCGGCGGCGCACCACCGGGTCGCTGCGCGTCGCCCCCCGCAGGCAGCGCTCCCACGCGACGACGGCCCGGCCGAACGCGGCGCTGCCGGGGTGGTAGAGGATCTGGTCGAGCTGGGAGAGCAGCCAGCCGATGCAGCGGGCGCGGGCCTCGACGGCGCCGCGGTGCGGGCGGGTCGGCAGCACGCGGAAAGCGCGCCAGTCGTCCTCCACCGCCGTCAGGGCCCAGTACAACTCGTCGAGGGTGTCACCGATCGGGGACGGCGAGGCCGAGCCGGCCCGCCGGCCCGAGGTGCGCTCCCCGGACGCGGCGCCGCGGTGCCCGTCCCCCAGGAGTCCAGCAGCGTGGCCAGGTCGTCGATCTCGGCCAGGGCGCGGCGGATCGCGGCACGGTCGCGGTCGCACCAGACCGGCTCGCCGGGCACCGGCTCGATCGCTACCGGGGCCGGTGGCTGCGGACGGGCACGGTCGAGCGCTGCGAGCAGCTCCACGTCCTCAGCGTCGAGCGCCTGGGCGCGGGCACCCTCCCAACGCTCGATGGCGGCCTCGTAGGCGCGGTTCGTCTCTTCGACCTCGCGAACGGCCTTGCGGTGACGGGCGTTGCAGCGTCCAGGGCAGGGTGGCTTCTCGGTGCTTACGCTGATCAACGTCGGATTCGCACACACATTCGACCTATCGCCGCAGGTCGGGGTAGAAACACCAGATGCCTGCGATCGCGCCCGTCGTCTTCTCGGCCACCGCCGGGGGAGCGGTCTACCTGCTGGAGTGGCAGCAGCTCGCCGAGGGCTCTTGGGGCGCGCTGGTCGCCTACATGGAGTGGAACGGGCTGAAGTGGCAGGGGCGTCGCCGCCAGGTGATGGCCGAGAACATCACGCCCATCGAGGGCCAGGACTACAGCAGGGTGCCGCGGAAGCTGAAGGGGTGATTGAAATCAGTGCTCCAACTGCATGGCTTAGACCTTGCTGCGCTGGACTCGGCGGAAGATGCGTGCAAGATCAAGGCTGCTCCTTGGCTGAAGCTTCAGGAGCGCATGCCACAGCGGAGCATCCGGGGGTAGACGCAGAGTAATAGAGTCAATCATCTTTGAGACGTCAGCAGGGGCGATATCGGCAGGGTGGTTACCTGCGTTCCGCCATTGCTCGTGAATCACACGAGCGATCTTCAGAATGGCTGCGCGACGGGTCATGGCTATTCCTCCGGAGACTGGATTGCGGCTGGCCCATCCTGGCATGCAACCAGCCCTCGCGCTCCTCACTGGCCAGGTGGGGCCTCACGAGAGGTCGAATCACGCGTCGTCCCGAAGGTCGGCTGTCGCCTGTCAGTGATGGGGAGTCCTCGACCAGGTCGAACCCAGCGCGTCGGTGAAGAACTCGATGGCTCGGTCGTAGTCGTCTACGACGATCGTGATCAGGTCGAGTTGCACCGTCGTGAGCGTACCGAGCCTGCCGACGGTGACGGGCCCTCATCGCAAGCTTGGGTGATCGTGTGCGGTCAGTATTGATCCGGATAGTTGGCGTTCGCGGGGGCGGGGACGGGTCCGCCGGTGGGCCGACGAGGTCGCCGTCCTCGTCGGTGAACCAGACCAGGAGCGCTGGCCGCCCGAGTGGCCGGTTGATGAGCCATTCGAGCGCGCGGAGCTGGTTGGCGGCGCGTTCGATCTCCTGGATGGCGGTCACCGCCGACCCCCTCGTGGGGACGGTTGGGAGCCGTCTGGGAGAGCGGAGGGAGACGATCAAGCGAACGAAGGCGTATCGGACGCGGGTGAGACCGTGCCCAAAACGGGGATGGCCCTGTGGGGGCTAAGAAACCCCAGGTAGACGGAACGGTCAGCGGGCCAGGTGGCGGGAGATGACCAGCCGCTGGATCTGGTTCGTGCCCTCGAAGATCTGCATGACCTTCGCTTCGCGCATGAAGCGCTCCACCGGGAAGTCGCGGGTGTAGCCGGCGCCGCCGAGCACCTGCACGGCGTCGGTGGTGACCTTCATGGCGTTGTCGGTGGCGATCAGCTTGGCGATGGACGCCTCGCGGCCGTAGGGCCGTCCGGCGTCCCTGAGGCGGGCGGCCGACAGGTAGGTGGCCCGCGCCGACTCGACCGCAGCGGCCATGTCGGCCAGGACGAACGCCAGCCCCTGGTGGTCGATGATGGCCTTGCCGAACGCCTCGCGCTCCTTGGCGTAGGCGACGGCGGTGTCGAGCGCCCCCTGGGCGAGGCCGGTGGCCACCGCGGAGATGCCGAGACGCCCCGCGTCGAGGCCCGCCAGGGCGATCGACAGGCCCTGCCCCTCCTGCCCGATGAGATGGCCGGCCGGGATCCGCGCGCCCTCGAAGCGGACGGTCGCGGTCGTGGAGCCCATCAGGCCCATCTTGTCCTCGGGCTCGTCGAACTCCAAGCCGGGCGTGCCCGCCGGGACGTGGAAGCACGAGATGCCGCGCGAGCCCTCGTCGGACGTGCGGGCCATCACGGTGTAGAAGTCGGCCTTGCCGCCGTGGGTCGTCCACGCCTTGGCGCCGTTCAGGACGTAGGAGTCGCCGTCGCGGACGGCCTTGGCGCGCATCGCCGCCGGGTCGGAGCCCGCGTGCGCCTCCGACAGGCAGTACGCGCCCAGCCGCTCGCCCGACAGCAGGTCCGGGAGCCACTCCGCGCGCTGCTCCTGCGTGCCGTAGGCGAACAGCGGGAAGCAGGACAGGGCGTGCACGCTGACCCCGACGCCCACGCTCGCCCACACCGCGCCGATCTCCTCCAGCGCCTGGAGGTAGATCTCGTACGGCTGCTCGCCGCCGCCGTACCGCTCGGGGTACGGCAGCGTCAGGAGCCCCGCCCGCCCCAGGGTGGCGAAGACCTCGCGGGGGAACGTGCCGGTGCGCTCGGCCTCGGCCACGCGCGGCGCCAGCTCCTTGGCCGCGATCTCGCGCGTGAGGGCGATCAGGTCCTCGGACTCCGGGGTGGGCAGGTGGCGCGTGGCGGGCATGCGGGGCTCCTTTCGCCGCTTCGACAGTACCAGAGCGAGTACCAGCGAACCGGCTTTGGTACTGTCGGCGGCATGACCTCGACGGACGGGACGCGACCGGCGCGCACGCGGGTCGAGCGGCGGCGCGAGGACCTCGTCGAGCGGCTCATCGAGGTGTTCCTGGACCGCGGGTTCGCCGAGCTGAGCGTGGCGGAGCTGGCGGCCGTGCTGCGCTGCTCGAAGAGCACGCTCTACACCGTCGCCGCGAGCCGCGAGCAGATCATCGTCACGGTCGTCCGCGCGTTCTTCCGCCGCGCGACCTCCCGGGTCGAGGCGGCGCTGGACGGCAGCGCCGACCCCCGCGAGCGCGTCGGCGCGTACCTGCGCGCGATCTCCGGCGCGCTCGCGCCCGCCTCGCCCGCGTTCTTCGCCGACCTCGACGCGTTCGCCCCGGCCCGCGAGATCTACAAGCGCAACACCCGGTTCGCCGTCGAGCGCGTGCGCGGGCTCGTGCGCGAGGCGTCCCCCGGCGCGGACGCCGCGTTCGTCGGCGCCGTCGCGGGCCAGGTGATGGAGTCGATCCACCGGGGCGAGATCAAGGCGCAGACGGGCCTGGACGACTCGGCCGCCTACGCCGCGCTCGCGTCCCTCATCGTGGCGCGGATGACCGCAGGGCGTGCTCGACCAGCGTGACGAGGGCGTGCTTGGTGGTCTCCGGGCGGCGCACGTCGCACAGCATGACCGGCACGTCCGGATCGACGTCCAGCGCGCCCCGGATCTCCTCCTCGGTGTAGCGGCGCGCGCCGTCGAAGCAGTTCGCCGCGACCACGAACGGGATCTCCCGCTGCTCGAAGAAGTCGATGGACGCGAAGCTCGTGGTCAGCCGCCGGGTGTCGACCAGGACGATCGCGCCCACGGCCCCGTAGGCGATCTGGTCCCACATGAACCAGAACCGCTCCTGGCCGGGCGTCCCGAACAGGTACAGCCGGACGCCGCCGGAGAAGGTGAGCCGGCCGAAGTCCATGGCCACGGTCGTGGTGGTCTTGCCCTCCACGCCGCTCAGGTCGTCCACGCCGGTGGAGGCGTCGGTCAGCGTCTCCTCGGTGCGCAGCGGGCGGACCTCGCTGACCGCGCCGACGAAGGTCGTCTTGCCGACGCCGAAGCCGCCGGCCACAAGGATCTTCAACGTGTGCTGGGGGACGTCGTCCGCGTCGTGCGGCGGGACGGCGCCGAAGGCGTCAGAGACGGCGGAGTTCATCGAGCACTCTCATCAGTATCCGTGGGTCGGGACGTTCGGGGTCCTCGGACTGCCGCATCTCCTCGATCAGGCCGTACTGGTGCAGGTCGGCCAGCAGGATCTGGACGACCTGGAACGGCAGATCGGTCTCCGAGGCCAGGTCCGCGGGGGTGGACGGCCGCCGGCACAGCTCCAGCAGCCGCCGGTGCTCGCGCGACAGCCACACCCGGTCGCCGGGCGGCCGCCCGGTGGCGACCAGGATGGTGACGAGGTCGATGGCCGTCCCGCGGGGCCGGGTGCGGCCGCGGGTCACCGCGTACGGCCGCACGATCGGCCCGGCCTCGCGGCCGACCCAGCGCTCCTTGGGCGCGTCCACGGCGGGGTCAGGCCCGCGCGGGCGGGTCCGACGGCTCGCCGGACGAGCGGGGGCCCGCGCCGAGCTGGCGCCGGACCCGCTTGATCAGCATCGTGGTCTCGTAGGCGACGAGGCCGGCGTTGCCGCCCGCGTCGCTCAGCACCGCGAGGCAGCTCCCGTCGCCGGCCGGCATGACGAAGAACAGCAGGCCGTCCAGCTCGACGACGGTCTGCCGCACCTGCTTGGCCTTGAAGTGGTCCCGCGCGCCGTTGGCCAGGCTGTGGAAGCCGGACGACAGCGCCGCGAGGAACTCGGCCTCCTTGCGGGTCACGCCGCCCGAGGCGCCCATGACCAGGCCGTCGCGGGACAGCAGGACCGCCTGGCGGACCTCCCCGACCCGCTTCACCAGGTCGTCGAGCAGCCAGTCCAGCTCGCCCGTGGCATGCGCCTGCTGCGTCATGATTCCCCCCATTCGTCGCGTGCGGCGGGATCGCCGGTCTCGTCGCCCTCGTCCCGGCCGCGGAGCCAGCCCGACTGGAGCGAGGCCATCAGGTCGCGGCTGAGCTCCGGGCTGGGCTCCTCGAACTCGGCCTCCGGCTCCTTGGCTTGCCCGCGCTCGGAGCGCTTGCGCAGCTGAGGCGCCAGATGCCGTTGCCGCACCCGTCGGGGGAGCTTACCGGTGACCTCGCTCGACTCCTCCTCGGACGGCTCCGAATCGCTGACGGGCGGCCGGGTGTGGCCATCGGAACGTTCGGGCCGGCCGGGGGGCGGCCCGCCTGCTTCGGGGGACGGCTCGGCCGCCGCGTGGTCGGGCGGGCCGGCCAGCGCGGGCAGGGCGACGCGGCCGGGCGGCAGCGCCGCCGCGGGCTCCGGCACCCTGGCCTCGGCGCCGCCGCGCGACGGCCGCCACTGCTCGTCCAGGACGACCAGCGTGTGCGGGACGAGGACGATCGCGGTCGTCCCCCCGTACGCCGAGGGCTGCAGCGAGACCTTGACGCCGTGCCGGGCGGCCAGCCGCGCGACGACGAACAGCCCGAGCCGCTCGGTGTCGACCAGGTCGAACTCCAGGTCGGCGGCGAGCCGCCGGTTCAGCTCGGCCAGCTCGTCGGGGTGCAGCCCGACGCCGCGGTCCACCACCTCGACCGCCAGGCCGTTGGCGACGGTCTCGACCTTCACGGTGACCTCGGTGGTCGGCGGGGAGAACGACGCGGCGTTCTCGATGAGCTCGGCCAGCAGGTGGATGACGTCGGCGACGACGGCGCCGGTGACCGCGGCCGACGAGGAGCCGGTCACCTCGATCCGCCGGTAGTCCTCCACCTCGGCGATGGCGGCGCGGATCACGTCCTCGGCGGCGACGGGATGGTCCCAGGCGCGGACGGTCGGCGACCCGGACAGGATGACCAGGCCCTCGGCGTGCCGCCGCATGCGGGTGGTGAGGTGGTCGAGCCGGAACAGGTCGTCCAGCTCCTCGGGGCTCTGCGCCCGCCGCTCCATCGCGTCCAGCAGCCTGAGCTGCCGGTGCAGCAGCGACTGGCTCCGCCACGACAGGTTGATGAAGACGCGGTTGATGCTCGCGCGCAGCTCGGCCTCGCCGACCGCGGTGCTGACCGCCGTCCGCTGGACGGCGTGGAAGGCGTCGCTGACCAGCGCGATCTCCCGCGTCCTGCCGGTCTCGGGCGGGGGCGCCTCGGCGTCGACGTCCACCTTCTCGCCGCGCCGCAGCCGCGCCACGACCCGGGGCAGCCGCTCGTGCGCCAGGACCTGCGCCGTCCGCTGCAAAGTGCGCAGCTCCGCGGTGAGCCGGCGCGCGAACACCACCGACAGCACCACCGAGGCGATGAAGCCGAGCAGGCCGAGCCCGCCCACCAGGTAGAAGCCGGCCAGGATCCTCTGGCCCGCCGGCTTCACGTCCTTGCGGTCCACCACGTCGGCGGCCTGGGTGTCGGCGCGCAGCCACAGCGGGGACACGTCCGTGATCGCGGCCCGCCACCGGCGCGGCTCCGGGGTGTACCCGGTGGTGACGACCATCACCTCCAGCGCCGTGTAGACGACGAAGGCGGGCGTGTTCGCGAATTCGTCCAGGATCTTGCCGACCTCGCCGTCCGCCCCGGCCCGGCCGAGCTCGAACATCTGCGCGCGGCTGCCCGCCCACGAGGAGAAGGCGGAGCGGTCCTCGACGCTCATCCGGCCGGCTCGCTGGCCCGACAGCAGCGCGTTCTCCCGCAGCATGAACTCGCGGCCCCAGCGGTCGTACAGGACGGCGTTGGTGCGCTGGTAGACGGTGACCTCGTCGACGCTCACCAGCGTGGTCAGCACCCGGAGCGTGGTGTCGGCGATCGTGCTGTACCCGTTGATGGCCCCGAGCCGCGTGGTCCCCCCGGTGGTGACCTGCGACCGCAGCGGCGCCAGCCCGTCGTAGGTGTCGCTGAGCTGCCGCACGCGCAGCTGGACCGCCCCGGTCATCGCGTCCTTGGTGTCGCCCGCGAAGGCCTTCTTGCGGAACGCCGCCACCGCCGCGTCCGTCCTGGCCGCCTGGGCCTGGAAGCGCTGCTCGTTCGCCGACCGCGTGGCCCCGCTCGCCGACAGGACGGCCACCGCCGCGGTGCGCTCCTCCTGGACCGCCTCGGTGACGGCCGAGGCGGGCCGGCCGACGTTGTCGTAGACGGTCGAGAAGTCGAACCGCTGGAGCGCGCTGGCCAGCGTGACGGCGGTCGGCACCCCCCACTGGATCATCAGCGAGATCAGCGGGATCGACAGCAGCAGCGCGATCCGGCGCGTGATGGACCGGGTCCGCGGACGCGACGGTGAACGTGGCGGGGCTGGGGCGGGGACCTGGTCGTCTCGCGTCACTGGCTCACTCCGTGTGGTCATCCGTAAACCGCCATTAAACGGTGAGGAAGCATACTTAGTTTGATTTAGCGAACGCCAGCGTTCTTCCGTTAAACGATTGAGCGTCTTCTGGCGGCCCTCCGAGCATGATCCGCGTGTTGGCGGTGTCCCGGTACGCCCGCTGTGATAAGGCACTACGGGTACTCGGGCCGGATCGGGTCACCCGCCCACGGGTTGCCCGGGTGATTTGTACGGTGATTCACCTGGATGACCGATTTTCTTGGGACGGCCGTTATCGGCCGAGGTGAAGGGTGACTCCTGTCTTGTGGCGATAAATGACGCATGTCAGGATTCGGGAGCTTTGTCCCCCCATCATCGGAGACCGAGTCATGCGCAAAGCCGCGCTAGCGTCGCTCCTCGGCCTGTCGCTCGCCGCCACCACCCTGACGGCGGCCGGCGCGCAGGCGGCCCCGGCCCCATCGAGGCTGGCCGCCCTCGTCACGCTCAAGGCCGTCCGCCACCACCAGGAGAACCTGCAGAAGATCGCCGATGCCAACGGTGGCAACCGGGCCGCCGGGCTCCCGGGCAACACCATCACCGTCAAGTACATCGCGGACCAGCTCAAGCGGGCCGGGTACGCGCCGAGGGTCCAGAAGTTCCCGTTCGACTTCTGGCAGGAGACCGCGGAGCCGGTGTTCGCCGAGACCGCGCCGACCCCGCGGACGTTCGCGCCGCGCACCGACTTCGGGACGCTCCAGTACTCCGGGTCGGGCGATGTCACCGCCGCCGCGACGGCCGTCGACCCCGGCTCGGCCGGGACGGGCAGCGGGTGCGAGGCCGCCGACTTCGCCGGCTTCCCGAAGGGAGGCATCGCGCTGATCCAGCGCGGCGGCTGCCTCTACGCCGACAAGGCCGGCAACGCCGTCGCCGCGGGCGCGTCGGCCGTGGTGATCTATCAGCGGCCCGACGTGGAGGGCCCGGTCGCGGGGACGCTGACCAAGCCGTTCGCGATTCCGGTGGTCGGACCCACCAACGCCATCGGCGTGGACCTCGTCCGGCAGGCCCAGAAGGGCGGCCTGACCCTGCGTGTCAAGACCGCCACGCTGAACCAGAAGAAGGAGACGGCCAACGTCGTCGCCGACACCCCGCGCGGCCGCGCCGACAACGTGGTGGTGATCGGCGCGCACAACGACAGCGTCACCGCCGGTCCCGGCATCAACGACGACGGCTCGGGCACCGCGACGCTGCTGGCGATGGCGCAGCAGATCGGCAAGCTCGGCGGCAAGGTCCGCAACCAGGTGCGGTTCGCGTTCTGGGGCGCCGAGGAGGAGGGCCTGCTGGGCTCGCAGTACTACGTCGACCACCTGCCGAAGGCCGACCTCGACAAGATCGCGCTGAACCTCAACTTCGACATGCTCGCCTCGCCGAACTTCGTCCGGTTCGTCTACGACGGGGACAACAGCACCGGCGGCAACAACGTCGAGGCGCCCGACGGGTCCGGGGCGATCGAGAAGGAGTTCAACGACTACTTCACCGGACGCGGGCTGGCGACCGACCCGACCAACTTCGATGGGCGGTCGGACTACAACGCCTTCATCACCGCGGGCATCCCCGCCGGCGGCATCTTCGCCGGCGCCGAGGGGGTCAAGACCGCGGCGCAGGCCGCCCGGTACGGCGGCACCGCGGGCAAGCCGTACGACCCGTGCTACCACCAGGCGTGCGACCGCTACGACAACGTGAGCCTCACCGGCTTCGACGAGATGATCGACGGGACCGCCGCGGCCACCGAGGCATTCGCCTACAGCACGCTGACGGTCAACGGCAACGAGTTCGCCCGGAAGCGCGCGCAGAACAAGGGCGCCGCCAAGCCCGGACAGTACGGCCTTTACACGACGAGCTGACCGCTCGCCGGAGGGGCGCGCCCGGACGGGCGCGCCCCTTTCCGCATTGACCGGCGGGCCTCAGGGCTTGCGGCCCACGCCGGCCAGGAACCAGAACCGCGACGGGTCCTCGGGCACGTCGTCGGGGGAGTCGGGGCGCCACAGCGGGCCGCGGACGAGGCCGGGCTCGACGACCTCGAACCCGGTGAAGAACCGCATGATCTCCTCCTCGCCGCGGAGCGTGGCCTGCGCCCCCTGCGAGACCGCGCGGTGGTAGACCTTCGCGACGGCCTCGGCGGTCTGCGTCCGGTGCGTCCCGTGGCTGATGACCAGGTGGCTGCCCGGCCGCAGCCGCTCGGTGAGCGCGGCGAGGATCGCGCCCGGGTCCAGCGTGTCCGGGACGAAGTGCAGGACGGCGACCAGCAGCAGCCCGACCGGCTCCTTGAAGTCGATCATCTCGCGGGTGACGGGATGGTCCAGGATCGCCGCCGGATCGGTCAGGTCGGCCTGGACCACGCCCGCGTTCGCGTTGCCGGCCAGGATCGCGCCGCTGTGCGCGACCGCGACCGGGTCGTGGTCGACGTAGACGACGCGGGCCCGCGGGTCCACCCCCTGGACGATCTCGTGGACGTTGCCCTGGGTCGGGATGCCCGAGCCGATGTCCAGGAACTGGCGGACGCCGGCCTCGGCCGCCAGGTACCGCGTGGCCCGGGCCAGGAACGCCCGGTTGGCGGCGGCGAGGACGCGCGCCTGCGGCTCGATGGCCTCCACGGTCCGGGCGACGTCCCGGTCGGCGGAGAAGTTGTGGGCGCCCCCGAGCAGGTAGTCGTAGACGCGCGCCACGCTCGCCTGGCTCGGGTCGATGCCGGATGTCCAGTCGGTGTTGACCACGGGCTACCTCTTCCTCGGTGGTTTCCTGGGGCGGACGAGCATCACCGTGACGTCGTCCTCGTTCGGCCCGGTGACGAGCTTGTCGATGATCGCGGCGCACGCCTCGTCGAGCCCGGCGGCGGAGTCGGCGAGCGCGGCCCGCAGCGCGGTGAGGCCGGCCTCCAGGTCCCGGCTGCGGGACTCGATCAGGCCGTCGGTGTACAGGACGAGCGTCGTCCCGTCCGGGACGGCGATCCGCACGTCCTCGTAGACGGTGTCGCCGAGGCCGAGCGGCAGCCCGGGCGGGGTGTCGACGACCTCGCAGCCGCCGCCGGGGCGCAGCAGGATCGGCGGGGGATGGCCCGCCCGGCCGATGACGCCCGTCCGGGTCCCGGTGTCCAGGACGGCGCACGCGCAGGTGGCGAACTGCACGGGGCCGAGGCCGGGCGCGATGCGGTCCAGCCAGCCGAGGATCCGCGCCGGGCCCATGCCGAGCATCGCCAGCGTCCGCGCGGCGGCGCGCAGCTGCACCATCGCCGCGGCCGCCGCCGAGCCGTGCCCCATGGCGTCGCCGATGACGAGCGCGACCCGCCCGGCGCCCAGCGGGATGATGTCGCACCAGTCGCCGCCGACGAGGTTGGTGTGCCCGGCGGGCACCGACCGGTGCGCGACCTCGATGCCGGGGACGGTGGCGGGCGAGGCCGGCAGCAGCCCGGCCTGCAGGGCCCGCGCGGCCGCGCGCTCGCGCTCGTACCGGCGGGCGTTGTCCAGGCAGCCGGCGGCGAGCGCGGTCAGCTCCTCGGCGACGCGGATCTGCGCGGCGGTGAACGGCCCGGAGGCGGAGTCGCGGGCGAACGCCACGAACCCCAGGACGGACCCGCCGGTCCGCAGCGGGACGAGGAGGAAGTCGGCCAGCGTGTCCAGCCGGTCCCGGGCGCTCGGGTGGGCGGCGGCGCGCTGGTCGGGCGGCAGCTCGGCGAACCGCTGGACGGCCCCCTCGCGGACGCACGCGGCGTAGACGGTGTCGGGCGGGAAGACCAGGACCTCGCCCGAGGGGAAGCAGTCCTCCAGGTTGAAGTCCGAGGCGCCGACCGCGATCCGCCGCGCCTCGACCGACCTGGACCGGGACGGACGGACGAGCTCGTCGCCGACGATGAGGTGCTCGGCCACGTACACGCCGACCGTGTCGGCGAGGCCGGTCAGCACCACCTCGACCAGGTGCCGGGCGACCTCCTCCAGGTCCAGGGTGCTCGCCATCCGGGCGCCGGCCGTGGTCAGCAGGCTCAGCCGCGCGATCACGTCCCGGCCGGTGCCGCACCGTCCCTCGGCCCCGACATCAGCGTCCACGCCTCGTGCCTCCCGCTGGAAGGTCAGGTGAACCGCAAGCGTAGCGATCGTCCGGGTCTGCTCTGATTTGTACGTGTTGACGGCCCCTTCGCGGTCCGTCCGAAAGCCGCCGGATGGCAGGATGGGACCCATGACCGACCGGCCCCGGCTGCTGCTCCTGGACGGCCACTCGCTGGCCTACCGGGCGTTCTACGCGCTGCCGGTCGAGAACTTCAGCACCACGGGCGGCCAGCCCACCAACGTGCTGTACGGATTCGCCGGCATGCTGGCCAACGCGCTGCGCGACGAGCGGCCCACGCACGTCGCCGTCGCCTTCGACGTGTCGCGGCGGACGTTCCGCACCGAGGCGTTCCCCGAGTACAAGGCGGGCCGCGCGCGGTCGCCGGCGGAGTTCGGGAGCCAGCTCGCGATCCTGGACGAGCTGCTCGCGGCGATGAGCGTGCCGGCGGTCCGGGTGCCCGGGTACGAGGCCGACGACGTCATCGCGACCCTCGCCACGCAGGCGGAGGGCGACGGCTTCCAGGTGCTGATCATCACGGGCGACCGGGACGCGCTCCAGCTCGTCGGCGAGAACGTCACCGTCCTGTACTTCTACCGGACGGCCTCGGAGATGATCCGCTACACGCCCGCGCTCGTCCAGGAGAAGTACGGCCTGACCCCGCGCCAGTACCCGGACTTCGCGGCGCTGCGCGGCGACCCGTCCGACAACCTGCCGGGCATCCCGGGCATCGGGGAGAAGACGGCCGCGAAGTGGGTGCGCGAGTTCGGCTCGCTGGCCGCGCTGGTGGAGCGGGCCGGGGAGGTGAAGGGCAAGGCGGGCGAGCGGCTGCGCGCCGCGCTGGACACGGTGACGCTGAACCGGCGGCTGACCGAGCTCGTCCGCGACCTGGAGCTCCCGGTCACGCTGGGCGACCTGCGGCGCCGCCCCTACGACCTGGCCGCCTTCACCGCGCTGCTGGACGAGCTGGAGTTCCGCAACGCCAGCCTCCGGCAGCGGCTCTTCGCCGCCGACCCGGGCGGCGGGCGGCCCCCGGACGCGGACGCCCCCGCGCGGCTGAAGGGCCGCGAGCCGGCCCCGGACGAGCTGGCCGGCTGGCTCGCCGCGAGTGCGACCGGCCTCGTCGGGCTGGCCGCCGACTGGACCTGGGAGCGCGGGACGGGCCGGATCGACCGGATCGCGCTCGCCGCCCCGGACGGCCGCGCCGCGTCGTTCGAGCCGTCCGCGCTGACCGGGGGCGACGAGCGGGCCTTCGCGGCCTGGCTGGCCGACCCGGGCCGCCCGAAGGCGCTGCACGACGCGAAGGCGCTGCTGCGCGTTCTGCCCGAGCACGGCTGGCGCCTCGGGGGCGTCGCCGCGGACACGGCGATGGCCGCCTACCTCCTGCTCCCCGGCCTGGCCGCCTACGGGATCGCCGACCTGGCGGCCCGCCACCTCGGCCGCCGCCCGGCCGCCGACGGCGCCGCCGGGACGATGCTGCGCGCCGGGGCCGTCCTCGACCTGGCCGGCAGGTTCGGCGCCGAGCTGGCCGACACGGGCATGGACGCGGTGCTGGCCGAGGTGGAACTGCCGCTGTCGGCGCTGCTGGCCCGCGCCGAGCGCGCCGGGATCCACGTGGACGAGGCGCTGCTGCGCGAGCTGGAGGAGGAGTTCGCCGCCGGGATGGAGCGCGCCGCCGACCAGGCCGCCGGCATCGCCGGGCGCCGGTTCAACCCCGGCTCGACCAAGCAGCTCCAGGAGGTCCTGTTCGGCGAGCTGGGGCTGCCGAGGACGAAGAAGATCAAGTCCGGGTACTCCACCGACCTGGACGCGCTGACCTGGCTGGCCACCAAGACCGGCAACGGGCTCCCGCAAGTGCTGCTGCGCCACCGCGACCTGGCCCGGCTCCGCACCACGGTGGCCGGCCTCATCCGGGAGATCGGCGCGGACGGCCGCGTCCACACCGCCTTCCAGCAGACCGTCGCCGCGACCGGCCGGCTCACCTCCACCGAGCCGAACCTCCAGGTCATCCCGATCCGCACGGCGGAGGGTCGGCGGATCAGGCGGGCGTTCGTGCCGGGCGCCGGCTTCGCGTCGCTGATGACCGCCGACTACGGCCAGCTCGAACTGCGGGTCATGGCGCACCTGTCCCAGGACCCGACGCTGCTGGCGGCGTTCGCGTCCGGGGAGGACCTGCACACCACGATGGCCGCGCGCGTCTTCGGCGTCGCACCGGACGCGGTCACCCCCGACCGGCGCCGCAAGATCAAGGCGATGTCGTACGGCCTGGCCTACGGCCTGTCGGCGTTCGGCCTGGCCAAGCAGCTCGGCATCGCCGTGGCGGAGGCGCGCCCGCTGATGGACGCCTACTTCGAGCGCCTCGGCGGCGTCCGCGACTACCTCGACCACGTCGTGGCCGAGGCCCGGGCGACCGGCTACACCCGCACGCTCCTCGGCCGCCGCCGCTACCTGCCCCACCTGTCCAGCGACAACAGGCAGCGCCGCGAGACCGCCGAGCGGATGGCGCTGAACGCCCCCGTCCAGGGCTCGGCCGCCGACATCGTCAAGATCGCGATGCTGCGGGTGGACGAGGCGCTCGCCGCCGGCGGGCTCCGCAGCCGCCTGCTCCTCCAGGTGCACGACGAGATCGTCCTGGAGGTCGCGCCGGGCGAGCGGGACCGGGTGGCCGAGCTGGTCCGCGAGCGGATGACGACGGCGTACCCGCTCAGCGTTGGCCTGGAGGCCGCGATCGGCTCCGGCCCCGACTGGGACGCCGCCGCCCATTAGCGGGCGGCGCGGGCGGGGGAGGGCGGCTCAGCGGCCGAGGACGATCAGCCGCAGGAGCCGGCCGGGGCGCTTGCGCTGGAACGCCTCGCGCTCGTTGACCCTCGGGAAGGGCTCGTCCGGGACGGGGACTCCGAGGAACGCGCACAGCGGCTCCCAGCCCTCCCGCACGTCGAACACCAGCAGCCGTTCGGGCGGGACCACCGCCTTCACCTCGGCGACATGCCGCTCGAACACCTTGAGGGCGTGCGCGCGGTCGTCGATGCGGCCGTCGAAGAGGCGGTCCACGACGGTCGCCCTCATCATCTGCGGGAAGAGGGCGAAGTCGGGGACGCGGCGCGCGACGAGCCACCGGATGACGCGGCGGCGCGCCGGCAGCGGCCCCCGTTCGGCCATCGCGCTCGCGAAGATGGTCGAGGTGACGCTGTCGTACCACCGCTCCGGGTCGCGGACGGTGAGGACCACCTTCGCGGCGGGGTAGCGGTCGGCCAGCTCCCGCCAGTAGGCGGCGGCAGGCCAGTCCACCGCCGAGGGGAACCCGGCGAACACCGCGTCCCAGTCGGCGTCAAGGCCCTGCCCGATGTCCCTCCACTGCCGGACCCGGAAGGGCTCCGCGATAACGGTCCGCATGTGGTAGCACGGGCCGAGGCCGAGCATGTCCAGGGCCTCCCTCAGCGACGCCGTCCCCGTCCGGCCGAATCCGGCTCCGATCACCTTCATGCCGTGCTCCTTCCCCGTGGTCCCGGATGCGGCCCCGGCACCGCTCTGATCTCGTTCTGATCTCGTTCTGATCTGCGCCGCCTAAGGTCGCGGTGGACGACGAGCCGGTCGCGCGACGACTCCGCGCCACGCGACCGGCTCTCCGGCGACGCAGAGGAGTCGAACGTTGCGCGACACAATCGGGCCGCCCTTCCCGCAGGCCCTGCTCGGCGCGCTGCGGGAGGCGCCGGGGAGCCCCGCCTTCGAGCAGGGGTCCCGGACGGTCTCGCGCGGCGAGCTGCTGGAGCTCGTCCGCCGTCTCGCGGGCGCGATGCGCGCGGCCGGGCTCGGCCCGGGCCGGGCCGTCGCGATCCGCACCGCCGTCTCGCCGGAGGCGTTCGCCGCCCATATCGCCGCGCACACGCTCGGCTGCCGCGTCGTGGGGGTCCGGCCCGGGTACACCGCCGGGCAGCTCGCTCATGTCCTCAGCATGGACGTGGACGCCGTCCTGGTCGACCCGTCGACCGCGGCCCCGGAGCTGTCGCGGGCCTCCGGACGGCCGGTGCCGCTGCTGTCGCTGGGGCCGTGCCCCGGCGCCGACGACCTGCTGACCCGCCCCGGCGACGGGGGGTCGCTCGACGTCGCCGCCCAGCCGGACGCCGTCGCCGCCCTGATGTTCACCAGCGGCAGCACGGGACGGCCCAAGGGCTGCGCGATCACCTACCGGGCGCTGAGCGAGCACTGGGCGTGGCAGCCGCGCGCCTGGTCCCCGGTCGCGGCCGAGATGGCCGCCCGCTTCGAGCGCTACCTGCTGTTCGGCACCCTGGCCAGCATGGTCGTCTTCGAGTTCCTGGGGCTGTGCCTGCTCGGCGGCGGCACCGCCGTGATCCCCGAGGACGACGGGCGGCCCCTGTTCCCGCACGCGATCGAGCGGTACGGGATCACCGGCTCGATCGTGACCGTCCCGAAGCTGTGCCGGATGCTCGACCTGCTCCGGGACGAGCCGTCCCGGGCGCAGGACGGCGTCGGCCGGCTGCGCGCGCTGATGGTCTCCGGTTCGCCCATCGGCCCCACCCGGCTCGCGGAGGCCGCGGACCGGCTCGGCCCCGTCGTCTACCAGGGGTACGGGCAGACCGAGGCCGGGTCGATCTCGATGCTCACGCCCGACGACATCGCGGGCGGCTCGCCCCGCGTCCTCGCCTCGGTCGGCCGCCCGCACCCCGGCATCGAGATCACCGTCCGGGACGAGCGGGACCGCGAGGTCGCCCCGGGCGGCACGGGCGAGATCCACGTGCGCGCCCCGTCGCTGATGTCGGGCTACTGGGGGATGCCGGAGGAGACGCGCGACACCCTCCGCGACGGCCGGCTGCGCACCCGCGACCTCGGCCGCCTCGACGCGGACGGCCTGCTGCACCTCACCGGCCGCACCCGCGACGTGATCATGGTGAACGCGATGGTGGTGTACGCCGGGCCGATCGAGCGGGTGCTCGCCGCCCACCCGGGCGTCGCCGAGGCGTACGTGGCCGGGGCGCCGGACGAGGCGACGGGCGAGGCCGTCCACGCGTTCGTCGTCCCGGCGGCCGGAGCCGTCCCGGACCGGGGGGCGCTGGCCGCGCTGGTCCGCGCCGAACTGGGCGACGACAGCGTCCCGAGCACGTTCACGGTGGTGCCCGGCGTCCCGGTGGCGGCGGGCGGGAAGCCCGACAAGCGCGCGCTCCTGCGCCTGCTCTGATCCGCTCCGGTCCCGTTCTGATCATTCTCTGAGATTCCTCCGCCAGCCTTGATGTTGTCCGTTCAATCACTTAGCCGTACGGAGGGGTGCCGTGCCGGACAACGCCCTGGACTACCTGGTGATCGGCGCAGGCCCGGCGGGCCTGCAACTGGGCCACTTCCTGGAGAGGACGGGACGGAGGTATCTGATCCTGGAGGCGGGGCCCGCTCCCGGCACGTTCTTCCGGACCTTCCCCCGCCACCGGCAGCTGATCTCGATCAACAAGAAGCACACCGGGACGGCCGACCCGGAGCTCAACCTCCGGATGGACTGGAACTCGCTGCTGTCGGACGACCCGTCCCTGCTCTTCACCCGCTACAGCGACCGCTACTTCCCGTCCGCCGACGACATGGTCCGCTACCTCGCCGACTTCGCCGCCGCCACCGACCTCAAGATCGCCTACGGGACCCGCGCGGTCCACGTCACCCGCGCCGCGGCCTCCGCCGCCGACGGCCGGAGCGACCGGGACCGGACGGGCGCCTCCGGCGAGGGCCCGTTCCTGGTGACCGACGAGCACGGCCGGGTCCACGAAGCGGACCGGCTCGTCGTCGCGACCGGGGTCGGCATGCGGGCCAACATGCCGCCGATCCCGGGGATCGAGACGGCCGACCCCTACAGCACCGCCTCCACCGATCCGGCCGACTACCTGAACCAGCGGGTGCTGATCATCGGCAAGGGCAACTCGGCCTTCGAGACGGCGGACAACCTCGTCGAGACGGCCGCGGTCGTCCACGTCGCCGGGCCGCGCTCGGTCCGGATGGCCTGGCGCACCCACTTCGTCGGGCACCTGCGCGCGGTCAACAACAACTTCCTCGACACCTACCAGCTCAAGTCCCAGAACGCGGTGCTGGACGGGGAGGTCAGGCGGATCGAGCGGGAGCCCGGCGGCGGGTACCGGGTGACGGTCGCCTTCGTCCGCGCGAACGAGGTCACCAAGGACATCCCCTACGACCGGGTCATCGTCTGCACCGGGTTCCGCTTCGACGCCTCCGCCTTCGCAGATGAGCGGTGCCGGCCGGAGCTGACGATCGGCGACCGCTTCCCGGCGCTCACCCCGGCCTTCGAGTCGGTCAACGTCCCCGGCCTGTTCTTCGCCGGGACGCTGACGCAGTCCCGCGACTTCAAGCGCGGGACGAGCGGGTTCATCCACGGCTTCCGGTACGGGGTCCGGGCGCTGCACAACATCCTGGAGACCAGGTACCACGGCGCCGCCTGGCCCGGCCGCGACCTCCCGGCCGATCCCGGGGCGCTCGCCTCGGCGGTCATCGAGCGGGTCAACCGGACGTCCGCGCTGTGGCAGCAGTTCGGCGTGCTCGCCGACGCCATCGTCCTGGACGGCCGGGGCGGAGCGCGCTACCTGGAGGAACTGCCGGCCGACCTGGACGAGCCGCCGCTCGGCCCGAGCGCCGGCGGGCATTTCAGGATCACGCTGGAGTACGGGCCCGACCACGACAAGACCGACCCCTTCGACGTCACGGTCGGCCGCATCGCGCAGAGCGACGCCGAGCGCGCGGACGAGGGCCACTACCTGCATCCGGTGGTCCGTTACCACCGGCCCGGCGCGCCCCCGGCCGTCCACCACATCACCGAGAACCTTGAGAACGAGTGGACGTCCGAGGAGGTCCACGTCGAGCCGCTCCGGGCGTTCCTCGCCCGCCACGCCGTCCCGGCCGGGGTGTAGCGGCCATGACCGCGACGACGGGCACGCGGCCGCCGTCCACCCTGCGGGGGTTCGAGGCGGCGGCCCGCGCGCGCCTCGAACCGGCGCACTACGACTACTTCGCGGGCGGGGCGGGCGACGAGGTCACGCTGCGGGCCAACGAGGCCGCGTTCGGGCGGCTCACCCTGCTGCCGCGCGTCCTGCGCGGTGCGGGCGTCCCCCGGACGGACGTCACCCTGCTCGGCAGCCGCGCCGCCATGCCCGTCCTGATCGCCCCGACCGCGTTCCACCGCCTGGCCGACCCCGAGGGCGAGCGCGCGACCGCGCGGGCGGCGGCCACCACCGGGACGATCATGATCGTGAGCATGGCCGCCACGGTCGGCATCGAGGCCGTGGCGGCCGCCGCGCCCGGCGCCGCCCTGTGGTTCCAGCTCTACCCGCAGCCGGACCTGGCCTTCACCGAGCGGGTCGTCCGGCGCGCGGAGGCGGCCGGGTGCGAGGCGCTCGTCGTCACGGTGGACTCCCCGGCCCGGGGCGTGCGGGAGCGCGAGGTGGAGCACGGCTTCCACGACCTGCCGGACGGCCTGTGCTGCGAGAACCTGCGCGACGGCGGGCGCGTGCGCCCCCTCGTCATGTCACCGGACATCTCCTGGCGGGACATCGCCTGGCTCAGGGGGATCACGACGCTCCCGATCGTCCTCAAGGGCGTCCTGAACCCGCTGGACGTGCCGCCCGCGCTCGACCACGGCGTCGCGGCGCTGCTGGTCTCCAACCACGGCGGGCGGCAGCTCGACACGCTCCCGGCCACGGTGGACGCGCTGCCCGCGATCGTGGCCGCCGCCGGGGACGTTCCGGTGCTGCTGGACGGCGGCGTCCGGCGCGGCACCGACGCGGTGAAGGCGATGGCGCTGGGCGCCCGCGCCGTCGCGGTCGGGCGCCCGGTGCTCTGGGGCTTGGCGGCGGACGGCGAGCGGGGGGCCGCCCGCGTGCTGGAGCTGCTCCGCGCGGAGGTCGAGCTGGCGCTCGCGCTGTGCGGCTGCGCGTCCGCCGACGACCTCGGGCCGGCCCTGGTGGGGAGGGCGCCGTGCTGACCGCGGCGGCCGTGGCGGTGGCGCTCTGCGCGGTGGCGGCGAGCCTGCCCTGGTGGCTGCCCGGCCGGGTCGTGGCGCTGCGGGCCCGCCTCTTCGCCCGGATCAACGGGGACGAGGGCATCCCCGTCCCCGGCGACCTGATCGGCGTCGACCGGTTCAGGGAGGTCTACTCCCACCCGGCGGCGAACGGGCGGAGCGAGGGCGCCGTCCTGTCCGACCTGTTCTGGTACTGGCTCGCCCCCGGCCCGGAGATCCACCAGGAGCATTTGGAGGCGGGGGAGCGCTACGACGCGGTCGCCCGCGCCACGCGCGGCTTCCTCGCCGTGTCGCGCGCGGAGACCGAGGAGCTCGCCCGCCGCTGCGCCGCCGGGGCGCTGGACGAGCTGGAGCGGCGCGGGCCCCGGCTCGTCCGGCTGCGGGACCTGATGATGCCGGTCTGGGCCGAGTTCTCCTACGAGCTCGTGTTCGGCGAGCCGTGCCCGCGCGCCGCGCGCGACCTGATCGTGGGCAACGCGAACGACGTCGTCACCGCGCTCAAGTGCAGCGGCCTGCGGCACATGGAGCGCCGCCACCGGCTCACCCGCTACCTCGCCGGACGGCTGCCCGACGTCCGGCAGCCGCTCCCGGACGGGCTGACGGACGAGGAGAGCGCGCTGTACCTCCAGGGCGCCTTCTTCAACACGGCGGTCGTCCAGATGTCGGAGGCCATGGCCCACCTGCTGATGGTCCTGGCGCAGCACCCGGACGCGCAGCAGGCCGCGCTCACCGGCGACGACCGCCACCTCGACCGGGTGATCTCCGAGACGCTGCGGCTCTACCCGCTGTTCGGCATCGCCCACCGCGTCACCACCGGCGACATCGAGCTGGACGCGGGCACCACGATCCCGGCGGGCTCGGTGCTGTGCTTCAACTACCCCGAGTTCCACCGCGCGGGCTTCGCCGACCCCGGCCGCTTCGACCCGGACCGCTTCGATCCCGCCCGCCGGGGGGACGGGCGGGCCGTCCGGGAGCTGAACCACATCCCGTTCGGCGTCGCCGCCAACCGGCCGTGCCCGGCCTGGCGGCTGGCGCCGATCGCGATGCGGGCCGCCGCGCGGGAGGTCGTGCGCCGGCACGTCCTCGCCACGTCCGCCTCGCACACCCGGTCCCTGCCCAACCGGGGGCCGTGCCTGCTCGTCCCGCGCGACGCCCCGCACGACGGCCCGCACGACGCCCCGCACGACACCTCGTGCGACCTGCCGCGCGGGGGAGCGCACCGCCCGGTGCTGCTGTTCATGCGGGTCCGCGACCGCTGGGAGGACGTGTGGCGCAGCCTCGTCCAGCTCGTCCTCGGCACCTACATGGTCTGGGACGCGCGGCGGCGGCGCATGTGCGAGCGGTACTTCGCAGCCGCGGGGGCGGACGGCCCCGCGACATCGCGTCCCCTCGTCCGATCACGAGCGGAGGAGCACCATGGCCACCCTGGCCCACGTCGCGGCCGCGGCGACTGACCCGAACCTCAAGCTGACCCTGAAGGTGCTGCCCGCCCTGGTCGTCATCCTGCTGGCCGCCTGGGTCTGCGGGCGGGTCGCGCTGATGGTGATGCAGCCGCGCGTCCTCGGCGAGATGGTCGCCGGCGTCCTGCTCGGCCCGACGCTGTTCGGCGAGCTGCTGCCGGACGCGCAGGCGCACGTGTTCCCCTCCGAGGTCAGGCCCGTCCTGTACGTGATGAGCACCATCGGGCTGACGCTCTACATGTTCCTCGTCGGCGCCGGGCTGGACCACAGCGCGCGGACGCCGGGCGAGGTGCCCCGGGCGGGGGTGCTCGCGATGTCGGGCGTGATCCCCTCGCTGCTGCTGGGCTGCTTCGCCGGTGCCGTGCTGTGGGGGACGCTCTCGCGCCCCGACGTCAGCCGCCTGCAGTTCGCCCTGTTCGTGGGCGGCGCCCTGTCGCTGACCGCGTTCCCGATGCTGGCCAGGATCCTGTACGAGCGGGGCCTGGAGAACTCCCCCCTCGGGCGGCTCTCCCTCATGGCGGCGTCCGTCGACGACGCCCTGGCGTGGTGCCTGCTCGCCCTCCTGTCGGCGCTGCACCTCGGCTCGGGCGTGGGCGGCGCGATGCGCACCATCGCCCTGTCGGCGGTGTTCGCGGTGGTCATGATCGTTGTGGTCGCCCGGCTGCTCCGCCCCCTGGGACGGGACTTCGCCCGGACCGGGGAGATCGGCCCCACGGCGATGTACGTGATCGTCCTCGTCCCGCTCACGGCGGGCTGGCTGACGGACTGGATCGGCATCTACTCGGTCTTCGGCGGCTTCGTGGCGGGGCTGACCATGCCGCGCGACCCGGCGTTCCGGAAGGCGCTGCACGAGCGGATGATGAGCGTCGTCTCGACGCTGCTGCTGCCCATCTTCTTCACCTTCTCCGGCCTGAACACCCACCTCGACGGCATCACCGGCGGCACCATGCTGCTCGCCTTCCTCCTGATCATGGCGGCGGGCTTCTGCGGCAAGTACTTCGGCTGCGCGCTGGCGATGCGGGGGCTCGGGTTCGGGTGGCGCGAGTCCTATGCGGTGGGCGCGCTCATGAACGCCCGGGGGCTGATGATCCTGATCTTCATCAACATCGGGCTGGCGCAGGGCATGATCACCCAGGAGCTGTTCGCGATGCTCGTCCTGGTGGCCGTGATCACCACGGCGTCCGCCGTGCCGCTCTACAAGCTCGCCCTGCCCGAACGGCTTGAGCGCGCGGCCGTCGCGCCCGAACCGGTGCCGCGGGAGGAGGTCGTGGGCGGGGGCGCCGGGCCGCACGTACCGTCCGGGGGAGCGGTTCAATGACCCCGGTGATTGTCCGCAATTGCCCGAACTCTGGAGCTTTGTCGGTGGCGGTGCGACTGTAGCGTCGTGGCCGTGCTCCCCACCACAGCCGACCGTCCCGCCCGCCGGCTGCTCATCGTCGAGGACGACCGCGAGCTCGCGGTGATGCTGGCCGGTCTGTTCGGCGAGCAGGGCTACGCGGTCGACCTGGCCTTCGACGGCCAGCGCGGCCTGCACCTGGCCCTCGGCCGCGGCCACGACGCGCTGATCGTCGACCGCGGCCTGCCGGACGGCGACGGCGCCGAGCTGGTCCTGCGGCTGCGCCGGCGGGCCGTCACCGCCCCGGTCCTGCTGCTCACCGCCTTCGGCGCCGTCGCCGACCGGGTCGCCGGGCTGGACGCGGGCGCCGAGGACTACCTCGTCAAGCCGTTCGAGATCGACGAGCTGCTGGCGCGGGTGCGGGCCCTGCACCGCCGCCACCTCGACCAGGCGCGGATGCTGCCGCTCGGCGCGGGCTGGTTCGACCCCGAGGCCCGGATCGTCCAGCTGCCGGACGGCGAGCGGGTGACGCTGTCGGGGCGGGAGTGCCGGCTGCTGCGCGCGCTGGCGACCCGCCCGCGGCACGTGCACACGCGCGCCTCGCTGCGGCAGTGCGTCTTCGACGGAGCCCGGACGGAGTCGATCGTCGACACCTACGTCTACTACCTGCGGAACAAGCTGGGCCAGGGCGTCGTCCGGACGGTCCGCGGCGTCGGCTACCGCGTGGGGGAGCTGTGAGGCGCGCCGACCCGGACGGGCGCCTGCTGGTCCGGACCCGCCGCGTGGTCACGGCCGAGATCGCGGGCGCGATCTCCCTGCTGCTCGTGCTGACCGGCGCGATGGTGTACGGCGTCACCGTCAGCAGCCAGGAGGGGGCCGCGCGGCGGGAGCTGGCCGCCGCGACGCACGGCGCGTCCGTCGCCCACCCCCCGCCCTGCGTCTGGCTGTTCGAGCTGCGCGGCGACATGGTCCAGAGCTCTCCCGGCGCGCCGACCGCCCTGCCGGTGCGCGCGGCGCTGGCGGAGGGCGCCGCCTCCCGCGAGCCGAAGGTCGTCCGCGCCGAGCTCGGGGGGCACGCCTACCTCGTCCGCACCCAGCGGCGGGGGGACCGGGTCGTCCAGGCGGCGATGGACCTGCGCTACCAGGCCGAGGAGCGGCACCGGCTGCTGCGCACCCTCGCCGCCGCCGAGGTCGCCGGCCTGCTCTGCGCGCTGCTGGTCGGCCAGGTGCTCGCCCGCCGGGCCATCGCCCCGCTCGGCGACGCGCTCGCCCGGCAGCGCCGGTTCGCCGCCGACGTGAGCCACGAGCTGCGCACCCCGCTGACCCGGCTGCACACCCGCGCCCAGCTCGCCGCCCGCCGGCTGCGGCACGGCGCCGACCCCGCGCGCGACCTCGACCAGCTGGTCACCGGCACCCGGCAGCTCGGCGAGGTCGTCGAGGACCTGCTGCTGTCGGCCCAGTTCCGGCAGCTGCGCGGGCTGTTCGGCCCGGTGGACCTTGCCGCCCTGGCCGAGGAGGCCGCCGCCGCCGAGACGGCCCGCGCCGAGGCGGGCGGCGTGCGGATCGAGGTGCTGCGGCAGGGCTCCGCCCATGTCGTCCTCGGCGCCGAGTCCGCGCTCCGACGGGTGCTCTCGGCGCTGCTGGACAACGCCCTCGCGCACACCGAGAGCCACATTTGGGTGGTCGTTTCGGACGGCCCGTCCGGCGTGGTGGAGCTGACCGTCCGGGACGACGGCGTGGGCCTCGACCCGGGGGACGCCGAGGGGCTCTTCACCCGGTTCGCGGGCGGGTCCCGCCGGGGGTTCGGCCTCGGCCTCGCCCTCGTCCGCGAGGTGGTGGACGGCCACGGCGGCACGATCACCGTGGACGGGCGGCCGGGCGGGGGAGCGGCGTTCACCGTCCGCCTGCCCGCCGGCCGGGCCGCCCCGGCCGAGGCGCGCGAGGCCCCGCGCCGGGCGGCCCCCGGGAGCGGCGCGCACCCCATCGCGCCCTGATCGCCCTCGGCCGTTCGCGCGGAACCCGCCACGCCGTCACCCCGGACGCGACATGATCAGCAGGCTCTGGAACTGCTCACGAAGGCGGTGCTCGCGATGAGAGGATGGACGGCCGCGCTGGTGGCGGCGGGTTCGACGGTCGCGCTCTGCGGCGCGGTCCCCGCGAGGGCCGACGGCCCCGGCCCCCCGGACGTCGACGGCGCGGGCTCGGGCGAGCGGCCCGACGCGCGATCGGTGTCTCCCGCGCCCACCCGGCCGGGTGGGCGCGGAGAGCTCCGCTACACCTCCGAGACGCGGCTGTCGTCCGGCGTGGTGTTCAAGACCTACGAGACGTCCGGGATCGGCGGCCGGGTGGTCGGCGACCTGCTCGACGTGGACCTGCGCGACCCGCACGTCCGCGTGGGGCTGCTGCATCCGCCCGCCATCGCCGCCCGCCAGACCGTGTCGCGGATGGCCAATGCGCGGGGCGCCCTCGCCGGGATCAACGGCGACTTCTTCAACATCAGCGAGACCCACCCGGGCGTCACCCCGACCGGGTCCTCGTCCGGCCCGGAGGTGGACGGCGGGCGCGCCCTCAAGGCCGCCGTGCCCGACGGCCAGCGGTTCGGCCCCGCGCTGCCGCCCACCACGTCCGCCGAGGACGTCATCGGGGTCGGCGCCGACCGCCGCGGGCACGTCGCCCGCCTGCACCTGTCCGGGACGATCCGCTCCGGCGGGACCAGCCTGGCGCTGCGCGGCCTCAACCAGTACGCGCTGCCGGTCGGGACCGCCGGGGCCTTCACCGGCGAGTGGGGCACCGTGTCGCGGCTGCGCGCGGTCTGCGGCACCGACACCCGCCGCAACGACCCGTGCGACACCGACGCGGCCGAGGTGACGGTCCGGCGCGGCGTCGTCACCGAGGTCGCGGACGAGGTGGGCGGCGGCGCCATCCCCGGCGACACCACCGTCCTGGTCGGCCGCGGGAAGGCCGCCGGCACCCTGCGCGGGCTGCGCCCGGGGGACCGCGTGCGCGTCCGCTACCGGCTCACCGGGACCGAGCGGTTCCGTTTCGCCATCGGCGGCTTCCCGATCCTGCGCGACGGCGAGCCGCTGGCCGGGCTCGACCCCAAGGGCCCCGCCCCGCGCACCGCCGCCGGCGTGGGCCGCGGCGGCCGCCACCTCTACCTGGTGGTCGCCGACGGCAGGTCGGCGCGCAGCGGCGGGCTGACCGTCGCCGAGCTCGCCGGGCTGCTGGACGAGGCGGGCGCCGACGACGGCATCAACCTGGACGGCGGCGGCTCGTCCGCCTTCGTCGCCCGCGGGCCAGGCGAGCCGTCCGCGACCGTCCGCAACGTCCCCTCGGACGGCGCCGAGCGGGCCGTCGCCAACGGCATCGGCGTCTTCGCCCGCTGACCCGGGCCGGCCCGCCGATGCCGTCCGCGGTCAGGCTTCGGCGGCTCCGGTCACCCGCTTCGAGGCGGCGGCGCCCGGGGTGCTCGGCGCGCCCGGGGACGGGACGGACGAGCGGGCGCCGGACCGGCTGAACAGGCACGCCCCGACGGTGATCGCGCTGACCGCGGCGAGGAACGTCCAGGCCGCGCCGTACCCGGGCCCGTCCACGATCTGCCCGAACGCCCACGGCAGGACGAACCCGCCGACCGCCGAGATCGTGAGCATGAGCCCGACGGCGGTGCCGATGTTCTCCGGGGCGATGCCGCGCATGCCGCCGGGGACGGTCTGCCAGACCGCGAAGACGAAGTTGAACATGAACCCGATGCCGAAGGCCGGGATCCAGAAGGTGTGCGGGCCGGTGAGCGGGACGCAGGCCAGCGCGGCGGCCTCCAGGACGGCCCCGGCGGCGAACAGGGTGCGCGGCGACAGGTAGCGGTCGGCGAGCCATCCCGCGGCGATGCTGCCGGGCACGCCCGCGATCCCGATGAGGAACGCGGCCGCGCCGACCTGGCCGCCCGGCAGGCCGCGGTCCTCCCCGTAGCCGGAGATCAGCTGCGAGGCGGCGAGGTAGGAGCCGTAGGCGCCGAAGAACGCCAGCCCGTACAGCCAGATGTGCTTGTTGAAGAGCGTCTGCCTCAGCCCCTCGCGGGTGAGGTGGGCCCCGGCGAGCGCCCCGGCGCCGCGCGGGACGCGGAAGCACAGCGCGCTGAGCGCGGCGACCGCGAGGCAGAGGACGCCGGCGACGACGGTCGACGTCCGCCAGGTGGTGGCGTCGGTGATGTCGGCGAAGGTGTACAGGCCGAGGGCGGTGCCGACGCTGAAGGCCGCCGACGAGACGCCCAGCGCCAGCGCGTGCCGGTGGTCGCGGAACCAGACGCTGACCGCGGCGATCCCGACCGCGGCGAAGACCGACGCGCCCGCCCCCGCCACCGCGCGCCACACCACCAGCTGCGCGAACGACGTGGAGGTGGCCGACAGCAGCGACCCCGCCGCCTCGATCGCGAGGCCGAGGGCGAGCGTGCGGCGCAGCCCCCACCTGGTGGCGAGCATGCCGCCGGGGATGTGCAGGACCCCGTACGCCGCCACGAAGATCGAGATGAGGAACGCCACGTCCGGGATCGCCTTGCCGAACTCCTCCCCGATCGCGTCGAAGCCGGTGGAGATCGTGAACCAGTTGACCGTCATGGCGACGAAGCCGGCGGAGACGATCGCGAGCATGACCCACTTGGCGTACGGCGGGTCGTTTCCGGGTACGGCGGGGTTCTGGTCGCGCATGGGGAACTCCTTGCGGGGACGGTGCGATGGGTGAACGGACCGGGCGCCCGGAACCGGGATGCGTCAGGCCGCCCGCGCGGTGGGAGCGCGAAATCCAGGAACACCTCGCCGTGGTCCCGGTCGGGGACCACGGTCAGCACACTGGTGGGGTGGTGTCCGCCATGCGGTGGGTGTTCAGCGGTTGGGGTGGGTTCTGGCAGGGGCTGCGG
>NZ_SMKU01000349.1 GCF_004349215.1 Actinomadura rubrisoli | reverse complement strand
GCGCCGGGGCGTCCGGGGGCGAGGATGGGGGCATGGAGGTTCTGAGCAGCCGTGTCCTTCTGCGCCCGGACGACCCGGAGCGCAGCCGCCGCTTCTACCGCGACGTGCTGGGGCTCGCGGTGTACCGCGAGTTCGGCCCGGTCGACTCGCCCGGCGTCGTGTTCTTCCTCGGCTCCGGCTTCCTGGAGGTGTCCGGGCGCGGCGGCGGCAAGGCCGGTCCCTCCCCCATGCTCTGGCTCCAGGTCCGGGACGTGCGGGCCGAGCACGGGCGCCTCGCGGCGGCCGGGGCGCGGATCGTCCGGGAGCCGCGCGAGGAGCCGTGGGGGCTGGTCGAGATGTGGATCGAGGACCCGGACGGCGTCAAGATCGTTATCGTGGAGGTTCCGGAGGGGCACCCGCTTCGCCGCGACCCCCGTTCCTGATCGGTATCGGGATGACCGAGGACTATGGGATGACCGAGGACTACAGGTGATGACCGAGGACTACTGGAACCACAACACCCATTACCACGATGTCGTGCTGCGCAACGTGCCGCGCGGGTGCGGGGAGGCGCTCGACGCCGGATGCGGGGACGGGCTGCTCGTCCGCAAGCTGGCGCCCCGCGCCGCGCGCGTCACCGGCATCGACCTGTCGGCGGAGATGATCGCCAAGGCGAAGGCGCTGAGCGAGGGGTTCGGCAACGTCGACTTCGTGGCGGCCGACCTGCTGGAGCACGGCCTGCCGGAGGACCACTACGACTTCGTCTGCAGCGTCACCGCGATCCACCACATGGACTTCACCGCGGCGATGACGGCCCTGCGCGACGCCGTCCGCCCGGGCGGGAGCCTGGTGGTCATCAGCCTCGCCCGCAACCGGGGGCCGCGCGACTGGGCGATGGCGGCGGCCGGGGTTCCGGTGCACCACGTCCACCGGCTGCGCAGGCGGCGGCAGGCCGCCCACCCCGGTCCGGGCGCCCCGATCGCCGAGCCGGACATGTCCTGGGGCGAGGTGCGCGCGGAGGCGCTGCGCCTGCTGCCCGGCGCCTCGTTCCGGCGGCACGCGCTCTTCCGCTACTCCGTGGTGTGGCGCAAGCCGCGCTGACCCGGACCCGCGTGAGGCAGGCCGCGCTGACCCGGAACCGGCGAATCCGTCCGTTCCGGGCGCGGCGAATCCGCCGCCGCGCTACTGGAAAACGCTGGAACTGTCTGGAAGCTCCTGTACTGTCGCCCGCATGCCCCGGTCCCCCGGCGTTCCGACCCCCGACGCGCTGGAGGCGCGCATCGCCGAGCTGCGCGCCGCCGTGCGGCGGGCGATGGCGGCCGGCGACCGGACGTCGGCCCGCGGCCTGCGCGCCGACCTCCGCCGCGCCGAGCGGGAATGGGACGAGGCCGTCCTGGGCGACGGCCGGGACGACACCGGCGACCGCGTCCCGGACGAACGCGGGCACCGGAGCGACGGCCCCGGCCGAGAGCACCGCGAGCGCGGCGAAGGCGGACGGCAGCGCGGGCTGCTGCCCGTCCGGGAGCAGGTCCACCAGGCGCTGACGCTGCTCGGGGCACCGGCCGCGCCGAAGCTGATCGGGTCGGTGTACGCGGCGTTCTTCCCCGGCGAGATCGCCGGGAGCCGCCTGACGAGCCTGCGGCGCGATGAGGAGCGGTCGTTCCGCACCGCGCCCTACGCGCGGCCCTACTACCTGTGCGCCGCGCTGACCGCCGACATGCTCGCGCCCGCCCGCGGTCTGCTGACGGTGAGCACCTGGCCGCTGGAGCAGCGCGTCGTCGGGCCGCTGAGCCCGCGCACCGACTTCCTCACGTCCGCGATCCGCCTCGCCGAGCACGCCCAGCGGGGGACGCCCTCCCCGGACGTGCAGAGGCTCCTGTGGCGGTTCGCGTCCAACATTCCCGGTGCGGTCACCGGTACGGTCGGTACAGTCGATCCGGCCGATCTCGCGGAGGCCGCCCGGGCGGAGCTGGAGGTGCACCGGGAGTCCGACCGGCGGCGGCGCGCATCGGCCGCCGGACGCGCCCGCTCACAGCTCGACGACGCGGAACGGCTGTTCGGCAGCCGGCTGCGGGCCCTGCACGAATCCGGCACGCGCCGTGCCACCAATGGAGAGACGGACCGATGACCGAGACCGCGCCGGACCTGGACCGGCTGCGCGGCGGCGCTCCCCCGCGCAACCACGACGCCCGCACGATCGCCGCGCTGACCGCCAATCCCGGCTGCGCCCGCCGCGGGGTGATGGACGCGGCGGGGGTCGACAAGGACGCGGTGGCGCGGCTGCTCGGCTTCCCGTCCCCGTTCGGCCAGTCGCAGTTCGCGATCACGCGCGGGAACGCGTTCGAGGCGCAGGTGAAGGCCGACGGGTGCGCGGAGTTGCTGACGCTGCTGCGCGAGCGGCTCGGCCTGGCCGTTCCGGAGGTCGCCTACGACGACCTGGAGGTGGTCGCGGGCAACGAGGGCCGGGAGCTGCGGCACACCCGCACGCGGCGGCTGCTCGCCCGGGTGCTGGAGACCGGCGAGGGCACGCTGTTCGACCATCCGCTGCTGCGGCTGGAGATCGCCGGGCAGCTCGCCTACCTGGAGCCGGACGTCATCGCGTTCCAGGTCGCGGGCCGCCTGCACGTCATCGAGATCAAGTCGTTCGCCGTCGTCGACGGGCAGGCCGAGCCGGAGCAGGTCGCGGCGGCCGCGCGGCAGGCCGCGGTGTACGTGATGGCGCTGCGCCGGCTGGTGGGCGAGCTCGGCCACGATCCCGCGCGGGTGTCGCACGAGGTGTTCCTCGTCTGCCCGGAGAACTTCTCCAACCGCCCCACCGCGACGCCGCTGGACGTGCGGCCGCAGCTCGCCGTCCTCGAGCGGCAGCTGGCGCGCCTCACCCGCATCGACGAGATCCTCGGCGAGCTGCCCGGCGACCTGACGTTCGGGCCCGGCGGCGACCTCGCCGGCTCGGTGCGCGCGGTGGAGGCGCGGTACGCGCCCGAGTGCATGGCGGGCTGCGAGATGGCGTTCTTCTGCCGGGACGAGGCGAGGGCGTGCGGGGCGACGGGCGCGCTCGGCCGCTCCGTCCGCGACGACCTCGGCGGCGTCGACACGATCGGCACCGCCCTGGCGCTGGCGGACGGCTCGCTCAGCCCGTCCGCCGACCTGGCCGAGACCGCGGCCCAGCTGCGCACCGCGGCCCGCCTTCGCGAGGAGGCGCTGCTCGTCCCGCAGGGCGGCGCCGCGTGAGCCCGAGCCCGGGGCGCCCGCCCGCGGGGGGCGCGGCGTGAGCGCGCTGACCTCGCTGGCGCAGTTGCAGGCGGCGGACGCCGGGATCGCGCAGCCGGTCGCCACGGTGCGGCACTGCCACATCGCCGACGACCCGCTGGTGCTCATCCCGCTGAAGCTCGCCGGAGAGGCTGCGGCGCCGCTCGCCGTCATGCTCGGGAGCGGGCCGGACGATCCGTCGCTGCTGGTGGTGCCGCAGCCCCGCAACCGGGACCTGCGGTTCGCGTTCGCGGCCGACCTGGCCAAGCTCGTCCTGAACCACATCGAGACGAGCCGGGGCGCGGTCGAGGAGCTGCCGCCGGGCAAGGAGGGCGACGAGCGGATCCGGTACGGGAACGCGCCGCAGCTGCTCGTCCCGAACCGGGGCGGCGTGGGGTTCCTGCGGCTGCTCGGGCGGTCGACGCGGTTCCGGAGCACGGAGGGCGCCTACGCGGTCGATCCCGCGGTGCCGGTGCTCGGCCGGTGGCTGACGTGGTTCGCCGACCGGTACGACCATCCGGGCTCGTCGCTGCTGCGCGCGATGACCGAGGTGCTGCGGCTGCACTGGGCGACCGGGCAGAGCTCCCTGGAGGACGGCAACCTCGCCGCCCTGCTGGGCTGGATCGACCCGCCGGACGGGCTCGACGGCCCGGCCGCCGCCGCGCGCGCGGAGGACCCGCTGACGTATCCGCCCGCCGGGCCCGCCACCGACCCCACCTTCGACAACGAGGTCCTGGCCCCGGCCATCGCGTCCTACGACCGGTCGGGGCGCGACGAGCGCGCCGAGGAGCGGCTCCGCACGGCCCTCGCGAGCCAGCTCACCCCGACATGGGGGCTGATGTGGCGGGCCGTCGGGCTGCTGCGGGCGCTGCCGGAGGGGGCGAGCGTGCCGGGGCGCTGGGAGCGCGACCGGGACGCCTTCACCTATTACCACCAGACGTTCGGCGAGGCGTATCCTCAGGCGCGCCGCGACCCGCCCGTCCGGGCGGCGCGGCGGCTGCACGACCTGGAGCGCGCCCAGGACGCCTACGACGCGCAGCGGGCGTTCGACGACCCCCTGGTGATGGCCGAGTACCGGCTGGCGGGCCAGGCGTTCGGCGGCGTGGTCACCGAGTGCGACCCCGCCCGCCTGGACGAGACCGGCAAGCGGCCCAAGCTCCGCCCGCACCTGCGGGTCGGCACCGAGGACCCGGTGCGCCTGGACGTCGGGACGACGGTGTGCAACGCCGCGCGGCCCGCGCTCAAGGGGAGGATCGTGGAGTTCGGCGACGGCGGCGTGCTGCTGGAGCTGACGGGCGGGATGGGCCGCAAGCTCGTCCCCGAGCCGGGGTCCGTCCCGCGGGTCGGCGACCGGGTGTGCTTCACCTCGCTCACGGAGGGCTCGTGGGGGGCGGCGAAGTTCCCCGACCGCGAGGACACGCCATGGACGCACGGCGGGCCGCCCGAGGAGTACGTGCCGAACGACGAGGACGCCGAAGAGGAATGGTCATGACCGAACGCGGGACGAGCCCCCTGTTCCCGGTGGCGACGGACGGCCTCGACCCGTCCGTGGCCGCGACGAAGGTCGTCGAGGAGGTCATGGCCGACCTGGCCGGCGCCCACCGCGGCGTCGTGGTCGACTCCCCGCCCGGCGCGGGCAAGTCCACGCTGGTAGTCCGCGCCGCCGCGCACCTGGCCGCGGCGGGCGAGCGCCTGATGATCGTGGCGCAGACGAACGAGCAGGTCGACGACCTCATCGACCGCATCGCCGTCAAGCACCCCGGCGTGACGCTCGGGCGGCTGTCGGCGTCGGGGTACGCGCCGTCCGAGCGCGTCCTGGCCCATCCGGCGGTGCGGGTCGCGCAGAAGGCCGACGACCTCGCCGAGCGGACGGTCGTGATCGCGACGGCCGCGAAGTGGGCCACGCTGCCGGACGGCTCGTGGCCGTGGGCGATCGTGGACGAGGCGTACCAGATGCGCTCGGACATGCTGCTGCGCATCGCCGGACGGTTCGAGCGGGCGCTGTTCGTGGGCGACCCGGGCCAACTCGACCCGTTCTCCACCGTGGAGGTGGAGCGCTGGGCGGGCCTGTCGTGGGACCCGATGCGCAGCGCCGTGTCCGTTCTCCTGGCGCACAACCCCGGCCTGCCCGTCCACCGCCTGCCCGTGTCCTGGCGGTTGCCCGCCTCGGCCGCGCCGGTGGTGTCGCAGGCGTTCTACCCGTTCACCGGGTTCCGCGCCGGGACGCGTCCTGGCGAGCGCCGGTTGGAGTACGGCGCGCGCGGCATGGGGACCACCTACGACCGTGCACTGGAAGAGGCCGCGTCCAGCGGCTGGGCGCTGTACGAGTTGCCCGCCCGGCACACGCTCCGCACCGACGCCGAGGCCGTCCAGGCCACCGCAGCGCTCGCGGTCCGGCTGCTTCAGCGCGGGCCCGTCACGCACTCCGAGCTGGGGTCGGGCCCGGTGGGCGCCGACCGGGTCGCCATCGGCGCCGCGCACCGCGACCAGGTCACCGCGATCCGCGCCGCGCTCGGCCCGCACGGCACGGGCATCACCGTCGACACCGCCAACCGGCTCCAGGGTCGCGAGTACGACGTGACGGTCGTCCTGCACCCGCTGTCGGGCCGCCGCGACGCGACGGCGTTCCATCTGGAGTCGGGCCGCCTCTGCGTGCTGACGTCACGGCACCGGCACGCGTGTGTCGTGGTGGCGCGGGCGGGCATTCCCGAGCTGCTGGACGCCCATCCGTCCACCGAGCCGGTGCACCTCGGCGTGCCGGTGAAGTTCCCGGACGGGTGGGAGGCCAACCAGTCCGTCCTGGCCCACCTGGCCGAGCACCGCGTCCAAGCGGACTAGGACGGCGCGGCCGCGGCCCGCTCAGCCGAGGACGAGCGGGATCCGCGCGGCCAGCTCGCCCAGCGCGGCCTTCTCGGCGTCGGTCGCGACCCGGCGTCCGGTCCCGACCAGCAGCGCGTCCGTGTCGGAAAACGACGCCGGGAACGCCGCACCGGCGATCTTCTCCAGCGACGCGCGGGCGGCCGCGACGGTCTCGGCGGGCGGTCCGGCGGCCGAGGGCAGGTGCGCGATCAGGTCGAGGTGGTGCAGCGTCCATTCCATGACGTACGCGGACAGGTAGTCGCCTGCGGTCAGCACGACGTCCTGGGTGCTGACGCGGGCGGCCGGGTCGGCGAGTTCGGCGGCGCGCCCGGCGGCGGCGCCGACGTCGTCGAAATGGAACCTCAGCAGTTCCGGGTCGCCGTACGCGGCGGCCAGCCGGGGGATCAGCGCGTCGAGCGGGTCCTCGCCGGTCGGGGGCTCGACGAGCTTCCAGTAGGTGACCGAGTCAACGGTCGGCTCGGCGTCGGCGGGCGTCACCAGCGTGATCAGAACGTCCTGGGCGTCGATGACCAGGTGGCACACCAGGTCCCGCACGAGCCAGCCGGTACAGCCGGACGGCCGTTCCCAGTCCTGGCCGGAGAGTTCGCCGACCGCCGCGCGCAAGGCCGTCCAAGAGCGTGAGAAGAGATCCACTGCGGCACCGTAGTGCCGTACGGGAACGGCGGACAAGCGTATTTCCGGCGTCCGGCTAGGCCACCGGGGACGGGCCGGCGGTGGCGGCCCAGCGGCCGTTGTGGCGGGTGATCGCGATCGGGTGGTCGAAGCACGCGCTGACCAGGTCGGTGGTGAGGACGTCGCCGGCCGGGCCGGAGGCGAGGACCTGCCCGTCCCGCAGCAGCAGCGCGTGGCTGGTGCTGGTCGGGAGCTCCTCCAGATGGTGCGTGACCAGCACGGTCGTCAGGTCGGGACGGTCGGCGCGCAGTTGGTCCAGGCTCGCCAGCAGCCGCTCGCGGGCGGCGACGTCCAGGCCCGTCGCGGGCTCGTCGAGCAGCAGCAGCGGCGGGTCGGGCATGAGCGCGCGGGCGATCAGGGTCCTCCCCCGCTCCCCCTGGGACAGGTGCGGCCAGCGGGCCTCGGTGCGCGGCGTCAGGCCCATCAGCGCGATCAGCTCGTCGGCGCGGCGCAGGTCGTCCTCGGCGGGCGTCCAGCGCGGGACCAGCTCGATCGTGCCCGTCACGCCGGTCAGGACGATCTCGCGGACCGTCCGCGCCGACTCCAGCGGGTGCCGCGGGTTGACCTGGCCGATCAGCCTGCGCAGCTCCTGCACGTCCACCCGGCCGAGCCGCCGCCCCAGGATCTCGGCCGAGCCGCGGGTCGGGTGCGTGTAGGCGCCGAGGATGCCGAGGAGCGTGCTCTTGCCAGCGCCGTTCGGGCCGATCAGCGCCCAGTGCTCGCCGCGGAGCACGGTCATCGTCACCCGGTCGAGGAGCAGGCGCCGCTCGCGGACGAGGTCGATCTTGTCGGCGTTGAGCACGACGCGGGTCGCGGCGGGGGCGAGGGACACGGGACCTCCCGTTCGGTTCATCGGCAAGGAACGCGCGGGTAAGCGGATGTGCGGCGCGGGGGCGCGGACGGCCGGGATCACCGGGGCGGGGCGCCAAGAAGATCTCAACGTACCCGACGCAACGCGGCACCTGGTACGACACGGGCGCCCGGCCGGATACTGTGAGAGCCGGTGCCTCAGCGATCAGGGGAGGGACATGGAGGACATCGGCTTCATGTGCGCCCGCTGCGGCGGCGAGGTGCACGACGTCACGCACAACCGCGAGGGATCGCTCGACGGCGTGGGCTACCGCCACAACCGGCGGGTGGAGCCGTGGGACCACGAGCTGGAGCTCGCCGTGGGCGAGCCCGCCCCGCTCGACCAGGCGTGCGACTTCTGCACCGCTCCCGGACCCCGCTGGCTCTACTATCCGACGCTCGACCCCGAGGACACCGACATGTTCGAGGTCGAGCTCGACACCACGCAGCTGTCCGACGACGACACCGCCGTGGCCGTGCTGAACATGCTCTACCCCTGGTACGCGTGCGACACGTGCTCCGTGCTGGTGGCCGACCGCAACGTCGAGCTCCTCATGGACCGCGCCCTCACCCGCACCCCCGTCCCCGAGGACGGCGCCGTCGACGAGGAGACGGTGCGCGCCCGGTTGAAGGGCTCCTTCTCGGTGTTCTTCACCACGCGGCCGGGCCGCCCCCAGCCGTCCCGCGCCATCTGACCAGCGCACGCGCGCGCAACGCCGGGCGGACGCCGGCCGCTCGGCGGCCGGGCGCCGGGCGGCCGGGGAACCGGGGCGGGCGCGGGACCGTCAGACCCGATCATTACAATCGGTGCCGTTTTGGCGGTTCTGAGCACGGGGGACGCAAGGTGATCATTGAGAGACGGTTCCAGGGCCCGGACGGGTCGGGCAACGGCGGGTACGCGGCGGGCCTCCTGGCGGGGCGGGTGGCCTCCGACACGGTGACGGTGACGCTACGGCGCCCTCCGCCGCTGGACACCGGGCTGACCGTCACGGTCGAGGACGAGCGCGGGCACAGCGTGCGGCTGTGGGACGGCGAGCACCTGGTCGCGGAGGCGCTCGCGGGCGCGATCGTGGTCCCGCCCGTCGCGCCGGTCCCGTTCGAGACGGCGCTGGGGGCGGCGGAGAAGTTCCGGGCGGCGGAGGACCACCCGTTCCCGCGCTGCTTCGTCTGCGGCCCGGACCGGGAGCCCGGCGACGGCCTGCGGCTGGAGCCGGGCCCGGTGGGCGACGGCACGGTGGCGGCGCCGTGGGTCCCGGACGGGGCGCCCGAGCGCGAGCTGGTGTGGGCGGCGCTGGACTGCCCCGGCGGCTGGTCGTTCGGCGTGGTGGGCCGTCCGGCCGTCCTCGGCACGATGACCGCGCAGGTCACCGAGCTGCCGCAGGCGGGCGAGCGGTGCGTGGTGATGGGCCTGGCCCGCAGCCGCGAGGACCGCAAGATGCACGCGGCGACGGCGCTGTACGGGGCGGACGGGCGGCTGCTGGGCCGGTCCGAGCAGATCTGGATCGAGATCGACGCGGCCCGGTTCGGACGGTGACCATCACGCCTTGATCGTCCGGAAAGTGGTCCCGTTCCGGATGGGTTCGAGGAATGTGTCGCCTGACGCGGTGCGACGGGTGCGATCCGCTGTTCAATCTGACTTTCCGCGAATACGGAGGCGGGTCAGATGAGCGGAACGATAGTTCTCCTGCTGGGGGTCGCGGTGTTCGCGGCGTACACGGGGATGCACTGGGAGCGGGCGCGCCGCGCCGTGTTCGACGTCCGGCTGGGCCGCAAGCGGGTGAGCAACCTGCGGCAGACGGCGGTGAAGGAGCGCGCCGAGACCGCGCTGCTCGTCCTGAGCGCGGGGACGGTCCTGTTCATGGTCGTCAGGTACGGCTGAGGGTGAAGCCGCCGAGCGGAGGCCCCGGAATGCCGGGGCCCCGCTCAGTGCGTCCGGACGGAAGCGCGTGCGTCAGGGGCCGGTGAAGAGGGGGTCCTCCCGGTCGGCGCCGTTCAGGGACCTGCCGGGGTCGCCGCCCTGCATGGGGTGGCCGGGCGGTCCGGACGGGGAGGCGCCCGCGGGTCCACCGCCCTGGCCCGGGCCATAGCCGGGACCCGGACCGCCGTTCCCTCCGGGGCCGGGGACCGGGGCCGCGTGCGGCACCGGCACCCCGTTCGGGGACGGGGCCCCGTTCTGCATCG
>NZ_SMKU01000348.1 GCF_004349215.1 Actinomadura rubrisoli | reverse complement strand
AAGAGACAGTCCCCCATCCGCGTCCCCGATCCCCCATGAGGTGGCCCATGGCCTCGGCGCCCGCTGTCCCCCAAGGGCCCGTGCCCGATGGGGAGGGGCGGAGCCACCGCGCCACGCTGGCCCGCTCGGTGCGGCTCCTCAGCGCGTTCCGGCGTGAGCAGCGCGATCCGGAATACTTCTACGACCTGATGGCCCGCGACACGGTGACGCAGCTCGGCTCGTACACCGACCTGGCGGGGGCCACCGTCGTCGACGTGGGTACCGGCTCCGGCTCCTTTGCGCGCGCGCTGACCATGGCCGGTGCGCGGTGTACGGGCATTGACCACGACCTCGCCGAGCTGGCCGCGCATGGGACGCCAGGTCCGAACACCCTTGTCGCCAGCGCCCTGGCCCTGCCATTCAGGACGGGCTCCGCCGACGTGTGCTTCTCCTCGAACGTGCTGGAGCATGTTCCGGAGCCGTGGCGGATGGCCGGCGAGATGGTCCGCGTGACCCGTCCGGGCGGCATCGTGTTCCTGTCGTTCACGAACTGGCTGTCGCCGTGGGGCGGGCATGAGACCTCGCCGTGGCACTATCTGGGCGGCGACCGGGCGGCCCGGAGGTACGAGCGGCGGACGGGCCGTCCGCCCAAGAACCGGTACGGGCAGAGCCTGCACCCCGTCTCGGTGTCGGCGGCGCTCGCCTGGGCCCGCGGCCGCGACGACGTGCGGATCCTCGACGCCGTGCCCCGCTACCACCCGCGCTGGGCGGAGGGCGTCGTCCGCGTCCCCGGGCTCCGGGAGGTCGCGACGTGGAACCTGGCGCTCGTCCTGCGCAAGCGGGCCGGCGGGCCGTGAGGCCCGCGCCCGCCGCACGGGCGGCGGCGCCCTCGCCGCCCCCGATCTCCGGTCATCAGGACACGCTGGACGGGATCCGGGCGGTGGCCGCGCTGGCCGTCCTCGTGTACCACGTGGCCAGCTCGGCGGGCGCGATCGTCGATCCTGACGGCGCGGGATGGCTCTACAACGGCGGCCAGGTCGGAGTGCCGGTCTTCTTCACGCTGTCCGGTCTGCTGCTGTACCGGCCATGGGCAGCGGCAGTACTGGACGGACGGGCCGCCCCGAAGGCGGGCGAGTACTTCCGCAAGCGCGCGCTGCGGATCCTTCCGGCCTACTGGGCCGTAGTCATCGGCTACATGCTCACGGCCGGGCGCGGGCACATAGGCGACCCCCTTACCTGGGGTTCGCTGCTGACGCTCACGCAGACCTACCTGCCCGACCCGTGGTGGCGGAGCGGCCTCGGCCCGCCGCACCTCGGGCAGGCGTGGAGCCTCGTGATCGAGGTGGCCTGGTACGCGACGCTGCCGCTCACGGCGGCGGTCCTCGGCTGGTACGCGCGCCGCGTCCCGACCCAGGACGTCGGCGTGCGGGCCAAGCGGCTGCTGTACGGGATCGGCGTGTACGCGGCCCTCTCACTGCCCTACACGGTCGCGATGTTCGTCCCGGACCGGCACGCGCGGATGGGGCTGTGGCTCCCGCAGTACTTCGCCTGGTTCGCGATCGGGATGGCCCTGGCGGTGGTGACGGTGTGGGCGCGGCTGGACGAGCGGCGCCCGGTGGCGGCGCTGTGCCGGGCCGTCGCCGACTCGTGGGCGGCGTGCTGGGCGGCGGCCGCGATGCTGTACGTCGTCGCGTCCACCCCCGTCACGGGGCCGGTCTCGCTCCAGACGCCTGACGTGTTCTGGACCTCGCTGTTCGACCTGGTCGTGAAGGGCCTGTGCGCGGCGGCACTGGTCGCGCCGGTGGCGCTGGCCCCGGCCGGGCATCCGGCGCTCGGCGCGATCCTCGGCAACCCGGTGATGCGGTTCCTCGGCCGGATCTCCTACGGCCTGTTCCTCTGGCAGACGCTGATCATCGTCGGCTGGTACGAGACGGCGGACCGGGGGATCCAGGGGGACGTCCTGACGAATCTCCCGCTGATGGCCGCGGCGTCCATCGCAGCGGCGACCCTGAGCCACTACCTGGTGGAGCGTCCGGTTCGGCGGCTGGTCCAGCATCGTGACCGTTCCCGCCGTGATCGGGCCCGGACCCGGGCGCGGCCCAGCTGAGCTCGATCCGCCCGTCAGGGCCGCCGCCCGGCGGGCGGGGCCGCCACAGCTCGGCCGCGACCCGTCCGACGACCGCGAGGCCGAGCAGCTGGGGCGCGACGTCGCCGAGCGCGCCGGACGGGGCGGCGGGGTTGTCCAGCAGGTCCAGCCAGGCGCCGGTGGCGAGGCAGCCCGCACCGGCCATCATGACTATGGCGATCGGCCACGGCGAGGCCGCGGCGCGCGCGACGCGGGAGCGGCGTGTGCGCGCCCAGCCGCATCCGGCGGCGACCGCGGCGGCGACGGCGAGGCCGGGCGGCCCGGCGATCCAGCCGCCGAGCGCGGCGGCGAGCCCCACGGCGGCCCACGCGGGCCAGCCGGTGCCCGCCGCCACGCCCCGCGCCCCGCGCGGTCCCGGGCCGTGCCGGACGCCGGGCCAGACGGCGACGAGCAGCAGGACGACGAGCAGGTTGAGGCCGGCGACCACCGCGACGCGCTGCGACCGGTCCGGCCCGTAGGACAGCTGGACGGTTCCGCGGGTCCCGGCGGGCACCAGCCAGCCCTGCTTCCAGCCGTCCAGCCGGACCGGGCGGAGGGCCGTGCCGCCGGCGGTGGCGCGCCAGCCGGTGTTGAAGTTCTCGTTGACGGTCAGGAACGACGGCCCGGCGGCGTCCACCTCCAGCTTCCGCGAGCCCGGCCCCCAGCTGATCACCTTGACCGGCTCCGGCTCGGCCTCTGGCGCGCGCGCGCCGCTCCCGGTCCGGCCCGCGGCCCCGGCCGGCGCCCCCACGGTCATGGTCTCGACGCGGTAGGAGTCGAGCGGGACGGACGCCAGGTGGTTCGGCCCGGCCTTCATCTGGGGGCGGCCGCAGGCGGTGAAGCGCAGGGGCCGTCCGGCGAGCAGGTCGCCGAACGTCCCGGTGGCCTTGGTCTGGACGTCCGTCCGGCCGAGCCGGAACTTCGGCCCGTACCCGCAGGGGAGCTGGAGGGGGAAGGAGGCGACGTCGCGCAGGCGCTTGACGCCCGGGATGGCCAGGTCGGTCAGCTGCACCGGTTGCAGCCGCCCGTCCCGGTGGAAGGTGAGGGTCACGCGGTCGGTGGTCATCGGCGCAAACGTCAAGCGGCCCCGCGTGTCCGACAGGACCTCGCGGGCCTCCCCGTTCCGCCCCTCGACCGTGACCCGCATCGGGCCCGCCGCGCCGGGCGGGCGGCTCATCGCCAGCGTCGTGAGCCGCTTGGCGCCCTTCCACTGGACGGTGAACGCGGGCGCGTCGTCCTTCTCCCCGGCGATCCACGTCGTGGCCGGATCGCCGTCGAACCCCGACCTGGCCTGGGCCGCGGGGTGCGCGGAGAAGGTGGAGCCCGCGGTGACGCGCGGCCGGCCCGCGACGGCCGTGTACCGCTCGATCAGGCGCCGGTCGGTGAGCACGGCCGTCCCGGTCATCGGTGCGCGGCCGGGCGCCGCCGCGGTGAACGTCCGGTCGAAGCCGTCGCCCTCCTCGTCCCGGGAGCCGAGGGACGGCGAGCACACCCACCGCCGGCTGCCCTTCATGCACTCGGACGCGGCACCGGGCACGCGGCTCAGCACGTACGCCGCCGGGCCCGTCGCCCCGGCCGGGGCGGGCAGCGTGTAGGTGCGGGTCGGCTTCACCCCGCCGATGGACAGCTCGGCGACCCCGGCGCGCGCGAACGCGGGCACGGCGGGCCGCGTGGCCAGGCCGAGGACGCGCAGCCGCACCCAGCGTGTGGGCCCCTCCGGGACGCGCAGCCGCTGGGCGGCCGTGGTCGCCTGGACGGCCTGCTCCTGCGTCCCGCTCTCGGTCTCCACGGCGACGCGCGCGACGGGCGGTCCCAGTTCGGGGTTCTGGACGAACGCGGCGGTCAAGGTCCGCACCTCGCGGACACTGTCCAGGTCGACGCGCAGCCACTGCCCGGCCGGGCCCTCCCAGCCGCCCGTCTGCCAGGAGGTGAACGGGTCGCCGTCGAGGGCGGCGAACGGGGTCGCGCCGGGCTTGCGGGCCTGCGGGATCGCGTCGTCGCCCGCCGCCGAGGTCGACGCTGCCACGTCGCGGACGCCGCCGCCGTAGGCGACGCGGGTGGTGTAGCGCTCCCAGCCCTCGTCCAGGACGTCGGCGGCCCGGCGCGACTCCCCGGCGGTCAGGGTCGGCGAGGTCTGGTGCAGCTCGCCGAAGTTGCGGCGCAGCAGGCGGGGCGAGTCGGTGACGACGGGGGCGCCGCGCAGGTCGGGGGCGTCGTCGTCCAGCAGGACGGGCGCGTCCGGGAGCGCCTTGGCGTCGGCCATCGCCAGCAGCGACTCGGGCCCCCCGTAGACCCGGACGGGACGGGACGCGTCGGCGAGGCTCGCGACGTCGCCGGCGCCCTCCACTTCGTACACCTCCAGCGCCGGGTACGGCTGGTCCAGCGCCGAGACCGCGTCGTCGACGAGGCCGCCGCCGACCGGGGGCCCGAACGCGGCCGCGCGGCGCAGCCCGGACGAGCCGTCCAGCGCCTGGTGGAGCCGGGACGGCCAGCCGCCGCGCAGCGTCTCGCGCCGCAGGTCGTTGCGGACGAGGACGTACCGCACGCCCATCCGTCCGAGGTAGTCGCCGAGGCCCGGCGAACTCTGCCCCGACCTGACCTGCTGGTCGATGGCGTCCAGCGCGCGCGTGTAGCCGGGCGACCCGGCCGGGACGAGCTGCCGGACACCCCAGCGCGCGTCCAGCAGCGGCTGGACGATGTCGTCCATCGGGCGGCCCCACAGGTACTCGCCGAACGGCGCCCCCGGCAGGGCCAGCACGCCCTGCTGACCGGCGCGCGCGTTGATCCAGGACGCCGCGTCCCGCCAGTACCGGGGGACCTGGTCGAAGTCGCCGGGACCGGTGAGGCCGTGCGAGACGGCCGTGGCGCCGATGCCGCCGAGCGCGACGAGGGCGACGGCCGGGACGCCGGCCAGGGCGCTCAGCGCCCGTCCGAGCGCCGCGCTCCTCGCGGTCCCGTCGGCCGGACCGCTCTTGACCTGCCTGGGGGCCACGACCAGCAGGTGGGCGAGGCCGAGCGCGAGCGGCAGCCGGACGACGGCGTCGAACTTGTGCAGATTGCGGAGCGGGCCGAGCGGGCCGTCCAGCAGGTCGCGAAGCTGCGCGGCGAACGGGCCAGGGACGTCGCTGAGGTGCCCCATCGACACGATGGCGAGCCCGGCGAGCAGCGTCAGCAGCAGGAAGGTCCGCTCGGGCAGCAGCCGTCCGAGCAGCCCGGCGAGCCCGAGCGCCGCGACGGCGCCCGTGCACAGGATCGGCAGCGGGCTGAGCGACAGCCCGTGCCCGACCGGCCACCAGACCTGCCCGTCCACGATCAGGTAGTTGACCCAGCGCTCGGCGCCGCGCAGCACGTTGACCAGGCCCGTGGGCCCGGTCGTCGTGGACGCCTTCTCGGTGTAGGTGAGCCAGGAGAACCCGTACGTCCCCGTGAGCAGCAGTGGGACCAGCCACCAGGCGGTCGCCGCGCCCGCCGCGGCCGTCCACCAGGCCAGCAGCCGGAGCCGGAACGACCCGCGCGGCCGCGTCACCACGTACACGACCGGGACGAGCAGGACGGCGACGGTCGCGGTCGCGTTGATGCCGCCGCAGCACGCGACCGCCAGCCCCGACCGGGCCGCGGCCCGCGCCCGCCCACCCCCGGCCGCGCTGGACGCGGCGGTGACGAGCGGGAGAACGATCCAGGGGAGCATCGCGACGGGCATGTACTCGGACGAGATCTGGCCGAGCGTCGCCAGCGCGTTCGGGGCCAGCGCGTACGCCATCGCGGCGATCACCCGGCCGCCGGGGCCGCCGATGCCGAGCCGCGCGGCCAGGCGCCACGTGCCCGTGAAGGCCAGGCACATCAGCAGCGACAGCCAGAGCCGCTGGGTGATCCACGCGGGCATCCCGGCGAGGTCGCCGAGCGCGTAGAACGGCCCCATCGGGAACAGGTAGCCGACCGCCTGGTTCTGGAGCTGGCCGAACTGCTCGGGATCCCACAGGTGCAGCGCGCGCCCGAGGAACCCGAGCGGGTTCACCGCCATGTCGATCTTGGTGTCGGCCAGGATCGCGCCGGGACGGGTCCCGAACGCCAGGGCGGTCAGGGCCGTGCAGCAGGCGAACACGCGGAGCCGCTCCCGCAGCCGCTCCACCGCGTCCCGCGGAAGGCCCGGCCGGGACGCCTCCCCGCCCGATCCGCCCCGGCGAGGCGCTCCGGCCCGGGGCGGGTCGACTTCTCCCACGGCCATGCTCGCCCTTCTTCTCCCCTCGCGCCTATCGCTCCGGCCGTACGGCCCGCTGCTCTGGGCGGCCGAGGAGCCGTTCGGTCGGGGTTGCCGGGCGGATCTCGCAGATGTTCTCGGGCGCGGCGAGCAGTTCGTCGCGCGCCGGGCCCTCCAGGACGCGCGGGTGCTCGTCACCGTACCGGTGGATCACGTGTGCCCGGTCATCCGCCGTCCAGGACGATCCGGCCCGGACGGAGGCCGCGAGCAGCTCCGCCATCCGGCCGGTGGTCCGCGCCCAGTCGAACTCTCCCGCCCACGCCCGGCAGGCCGCGGCGATCTCCGCGCGCCGGGCGGGGTCGTCCAGCTCCTTCAGGGCGCGCTCGACGACGTCGGCGGCCTCCTCGTCCGGGCAGGCCAGCCAGCCGGTGGTCCCGTGGCGGACGGCGTCGCGCAGCCCGTCCACGTCGGGGGCGACGGTGGGCACGCCGAGCGCGGCCGCCTCGATCACGCTGAGCCCCCAGCCCTCCCCCTGGGATGTGCTGAGGTGCAGGTCGGCGCGGGCGACCAGGGCGGACTTGACCGCGTCGGGGACGTAGCCGTGGGCGATGACGACGCCGCCGAGGCCCCGCCCGGCGATCCCGTCCGCCAGCGCGGGCGCCTCCGGGCCGTCCCCGACGACGTGCAGCCTGAGCCCGGGGTGGCGCTCGGCGAGCCGTCCGGCGAGGTCGAGGAGCCGTCCGAGTCGCTTGTGCGGGACGAGCCGGGTCACGCAGACCAGCTCGGGATCCCCGACCGGTCCGGGGGCGGGCGCGGCCGAGCGTTCCGGGGGCACGGACCCGTTGGGCACGACATACGCGGGCCCCGTCCAGGACAGCCTTTCCCGGACGGCCCGCAGCGTCGACGGCGAGACGACCACGTACGCGTGCCGCCGGTACGCCCAGCGGCTCACCGGCCCTTCCAGCGTCTGCCCGAGCCGGGCCAGCCAGGCCGGGAAGTAGAGGGAGAACTGCGCGTCGTGCACGTGGTGGATCACGCAGAACACCGGGACGCGGCGGGGCAGCGCCCACGGTGTGAAGAACGGGATGCCGTTCTGGCAGTCGATGACCGCGTCGAAGCTCCGGCGCCGGAGGAGAATCCACAGCAGGGCGAGGGGGTAGACGGTGAAGCGGCCGCCCATGCGGACGAACTCCACGCCCTCGACGCGTTCCCCGCGGCGCTGCCCCGGCGCCCTGCTCGTCAGGTAGCGGACGTGGGCGCCGCGCCTGGCCAGCCCCCGCGCCAGCTCCCAGGCATAGCGCTCGGCCCCGCCCGCGGAGGGATGCCACGGATCACGCCAGTTGACGACCGCCAGGCGAAGGCCCGCCACGCGGGCGGTCGTGCTCATCCCGGTCCGGCACCCGACGTGGAGGGCAAGGTGCTGTCCGGCAGGGCGAGCGGCCCGGGGACGTGCCCGGCGGACGCTCCTGGTCCGGCCACCGCGTGTCCGGCCGTTGCGTATCCGGCTGGCGCGGGTCCGGCGGACGGTGCGTGGGTGCGGAACCCGGCGCGCGCGCGGATGCGGGCCAGGTCGAAGAGGCATTGCAGCGAGTGCCGCCGTACCGAGAACGTGGAGCCGGGACGGTCCCGCCAGACGACAGGGATGTCGGTCACCGGCGCGCCGCGCCGCACGCAGTGCGAGAGCAGCTCCACGTCGAACGAGAAGCCGGTGGTGCGCAGGTCGGCCGCCGCGGCGCGGCCCAGCGGCCCGGCGAAGAACTTGAACCCGCACTGGGTGTCGGGGACACCGCCCGCGAGGTCGCGGACGATCCGGTTGAAGGTGATCGCGCCGAGCCGCCTGACCGGCAGCGCGTAGCCTTCGACGACCGACCGACCGTGGCGCCTTGACCCCACCACGACCGGGCGGCCCTCGCGCAGCAGGACGAGCGCGTCGTCCAGCGCGGCGAGGTCTGTGGCCATGTCCGCGTCCATGAACCCGATGTACGGGGCCCGCGTGGCCAGGAGCCCGGCGCGGACCGCGGCCCCCTTGCCCCGGCGCTCGCAGCGCAGCAGCCGCACGCGGACCGGCCCGCGCCACGACCGGACGATCTCGGCCGTGCCGTCGGTGCTGGCGTTGTCGACGACGACGACCTCGGCGCCCACCGGCAGTCCGGCGAGCTTGTCGCAGAGCAGGCCCAGTCCCGCCGGAAGGCGGTCGGCCTCGTTGTAGGCGGGGACGACGATCTCCAGCGGGGCGGGGCCGTCACGCCGGGTCCCCATCAGGTCGGGCGGATCAGCGGGAGCCGTAGTTGTACAGCGGCTTGATGACCGGGTCCTTCTGGGAGGCGCTCGCGAGCTGCACTGCACCGAAGGATGCGCCCGCGGCCAGCAGAACGCCGACCAGCGCGGCGATGGCGATGCGCATCAGTTGGCCCTTCGACGGTGGGTTCGGGGGTTGATACTGCCGAGTAACGGAAGGCTCAGAGTAGTACCTGGGACCAGGATTGACCAGAAAACCACCACACTCGCGACGATCCAGGCAGGAATCGTCAACAGTGCGGAAACACGCTTGTCCCGCACCGCGGCCGCCCCGTCCACGCGGTAGACGGCCAGGTCAGGGCCCCGCAGAACCTCTTCGGTACCGGACGGGCGAATCGTCGCGGTCTCGGCGTCGACCACGACGTACCGGATCCCTTCGGCGCGCAGCGTGGCCGCCGGTGGGGCCCGGGTCGCGGCGGCCGGGCCCAGCCGGACGGCCCTCGGGTCCTCGGGCGCGACGGTCGTCCCCCCACCGCCCGTCCTTGCCACCGTGACGGCGTCGTTGACGATCACGCGGCGGTGCAGATAGCGGGGCAGCGGGTCGAGCACGCGGCGGCCGTGGTTCCAGGGGTAGCTCCGGTACGGCGCCCACGGCAGCACGAGCACGTCCCCGCGTGCCCGGTCGCCGTCGATGATCTGCCGGGCGCGTCCCCAGTCGTCCGGGTAACGGACGGCCCGGATATCGCCCGCCGCGCCCCACGCCAGCGTGGGCAACAGGAGCAGGGGCGCGAGGACGGCCCCGGCGGCGACCATCGGCAGCCGCGCCCCGGCGGCCCGGTCGGCGGCGACGCCGAGCCCCGCCGCGACCACGACGGCCAGCGGCGCCACGTACTGCTGGCCGTCCCGCAGCACTGCGAACCCCGGCCACAGGTCGATCGCGGCCTCCAGGACGGGTGCCGCGACCGCGCCGAGAGACGCCACCGCGAACCCGGCCCCGGCCGCGACCGCCGCGCCCCGCCGCCATCCGGGCTCCCCGCACCACTTCCAGTAGGCGACCAGGGCCCCGATCACCACGAGCAGCCACAGCCCGGCGATCACGGGGGTCCCGTAGCCTCGGGGCACCGTCTCGCCGTTCCAGACGCCGCCGAGTGCGAGCAGGCTCCCGAGCGTCCCGAACGGCGTGTCGGCCCGAGCCGCGAACGCCTCGACGGCCGAACCGTCCTCCGGCATGCCCGCAGGCCGCAGCAGCCCGGGGACCAGCCACGGCAGGCTCAGCACCGCCACCGCCC
>NZ_SMKU01000347.1 GCF_004349215.1 Actinomadura rubrisoli | reverse complement strand
GGGAGGGGGCCTTGGACGGTACGGCGGACGGCTTCGCGAACGGCTGCGCCGCGTGGGCGGCGACGGGCGCGGTGGCGCCGAGACCGATCAGGAGCATCGTGGCCGCGGTGGCGGCGGACGTGAGGCGCCGCCGGTGGGGATCCGGTGTCAAACCGGTGTTCTCCTCTCCTCGCGCGCCTACCGGGTTAGCTGACGGGTTCGGGCCAGGAGTCGCCCTACGACGTGCGTCGATTCACCCCAGAGGATCTTGGGTCCCCGGTTCCCCGCCCCGTTGGGCGGGTGATTCGGCGTTCCGGCCGCAGCCCCGGGGGGTGGGACTTCCGGACGACCGGATCTCGAGGAGATTACAAAGGATGGGCAAAATTGGCCAATCGGGGCCTGCTGTGACGGGCGGTACGTCCGGCTCGGGGCGGGTGAGGCGCGAAGCCAAGTAGAATGGGGTACGCCGCGTGTCTGCGGCGACTCCCGAACTCTCACGCAAGGCGAGCCCGCATGCCCATCTCCACGCGCGACGACCTCCGTAACGTCGCGATCGTCGCCCATGTCGACCACGGCAAGACGACGCTGGTCGACGCCATGCTCTGGCAGTCAGGTGCCTTCCGCGAGAACCAGGACGTCGACGACCGCGTCATGGACTCCAACGATCTTGAGCGCGAGAAGGGCATCACCATTCTCGCCAAGAACACCGCCGTCCTGCACAACGGCATGACCATCAACATCATCGACACCCCCGGCCACGCCGACTTCGGCGGTGAGGTCGAGCGCGGGCTGTCCATGGTGGACGGCGTCGTGCTGCTGGTGGACGCCAGCGAGGGCCCGCTCCCGCAGACGCGGTTCGTGCTGCGCAAGGCCCTGGGCGCCCGGCTGCCGGTGATCCTGGTCGTCAACAAGACCGACCGCCCCGACGCCCGCATCGACGAGGTCGTGGACGAGACCTACGAGCTGTTCATGGACCTCGACGCCGAAGAGGACCAGATCGACTTCCCGATCGTGTACGCCTCCGGGCGCGCCGGACGGGCCTCGCTGCACAAGCCCGCCGACGGCACGATGCCCGACAGCGCGGACCTGGAGCCGCTGTTCAAGGTCATCACCGAGACGATCCCGGCGCCGTCCTACGACCCGGACGCGCCGCTGCAGGCGCACGTCACGAACCTGGACGCCTCCAGCTACCTCGGCCGGATCGCGCTGTGCCGGATGCACGCCGGCACGATCAAGAAGGGCCAGCAGGTCGCCTGGTGCCGCCACGACGGCAGCGTCGAGAAGGTGAAGATCACCGAGCTGCTGATGACCGAGGCGCTGGCCCGCAAGCCCGCCGACGCCGCCGGGCCCGGCGACATCTTCGCGATCGCCGGCATCCCCGAGATCATGATCGGCGACACCATCGCCGATCCGGACGACCCGCGCCCGCTGCCGCTGATCACGGTGGACGAGCCCGCGATCTCGATGACCGTCGGCACCAACACCAGCCCGATGGCGGGGCGCGAGAAGGGCACCAAGGTCACCGCCCGCATGGTCAAGGACCGGATCGAACGCGAGCTGGTCGGCAACGTGTCGATCAAGGTGCTGCCGACCGAGCGTCCCGACGCGTGGGAGGTGCAGGGCCGCGGTGAGCTGGCCCTGGCGATCCTGGTCGAGAACATGCGCCGCGAGGGCTACGAGCTGACCGTCGGCAAGCCGCAGGTGGTCGCCAAGGAGATCGACGGCAAGAAGCACGAGCCGGTCGAGCGGCTCACCATCGACATCCCCGAGGAGCACCTGGGCGCGGTCACGCAGCTGATGGCGGTCCGCAAGGGCCGCATGGAGCACATGACCAACCACGGCACCGGCTGGATCCGGATGGAGTTCCTGGTCCCGGCGCGCGGCCTGATCGGCTTCCGCACCGAGTTCATGACCGAGACCCGCGGCACCGGCATGGCCCACCACGTGTTCGAGTCCTACGAGCCCTGGTTCGGCGAGCTGCGCACCCGGCCGTCCGGCTCGCTGGTCGCCGACCGCGCCGGCGCCGCCACCCCGTTCGCGATCACGAACCTCCAGGAGCGGGGCACGTTCTTCGTCGGGCCGACCACCGAGGTGTACGAGGGCATGATCGTCGGCGAGAACTCGCGCGCCGACGACATGGACGTCAACATCACGAAAGAGAAGAAGCTGACGAACATGCGCTCCTCGACCGGTGACGAACTGGAGCGGCTCACCCCGCCGCGGCTGCTGTCGCTGGAGGAGGCGCTGGAGTTCTGCCGCGAGGACGAGTGCGTCGAGGTCACCCCGGCCAACGTCCGCATCCGCAAGGTCGTCCTGGACGCGAAGGAGCGCGAGCGCACCCGCGCCCGCACCAAGCGCGCCGGCTGATCTTCCCGCACGCAGGCGAAAAGGGGCGGCCAGGCGGAGCTGATCGCCGTTGCGGAGCGGGGCCTCCACGCCGCGGGGCAGGCGCTCGCCGTTCACGAACGTGCCATTGGTGGAGCCCTCGTCGCGGACCCACGCCGTGCCGGACGGGTCGAGCCAGACCGTCGAGTGGCGCCGCGACACGTTGTCGTACTGCGTGAACGTGGCCGCGACCGGCGACTGGCCCGCGTCCCGGCCCAGCACGAGGTGCTGCCCGACCGAGATCTTCAGCTCGCCCGTGGGGAACTGCATCCGCAGGACGGGCGTCCCCTTGCCCGGCAGCGGGCGCAGGCACGAGTCGCACTGCGCGGCGCCCGGATTGGTCAGCACCGCCTCGCAGTACGGGCACATGAACGCCGTGCTGTCGCTCGGGGGCTGGCGCGGCTGGCCGTGCTGCTGGTCCGGGGGCAGCAGCGTGGCCTCGCGCCCGTGCTGCGGCGACGGCATCGGCGGCCGCTGCTCGTGCTGCGGCGGGGCACCATGCTGGGGCGCTCCATGTTGGGGAGCACCGTGCTGGGGAGAACCGTGTTGGGGAGCGCCATGCTGAGGGGCACCGTGTTGAGGAGCGCCGTGCTGGGGGCCGCCGTGCTGCGGCCCTCCGTGCTGGGGGGCAGGTGGCGGCGGGACCCGCGGCGGCTGCTGCTCGTCGTACCCGCCCGGGCCCGGGCGTCGGCCGCCGCCGGCGCGCGCCAGATTGGCCCCGCAGCTCAGGCAGAGCAGGTCGCCCGGCTGGAACGGCTCGTCACAGACAGGACAGTTCAAGGTCGCCATGACACATCCCCCGAGCGCACCCCGGCGCGTTCGAGCCTCGACGTGAGGTGCTCCATGTCACCCCTTCGCGGGATCCCGATGTAGTACACCCGCCTTCCCTCCGGCCCTTCGTCCACGGACACCTGTACTCGGGGCCCTGCGTCTTCCCTAGTGTTCCCGATGCCCGCCAGTGCCCCGTACCGCTCGCGTCCCAGCGGGGACAACGGCACGACGCGCTGGTTGGCCGACCCCCTCCAGAGTAGAGAGCCACCTTCTGGGTGTCGCCCCCCCGGGTTGAGCCGGTCGACGTACGGCCCCGTGATGACGGCGTCACACATGTCCAGGATCTCCCGTGTCGCTTCGGTGCGGGAGAGCCGAGTGTAGACATATCCGCTGTAGACCAATATGTCCAACCCGATCGTCTCATGTGGGCGATCGTCCCGCCACGCGCGGATGCCCCTCAGCAGTGCCGCCAGCGCGGCCGGCTGCTGGAACGGCTCCCCGCCGGAGATGGTCACCCCGTCCACCGGGCCGGGCAGCGAGGCCAGCCAGCCCAGGACCGCCTCGACCGGCACGGCCTTGCCCGGATCGGCGTCCCAGGTGTCGCGGGAGAGGCAGCCGGGGCAGGCCAGCGTGCAGCCCTGCGTCCAGATGCCCGCGCGGGTGCCGGGGCCGAGCGTGGTCACCGGGTAGTGCGCCTTGGCGAGGAGCAGCGCGTCCGGAGGACCGCCCCCGTTCACTGGAGCCCCAGATGGACGATGCTGCCCTCGCGGCGGATGCCGGACACCGTGATCCGCTCGTCCGGGACGAGTTCGCGGTCGAACAGCGCGCGCGCCAGCGGGTTGACGAAATGGGACTCCAGGGCCATGCCGATCCCGCGCCCGCCCTGGTCCAGCTCGCTCGTGCACCACTCGCGGAGCGTCTGGAGGGCCTCGCCCTTCACGGCCAGGACGAGCCGGTGCTCCTCGGCGACCCGCTTGCAGATGTTGGCGAACTGGAGGTCGAAGATCTTGTGGGCGGCCTCGGCCGAGATGAAATCGAACACCACGATGTTGTCGCCGAACCGGTTGAGCAGCTCCGGCCGGTTCAGCACCCCCGTGAAGTGGTCGGCGACGGCGCCCTTGATCCGCTGCTCGACCTCGTCGTAGGACATGCTGGACGTGATGTTCTGCACACGCGCCGCCGACGCGTACGGGGCGCCGCCGTCGCGGGTCGTCAGGTCCCGCCCCGGGACGTACATCCCGAGGTTCGAGGTGAAGATCAGGATCGACTCGGAGAAGTGGACGGTGTTGCCGCGCCCGTCGGTGAGCCGCCCGTCCTCCAGGATCTGCAGGAACTTGTCCAGGATCCGCGGGTGCGCCTTCTCGATCTCGTCGAAGAGCATCACGCGGAACGGGTCCTCGCGGACGGCGTTGGTCAGCTCGCCGCCCGCCTCGTGCCCCACGTACCCGGGCGGGGACCCGATCAGCCGGTCGCCCGAGCCCTCGCCGGAGAACTCGCTCATGTCGAAGCGCACGTAGGCCGACTCGTCCCCGAACACCAGCTCGGTGATGGCCTTGGCCAGCTCCGTCTTGCCGGTGCCGGTCGGGCCGGCGAAGAACAGCACGCCGCGCGGCCGGCTGCCGGACCTGGTCGCCTGGGCCCCCGACAGGCCGAGCACGGCCCGTTTGAGGATGTCGAGCGTCTTCGTGACGGCCTGCGGCTGCCCGATCACCCGCTCGGGGACGCGCTTCTCGCCCTCCAGGACGCGGCGCCGCAGGTGCCCGCGGCTCCAGGGGTTGTCCAGGACGCCGAGCTTGTACGTCCGGACGGCGTCGGGCAGGTCGGCCAGGTCGACGTTGCGCTCCTTGGCGAGCCGCGTCACCTCGATCATCGACTGGAGGGTGAGCCCGTCGGCCTGCTCGGCGAACGCGTCGCAGGCCGCGGCGGCCGCCGCGTCGTCGCCCACGTCGCTCACGCCGAACGCGCGGGCCAGCAGCCGCGCGGTCTCCTGCCGGTCGCCGAGATGCGGGCGCGGGATGGTGATCTCGCGGATGTTCTCGTTGTCGGCCGTCAGCCACGGCGGCAGGTCGCCGGGCCGCTCCACCAGCCACACGATCGGGTTGTAGAGCGGCTTCGGGCGCGCCCCGACCACCCGGACGGGCCGGGCGCTGCGTGACAGCTTCGCGCAGAACCGGAAGAAGTCGCGCTCGGCCGGCTCCAGGTCGGTGGGGGTGCGGGCGATCCGGGACGCCGAGTCGATCACGAACGCGGCGCGGATGTTCTCCCCGGGCCGCGCCACCGACGCCAGATGCCGGGTCAGGCCCTCCAGCGACGGCTTCTCGTCCGTCTTGAGCTTGCCGAGCAGCTGCTCGGCGGCCCGCGCCGCCTCGTCCGCGATCTCGTCGCCGGTGTCGGGGTAGATCTGGAGGCCGTCCACCGGGTCGTACACCACCATGCAGGACGCACCGCTGGAGCGGAGCGTCTCCCACAGCAGATCGCGCAGCGGCAGCAGCCGCGCGGGCCCGATCCCTTCCAGCGGCGGCGCGAGGAAGCTGTCGTACAGGTTGCCCGACAGGACGTACTGGGAGTGCACGGACAGGGTCGCGTCCAGCTCGCGGATGAACGGCGGCCAGCCCTGCAGCCGCCCGCCGAGGGTCGGCGAATCAATGCTCATCAGGCTCGCTCCACTCCGCTCCGCTCACGCGTTCGCCGGGTCCCGGCGGGGGTCACTGCTCGCGCTCCCGGTGGCGCTCGCGCTGTCCCGCACGTGCCCTAGTCTGCCGCGCTTCGGCGGAAACCGGCAGTTCATGCACGCCGGGCTCCAGCCGCCAGGCCACGTCGGACCGGATCCCGGCGGCCTCCAGGCGGTCCCGCGCGGCCTCGAACTCCGCGCACCACTCGCGCTCGCGCTCGACGTCCAGGCGCCGGTCGTCCTCGCTCTCGGCCGGGCGTTCGCGCACCATCGAGGCCCGCACGTGCGCGGCCTCGTCGACGCGCATCTTCACGCTGTGGTCGGGCCAGCCGCCCTTGGTCAGCACGAGGGCGCCGTCCGCGGCGGTCAGCGTCTCGAACCCGGGCCGCACCTCGTATCCCAGGTCCTCGAACGCGGCCGTGATCGAGTCGAGGACGTAGCGGCGCTCGGCCTCGGCCTGCTCGGCGGCGTCGCGCTCGGCCGCGAGCCGCCGCTCCCGCTCGCGCCGCTCCTCGGTGCGGCGGTTGGCGTCCTGGATCCGCAGGCGCACCTCCTGGAGGACGCCCTCGGCCTCCTCCGCGGTGCCCGCGGCGGCCAGCAGGCGCGCCGCGTCCACGACGGCGTGCCGCTGGTCCTCGGCGGCGTCGGGCAGCAGCCGCGTCATGATCCGTTCAAGAGTCCGGTGCACATCGTCTTGGACGCCTGGGGCGGGTGATGCGCCGTGGCCGATGTCGGTCGTGAGCCCCTCGGCGGGGCCCGTGAGGATCTGCTCGGTCACCTGAGCGGCGAGATGCTCCGAAAGGCGCCGCTCCGCCTCGTCCAGGACCGGGTCGGTGGCGGCGCACCACGCGGCGAGCTCGCCGGGGGTCTCCTCGCCCGGCTGGAGCGGCGGGGGGAGCGACACCTCCGCGCCGATCTTGGCGCGGGTCTCCCCGAGCGCGGCGATCCGGGCGTTGCGCTCGACGACCTCGCGCAGGGCCCGCTCGTGGGTCTCGACCTCGGCGAGCGCGGCGGCCCTGGCCTCCGCCCGGCCCGCGGCGAGGGCGGACAGCGCCTCCGCGCCGCGTCCGGCCAGCCCGGCCCCGCGTCCGAGGACCCGGTTCATGCCCAGGGTGAGGACGACGGCCGCGTCCAGGACGATGTCGGCCTCGACGCCGCTGCTCATGCCGTGCCTCCGGGGTGGATCGCGCGGTCTCCCGCGTCCGGTGTCCGGGACTGCCGCCAGCGGTGCAGCCGCACGCCCGCGGCGACGGCGTGGGCGGCGGGCCCCGCGATGAGGAGCAGAAGCCACAGCAGGCTCGCGACGGGCGTCACCGCCGCCAGGAGAAGCAGGATGAGCAGCAGCGGGACCGTCCCGGCGAGGAGCAGCGTTCCGCAGCCGCGCCGTCCGGTGCGCTGCGCGGCGCCGGACATCGTCTCGGACGCCTTGGACAGACCGCGGCCGCCCGCCCCGAGGAGCCGGGACATCCACGACCACGGCCCGTCCGGGAGATAGTCCTTGCCCTGCGCGCGCGCCAGCACCACTTCACTGCCGCACTGGACCGCCCAAGCGACCACCGAGAGCACGACCAGGAACCCGAACGGAACCCCGGAGGACTTCTGGAAGCCGCCGACAGAGCTGGTGCCCTTGTCGTCACCGCCTCCGAAGAGGGCGCCCACGATCCAGCTTCCCAGCAGCCATAGGAGCAGCAGCGGGACCGTCCACAGCACGGCGCGGGTCACGGCGGCGTTCCGTCCCGCGAGCCGCTGCCGCTCCCGTTCGGCCCACTGCGCGCGCAGTGCCTCGTCGCGTTGCTCCGCAGCGTGCCGGTCACGCGCGCGCGCCTCGATCTCCAGGACGGCCTCGGGCGCGGCCTGTGTCAGGGCGAGCAGCCGCAGCGGATCCTCGCCCGCTCCGTCCGCCATCCAGGTGAACCACGGCACCGGCTCGTACACGGCCGTACGCGCGGCGTTCGCCGCCTCAGCGAGCCTGCGGTGCACCTCGGAGGGGCGCGCCGCCAGCGCCAACAGCGTGAGCAGGATGACGGGCGGATCGTCGGCCGGGACCGGCGGGCCCCCGCCCGCCACTCTCATGGCCGCTCCGTCCGCGCCCGTGCCCGCGTCCGGCAACCGCGCCGCCAGCCCGGGCGGCGCCGCCTCCTGGCTCCGCAGCCAGCGGGCCAGGTCGTTCCAGGCGGCCGCGTGGGCGCGCCACTGATCGTCGATACGGGCCAGCTCGTGACCGCCCTCGAATCCCGCCAGGACGCGCAGCAGGCCCTGCTCCCACAGCTCCCGTCCGAGCAGGCACGCGGTGCGGTGGTCGGCGTGCCGGCGATCGGCGGCCAGCGCCGCCAGCCCCGGCAGGTCGTCCGCCGTCACCCGCCGTCCGAGGAAGTGCGGCGGCAGCGCCGGATCCAGCCACCGCACCAGGTGCAGCAGCTTCACGTCCGGCGGCAGGCCCGTCGTGAGGTAGCCGTCGACGAGGGCGATGCGGCTGTCGTCGGGGATCTCCGCGAGCCAATCGCGCAGGCTCCGCCACGCCTCCCCGGACTCCCCGCGCCCGAAGAAGTAGAGGGCGGCGTGCTCCCATTCCTCGATGAGCGCGCGCGCCAGCTCGGACCGGTCGGTGTAACGGCGTCCCTTGAACGGGAGCCCGACGCCCGGCGGGAGCGCGGAGGGGGGCGCCTCCTCGGCGACCCGCGGCGAGCCGCCGTCCAGCCAGTCCGCGACCTGCTCACCGGCCCAGCGCCGGCGCGGGTCGCGGGTCAGCAGCCCCCGGCACAGCAGCCGCAGCCGCGGATCGCCGACATCGTCCGCGGTCACCGGCCGGGTCGCCAGATGATCGACCACCACGGTCTCGCTCAGCCCGGGGAACGGCGCCCGTCCCGTCGCCAGCTCCCGGACGATCATGCCCAGCGACCACCAGTCGCGCGCCGGCGAGACCTGGCCGGACAGCGACTCGGGTGCCGCGTAGGCCAGCGTCCGCGACGACGAGGCGAACACCACGCTCTGGTCGAGCACCTTGCTCAGCCCGAAGTCGGCGATCGCCAGCCTCACCGGCGCCGTCCCCAGGACCAGGACGTTCTCCGGCTTGAGGTCGCGGTGCACGATGCCGGCCTGGTGCAGCGCCGTCAGCCCCTCGGCGAGCTGCGCCGCGATATCGGCGACCGCGTCCGCGGGCAGCGGGCCCGCCATCAGCGCCCGCAGGTTGCCGTCGGGCGCGTACTGGGTGACCTCGTAGTCGCGCCCGTCCGCGTGGCCCGTCTCCAGGATCCGCAGCACATGCGGGGAGTCCAGCGCGGGGAGCTTCGCCCACACCTCCCGGTCGGCGTGGTAGCCGCGGCGGAAGATCTTCGCCACGTACTCCTCGTCCGCCGCCCGGCCCCCCGTGCCGCTTCCCGCGCCTTCCCGGGGGCGGACGAGGAGCAGATCGGACTCGGCGCCCTGCACCGGCAGCTCCGCCACCGTCTCGTACCGCTCGGCGAGCGCCGCGGGCAGCCGCATCAGCGGATCGCCCGGCGCCTCGCCGTCCCGCCGCGTCGCGCCGGGGCCCGGCGGCCCTGGCGGCTCCGGCGGTGCCGGGCGAGGCCCCGGCACCCGCGGATCGCGCCGCGTCACCCCGGGATCCCGCCGCGTCTCGCGCGGAGGAGTGCCTCCGCCGGTCTCCGTCCCGTCGACGTCGCCCACCTGCACGCCCCGTCTAGCTCTTGTCCTTGATGATCCGCAGGTATTCGACCCCCTTGAACCGGACGATCACCGCCTCCATGAAGATGCGGGCCAGGATCGCCTCGAAGAACCACACCAGGGGGGAGCTGCAGATGATGATCAAGCCGAGCAGCCAGCCGTCGTGCAGTTGGGCCACCCAAATTCCGATCGCCACGACCGCAAGGGAGAACATGCTGATCAACAGGAGCAACAGGATGTAGAAGAGCTTGATGAGCTTCGGCGTCATCAAGTAGTTGAAGTTGGCGTCGAAGAGTGTGCCGATCAGGCCCTTGTCGGAGCGTTCCGGCGGAGCCCACCCGTGCGGCGGGCTCTGCGGGCCGGTTCGGAGGTCGGCGGGGCGGGGGCCCGGGAT
>NZ_SMKU01000346.1 GCF_004349215.1 Actinomadura rubrisoli | reverse complement strand
GGGGGCGTGCTGGGCGGGGCGGATGCGGCCGTCGCTGGCCATCAGCTGCGGCGGGATCGGGGGCAGCTTGCCGGGGTCGTGGCCCTGCTTGGCCTCGGCCTCCAGCTCGGACAGGTCCTTCTCCTCCGACATCCCGATCGGCCCGACCTTGCGGGCGTTCAGGAACTGCCGGACGACCGGCTCCTCGCTGGACAGCAGCATCTCGCGCGGCCCGAACATCACCAGTTCGCGCAGGAACAGCAGGCCGATGTTGTCCGGGACGGTCCGGGCGGTGTTGATGTCGTGGGTGACGATCAGGAACGTCGCGCCGATCTCGGCGTTCAGGTCCACGATCGTCTGGTTCAGGTAGGCCGTGCGGACGGGGTCGAGGCCGGAGTCCGGCTCGTCCACCAGCAGGATCTCGGGGTCCAGGACGAGCGCGCGGGCCAGACCGGCGCGCTTTTTCATCCCGCCGGAGATCTCGCCGGGCAGCTTCTTCTCGGCGCCGACGAGCCCGACCAGGTCGAGCTTCTCCATGACGATCCGCTTGACCTCGGACTCGGACTTCTTGGTGTGCTCGCGCAGCGGGAAGGCGACGTTGTCGTACAGGTTCATCGAGCCGAAGAGCGCGCCGTCCTGGAAGAGGACGCCGAAGAGCTTGCGGGTGTCGTAGAGCTTGGACTCCGGCAGGTACGGCAGGTCCCGGTCGCCGACCCAGATGTGGCCGCGGTCGGGCTTGAGCAGGCCGACCAGGGACTTCAGGAAGACGGACTTGCCGGTTCCGGACGGGCCCAGGAGAACGGAGATCTCTCCCGCGGGCAGTGTCAGCGACACGTCCTGCCAGATGGTCTGGCGGCCGAAGGACTTCGTCAGGCCCTCGACTCTGATCTCGACGCCCACTCGTCACCTTTCGTCCAGGCCGGGGGGATCCCGAACCAATGAGCGAGTAGCACTCAGGCTCTTTCTCTCGTCACACCGTGTGGTCACCTTGTTGCTACCGTCCGGTAGCCGGGGGTGTCACTACCGTAGCGGCCCGCCGTCGAAATGGAAGGGGGTTCGGTCCCAGATCAGCGGCAAAATGCGACGTCGTAAGACAATCGTTACTTACGGCGCCTATGAGGCTAGTGGTCCAAGAACGAGCACCTCAAGCGAGGGTGGACGGACCGCCAGGACGGACGATCGGGGAGTGGGCCGCCTGGTGTGACCACAGCGTCAGGACGGGACGCTACGCCCCGCACCCGAAACCGCACAACCCGTCCCGGCGCACGCTTTCCACCGCGCGTTTGTCACTCCAGCACAGAAAAACCGGCCGCGCGGACACCCCGGCCGCTCACCGGACGACCGCCCGTGACGCCGCGCCTACCAGGCATAACGCAAAGGAGGCGGCCACCCCGCGATGGGGTGGCCGCCTCCTGGAGAGCGGTGGAGCCGTTCCGGCTCCGGAGCTCCGGAGCCGTCCTTACTTGACGGTGACCGACGCGCCGGCCTTCTCCAGGGCCTCCTTGGCCTTGTCGGCGGCCTCCTTGTTGACCTTCTCCAGCAGGGCCTTCGGCGCGCTGTCGACCAGGTCCTTGGCCTCCTTGAGGCCGAGGCTCGTCAGCGCGCGGACCTCCTTGATGACCTGGATCTTCTTGTCGCCGGCGCCCTCAAGGATGACGTCGAACTCGTCCTGGACCGCGGCCTCCTCGACGGGCGCGGCCGGGCCGCCCGGGGCGGCGACGGCCGCGACGGGGGCGGCGGCCTTGACGTCGAAGACCTCTTCGAACTCCTTCACGAAGCCGGACAGCTCAAGAAGGGTCATCTCCTTGAACGCGTCGAGCAGCTCTGCGGTGCTGAGCTTCGCCATGATGTTTCCTCCGCTATGGCTTAAATCTGGGGTGTTTACGGGTATCGCGGGTGGTGCCTACTCGGCGGAGTCCTCGGCGGACGGCTCGCCGGCCGGCGCCTCGGCGGTCTCGCCGGCGGCCTCGCGCTTGACGCGCAGGGCCTCGGCCAGCTGGACGGCCTGAGTCGGCAGGGCGTTGAACAGGGCGGCCGCGTTGGCCATGGAGCCCTTCATCGCACCCGCCAGCTTCGCGAGGAGGACCTCGCGGGACTCAAGGTCCGCGAGCCTGGTGACCTCGGAGGCGTCCATCGACTGACCGTCGATGAAGCCGCCCTTGATCACCAGCAGCGGGTTGGCCTTGGCGAAGTCACGCAGGCCCTTGGCGGCCTCGACCACGTCGCCCTTGACGAACGCGATGGCCGACGGGCCTTCGAGCAGTTCACCGAACCGCTCGTCGACACCGGCCTCGCTCGCCGCGCGCTTGGTCAGCGTGTTCTTCACCACGGCGAACCTCGCGGTGTCGCCGAGGTTGGTGCGCAGCTCCTTGAGCTGCGCCACCGTGAGCCCGCGGTACTCGGTCAGCACGGCGCCGTTGGAGCTCTCGAACTCGCTCTTGAGCTCGGCGATCGCCGCGGCCTTCTCGGCCTTAGCCATGGGCCTCCTTCCGATTACCTGGGTGGTCGCGATCCTCACCCGTCCCCGAGGGACGGGCGTCGATCCACCAAAAAACGCCCCGGCGCAGGTGCACGGGGCGTCAGGCAGGGCACGGAGGCCAAGCGGGAAGCTCACGTCTCACCTGCGCAGGCCGCCCGAACTGGTCGGGCCCTTAGGTCACCTCGTGAGGGATGACGGCCGGCGGTCTTCGGCAAGGAACAGAGTACGTGCTGCACCCTCACTACACAAAATCGATTGAGCAGGGGGACCCCGCCGGTCGCGGCGCGGTCCCCCTGGTCGTCGTGGCGGTGGGCGGCGTCAGGTGCCGGTCCCGGTGCCGGGAGTGAGGCCGGTGCCGAGCTTCCTCATCATCTCGCCGAAGTCGGTGACCTGGTCGGCGGGCGGCGCGGTGATGTCCACCGGCCTCCCGAAGTCGTGGTAAGACATCGTCATCGTCATGCTGCCCGCGGACGTCTGCTGCGACTTCATGGCCATCTTGCGGGGCAGCTGCTGGTCGTCCACCCACAGGTCGAAGCCCATGGCGTCCATCCCGAGCTTGTCCAGGTTCTTGCGGTGCATCTGCTGCTGTTCGGCCGGGAGCTTGGCGATCGCGTCCTGCATGCGATAGGTGCCGGTGTAGTGCGTCGTCCGCACGCCGTTCACCGTCTCCTTGCCGACCTCGCGCACGTCCTTGGACGCCGTCAGCATCCGGGTGTTCTGGACGGGGTCCATCTGCCGCGACTGCTCCAGCATCTGGTCGATGTTCAGCCCCGACTGCTTGCCCAGCTCGTCCAGCGAGACCTTCAGCCAGGGCTTGGCCGAGGCGCTGCCGCCGAGTTGCGACAGCGCCGGCATCTTCATGTACATCGTGCGGCCCACCAGCACCTGCCTCATGCCCGGCATCGACTTGCCGGCGACCGACATCTGGGCGAAGTTCATGCTCCAGGCCAGGTCGGGCTTCGTCCGGTACTGGATGTCCCCGGTCATCGACACATCGCCCGTGGACGACCCGGACATCCGCATCGACAGGTCGGCCTTGAACGAGTCGGTCGACCCCGTCTTCTCCGCGGTCTTGCCCAGCACCTGCGCGGCGCTCAGCCGGATGTTCTTGCCGGCCTGGTCGACCTTGTTCCCGGCGTCCCCGAGACAGCCGGTGAGCGACACGGCGAGGCCGGCGGCCACCGCCGTGCCCGCGGTGAGGCGACGGATCATCTGAAAGTCTCCTTCGTCAGGGCTCACGGCCCCGGCGTTTCCATCCGGGCGTGAAGTGGGACGCAGAGGAGACTAGCGGGGTTCCGTTTGTCCCGGGGTGCCGGTTATGCAGGATTGCCGGTCATGCAGGATCGCTCAGTGCCCCCGTCCGAGGAACGAGCCGAGCGACAGCTCTCCCACCTGGTCCGACGGCGGCGGGTTCACGCCGAACGACTTGCCGTAGTCGCTGTAGAGGACCGTCACCGAGCCGCTGTCGCCGTCCGAGCTCGTCGCCTTGGACACGAGCTTGCGCGGCAGGTTCTCCCCGTCCGTCCACAGGTCGAAGTTGATCTTGCCGTTGGCGCGGTCCTTCGGCAGCCAGCGGCTCACCTTGTCGCGCGCCTGCGCGTCGAGGCGGTTCAGCGCCTCCTGCACGGTCACGGTGCCGGTGTAGTGCGTCGTCTTGACGCCGTCGACCGTCTCGGTGCCGACGCGGCGGGCGTCCTTGGAGCCGGTGAACATCTTGGTCTGCTCGGCCGGGTCCACCTTCTGCACCTGGTTCACGAGGTCCTGGACGTTGAGTCCGGTGCGCTGCGAAGCCTGGTTCACGTCGATCTTCACCCACGACTTGCCGCCGCTGACGAACTGGGCGAGCTGCGGGACCTTCGCGTACAGCGTGTTGCCGGTGAAGACCGCCTGGCCCTTGAGGCCGGGGACGGACTGCCCGCTTTGACTGAACTCGTCCAGCTTCGCGCTGAATTTCAGCGCCGGACGCAACTGGAACTGCCCGTTCGCGTGGACCTTGCCCCCGCCGCTGCCGGCCTCGGTCACCGTGAGGTCGGCCTTGAACCGGTCGGCCTGCCCCGTCTTCTGGGACGATTTCAGCAGCGCCTCGTTGGCGCTGAGCTTCATGTTCTCCGTCGTGCCCGAGCCCGACCCGTCTCCGTTGCACCCGGACAGGAGGAGCGCGGTGCCGACGGCGGTACCGCCGGCCGCCACCACGAGTCGTCGGTTCATGAGGGTTGAGCCTCCCTAGTCGCCTTGCTGATCTCCCCCAGTCTCGCCGGACGCTAACGGCACTACATCCCCCGGTGGTACGAATGGGGCGTACCGCGCTACGACCAAGGGCGTACCTCCGGCATGGCCATGAGGCAACGACGTTCTGGCCCGGGGCGCCTTCCCGTCCCGTCCTGACCGGAAACGACGACAGGGCGTCCCCTCGCGGGAACGCCCTGTCGTCGAGCCGACCGTGCGCCCGGCCTCATCGGCCGGGGCGAGGCCCGGTGATCAGTCCTCTTCGTACTCCGCGGTCAGGTTGCGGACCGCGTTCGGGTCCACCGGGATGCTCGGGCCCATCGAGGTGGTCAGTGCCGCCTTCTTGACGTAGCGGCCCTTCGCCGCCGACGGCTTGAGCCGCTGGATCTCCTCGACGGCCGCGGCGTAGTTCTCCACCAGCTGGCGCTCGTCGAAGGACGCCTTGCCGATGATGAAGTGCAGGTTCGCGTGCCGGTCGACCCGGAACTCGATCTTGCCGCCCTTGATGTCGGTCACGGCCTTCGCCACGTCCATGGTGACGGTGCCGGTCTTCGGGTTCGGCATCAGGCCGCGCGGGCCGAGCACCCGGCCGAGGCGGCCGACCTTGCCCATCTGGTCCGGCGTGGCCACGACCGCGTCGAAGTCCAGGAAGCCGCCCTGGATCCGCTCGATCATGTCGTCGGAGCCGACGATGTCGGCGCCGGCCTCGCGGGCCTCCTCCGCCTTGGCGCCGCCGGCGAAGACCAGCACGCGGGCGGTCTTGCCGGTGCCGTGCGGCAGGAGGACGGTGCCGCGCACCATCTGGTCGGCCTTGCGGGGGTCGACGCCGAGCCGCAGGGCGACCTCGACGGTCGCGTCGAACTTGGTGACCGCGGTCTCCTTGGCCAGCTTCACGGCCTCGACCGGGCTGTAGAACCGCTCGCGGTCGATCTTCTCGGCCGCGGTGCGGTATGCCTTGCTGCGCTTCATTCCGGTTCCTCCAATGGAACTTGTGGTACGGGCCGCGCAGGCCCTGCCACGGGTGGAGCTACTTGACCTCGATGCCCATCGAGCGGGCGGTGCCGGCGACGATCTTCTCGGCGGCGTCGAGGTCCTTGGCATTCAGGTCGGGCATCTTCGTCGTGGCGATCTCGCGGACCTGGTCGCGGGTGACCGAGCCGACCTTGGTCTTGTGCGGCTCGCCGCTGCCCTTCTCGACGCCCGCGGCCTTCAGGATGAGCTGAGCGGCCGGCGGGGTCTTGGTGACGAAGGAGAACGACCGGTCCTCGTAGATGGTGATCTCTACGGGGATGACGTTGCCGCGCTGGGACTCCGTGGCAGCGTTGTACTGCTTGCAGAAGTCCATGATGTTGACGCCGTGCGGACCGAGCGCGGTACCGACCGGCGGCGCCGGCGTCGCGGCGCCCGCGTTGAGCTGCACCTTGACGAGTGCGGCGACCTTCTTCTTCTTCGGAGGCATCTATACCCCTTTGTCCCTTTTGATGGTGGTTCCGACTCCCGGGCGACCGGGCAACACGGCGGGCGGGACGTCCTCCGCCGTGTAGGAACCGCTGGGACCCCGCCGTCCCGCGAGCGCGGGACGCGGGGTCAGATCTTGGAGACCTGGTTGAACGAGAGCTCGACCGGGGTCTCGCGGCCGAAGATCGACACCAGCACCTTGAGCTTCTGCTGCTCGGCGTTGATCTCGTTGACCGTGGCGGGCAGGGTGGCGAACGGGCCGTCCATGACGGTGACCGACTCGCCGACCTCGAAGTCGACGGTGGCGGCGACCTTGGCCTGCTCCTTGGCCTTGGTCACGCCCTCCTCCGGCTCGGGGGCCAGCAGGTTGGCGACCTCGTCCAGGCTCAGGGGGGACGGCTTGTTCAGCAGGCCGACGAACCCGGTCACGCCGGGGGTGTTGCGGACCGCGGCCCACGACTCGTCGGTGAGCTCCATGCGGACCAGGATGTAGCCCGGCAGGACCTTCTCGTTGACCTTCTGTCGCTTGCCGCCCTTGATCTCGGTCACCTCGTGCTGGGGGACCTCGATCTGGAAGATGAAGTCCTCCATGTTGAGGGTCTGGGTGCGGGTCTCGATGTTGGTCTTGACCCGGTTCTCGTACCCCGCGTAGGAGTGCACGACGTACCAGTCGCCCGGCTGGAGCCGCAGCTGCATCTTGAACTCGGCGTACGGGTCGACGGGCGGCTGGGGGACCTCGTCCTCGCCGGGCTCGCCGGACTCGTCGTCGCCGGTCTCAGCGGTCTCGCCGGACTCGTCGTCGCCGGTCTCGGCGGTGTCAGCGGTCTCGGCGGCGTCCACCGGCTCGGCGGGCTCCTCGCCCGCGACCGCGTCGGCGAGGTCGGCGGCACCCTCGGCGGGGTCGGCCGGCGGCTCGTCCTCGCCCTCGGTCTTCGTGTCCGCGGGCTCGGCCTCGCCGGCGGCGACGGCGGCCTCGGCCGTCTCATCGGCGGGCTCGGCCGGCTGGTCTGCCGCAGCAGCCGCAGCGGACTGGGCCTCTTCGATGGCCTCGTCGTAGGGCTGTGAGGACTCGGACACGGTGACTCTTTCTCTCGTACGGTCTGCGGTGATGGACTTGCTGCGGTGCGGCGGCGGCCGCCCGATGGGGCCGGGGCTCAGCCGAAGATCTCGTAGATCCCCTTCTGCAGGCCCCAGTCCACGCCGGACACGATCGCGACCATGACCAGCACGAACACCAGCGAGACGGTCGTGTAGGTGACGAGCTCCTTGCGCGTGGGCCAGATGACCTTGCGCAGCTCGGCGATGATCTGGCGCACGAAGAGCGCCGGGGTGGTCCGCTTGGAAACGGACTTGCCCTTGCCTTCGTCCTTCTCCGCGGCCTCGCCGCGCATCTCAGTCGCCATTGCCGCCGTTCACCTCATAGGTCGTGGTCCAACCACCCACGTGGTCATCGCGCAGGGGCCCGTACCGCGGGGTACCGCGGAGGCCACCGCGGCGCGGACGGCACGGGTGCGCGTACCGCACCTCGCAGGGCAGGAGGGACTCGAACCCCCAACCGCCGGTTTTGGAGACCGGAGCTCTACCAATTGAGCCACTGCCCTTCATCCTCCGGCTAAGGAGAACGCCCGGCCACGGGGCCGGATAGTGCCAGGGCACCAGCTTACGGCCTCTTGAGGACGTCCTTGCTCGGACAGGGGTCGCAGGCGGGTGACACGTCACTAGGACGGTGAGTCTACGGCCCCGAGGCCCCCGCGTCGAACCAGACCGCCGGAGATCCTTTCGGTGCCGCGACGCGGCCGCGGCGCGCCCCGTCCGACCGGCCCGGACCATATGGCTCGGCCTCCTCGCCCGGCTTCTGTAGCGTTGAGCCATGAGCATCGACCGTCCTCGCATCTCCAAGCGCATCGCCGCGATCTCCGAATCCGCCACGCTGGCCGTCGACGCCAAGGCCAAGGCGCTCAAGGCGGCGGGCCGCCCGGTCATCGGGTTCGGCGCGGGCGAGCCCGATTTCCCGACGCCCGGCTACATCGTCGAGGCGGCGGTGACCGCCTGCAGGGTCCCCCGGTTCCACAAGTACACCCCCGCCGGGGGCCTGCCGGAGCTGCGCGCCGCCATCGCCGAGAAGACCGCGCGCGACTCCGGCCTCAAGGCGGAGGCCGCGCAGGTCCTGGTGACCAACGGCGGCAAGCAGGCGGTGTACGAGGCGTTCGCGGCGCTGCTCGACCCGGGCGACGAGGTGCTCGTCCCGACGCCGTACTGGACGACCTACCCCGAGTCGATCAAGCTGGCGGGCGGCGTGCCCGTGGACGTGGTCGCCGACGAGACCACCGGCTACCGGGTGAGCGTCGAGCAGCTGGAGGCGGCCCGCACCGACCGGACGAAGGTGCTGCTGTTCGTCTCCCCGTCCAACCCGACGGGCTCGGTCTACACCCGCGACGAGATCGAGGCGATCGGCCGCTGGGCCGACGGGCACGGCCTCTGGGTGATCACCGACGAGATCTACGAGCACCTGGTGTACGGGGACGCCGAGTTCCACTCGATGCCCGTGGTGGTGCCGGAGCTGGCCGACCGCACCCTCGTCCTGAACGGCGTGGCCAAGACCTACGCGATGACGGGCTGGCGCGTGGGCTGGATGGTCGGCCCGGCGGACGTGGTGAAGGCCGCGGCGAACATGCAGTCGCACGCCACGTCCAACGTCGCGAACGTCTCGCAGGCCGCCGCGCTCGCCGCGGTGACCGGCGACCTGTCGGCGGTGGCCGAGATGCGCGCGGCGTTCGACCGGCGCCGCCAGACGATCGTCAGGATGCTCAACGACATCCCCGGCATGGTGTGCCCGGAGCCCGAGGGCGCGTTCTACGCCTACCCGTCGGTCAAGGGGCTGCTCGGCAAGGAGATCCGGGGGAAGCGGCCGCAGACGTCGGTGGAGCTGGCCTCGCTGATCCTGGAGGAGGCCGAGGTGGCGCTGGTGCCGGGCGAGGCGTTCGGTACCCCCGGCTACTTCCGCCTCTCCTACGCGCTGGGCGACGACGACATCGTCGAGGGCGTGTCGCGCGTCGGCAAGCTGCTCTCCGAGGCGGGCTGACCGAACGCGCCGCCAGGCGGGCCAGGCGCCCGCCCAGACGAACGGACGAACGGGACCGGCCCCGGGAACACCGCGTTCCCGGGGCCGGTCCTGTTTCGGAACGGGCCGCGGGGGTCCCGTCCTGTTCCACCTCGGCGGGGTTGTCGCGCGGCCGGCCCCTCTCCACCGCGCGGCCACCCCGCCGGAGCGGGGGCTGACCGTCCTGGGCGCGTCCTAAGACGTCGCGCAACAGAACGTGGATCCATAAGAAGCGCCCTAAGGGCGGACGCCCTCGGCGATGCGCATCAGCTGGTCCTTGGCGGAGCCGCCGCCCGCCTTCACGATCACCCCGAGGCCGGGCCGCGCCAGCCAGGAGATCTGGCGTCCGGCGTCGGGCCGGTCGGCGGTGAGCGCGGGCATGCCCCGGACGGACGTGCGGCCGGGGACGCCGGGCATCGGCGACAGGTCCTCGGGACCGAAGCCGTTCCCCCGCACGACGACGATCTCCACCCAGCCCGCGTTGCCGCGCCACTTGCACGTCGTCGTCTTGCGCCCTGCCCCGCCCGTGACGGCGCACGGCCCGCTCGCGGCGAGGCCGCCGGGAAGGAAGGTCACCCACCCGGGCAGGGACAGCAGGCCACCCGGTGCGCTGGGCCGGGACGTCCGTCCGCCGGGTCCGCCGGACGGGCGGGACCCATGCGGCTTGCCCGAGGGTCCCGCCCCGGGCGTCCCCTTGGGCGGCGGGGACACGGGGGCGCCCGGGG
>NZ_SMKU01000345.1 GCF_004349215.1 Actinomadura rubrisoli | reverse complement strand
GCCTCCCCGACGACACCCGCATCGTCCGGGGCGGGTGCGTCTGCTGGGTTGCGGGGGTTCGTGGCGCTTGATCTGCGGCGTATGGACGGGCTGGTCGCGCTGGACGAGGTGTCTCGGACGGCCGTGCTGCAGCCGGGGATGCGGGGGCCGGCGGTGGAGGCGCGGTTGGGGGAGCGCGGGTACACGCTCGGGCACTTTCCGCAGTCGCACGAGTGGGCGTCCGTCGGCGGGTTCGCCGCCGCGCGGTCGAGCGGGCAGGCGTCCGCCGGGTACGGGCGGTTCGACGACATGGTGGTGGGGCTCACCGTCGCCACCCCGGAGGGCACGCTGGACCTCGGGCGCGCGCCGAAGTCGGCCGCCGGGCCGGACCTGCGCCAGCTCGTCCTCGGCTCCGAGGGCGCGCTCGGCGTGATCACCTCGGTGACCGTCCGGATCCACCCCGTCCCGGAGGCCGCGGCCTACGAGGGCTGGCGCTTCGCCTCGTTCGACGCGGGCGCCGCCGCGCTGCGCCGGATCGTCCAGGACGGGCCGCTCCCGGCGGTGGTGCGGCTGTCCGACGAGGCCGAGACCATGATCGGGTCGGCCGGCCCCGAGGCGATCGGGTCGTCGTCGGACGCGGGGTGCCTGGCGGTGCTCGGGTTCGAGGGCACCTCGCGGGAGGTCGCCGACCGGCGGGCCAGGGTCGCGGACGTGCTGACCCGCGCGGGCGGCGAGCCGCTCGGCACCGGGCCGGGCGAGAAGTGGGCGCACGGCCGGTTCGGGGCTCCCTACCTGCGTGACGCGCTGCTGGACGTGGGCGCCTTCGTGGAGACGCTGGAGACCGCGACGTTCTGGTCGGACGTCCCGGCGCTGTACGAGGCCGTCCGGACGACCCTGATCGGCGCTCTCGCTGGCGCGGGCACGCCGCCGCTGGTGATGTGCCACATCTCGCACGTCTACCCGTCCGGTGCCTCGCTGTACTTCACCGTCGTGTCCGCGCAGGGCGACGATCCGGTCGCGCACTGGGCGAAGGCGAAGCACGCGGCCTGCGACGCGATTCTCGGCGCGGGCGGGACGATCAGCCACCACCACGGCGTGGGCGCAGACCACCGCGACTGGTACGCCCGCGAGATCGGCCCTCTGGGCGTGGCGGCGCTGCGCGCGGTCAAGGACCGGCTGGACCCGTCCGGGATCCTCAATCCGGGCGTCCTCGTCCCGCCGGTTGCCGGGGAGTAGTGCCGGTGTCCGAGGTTCCGCGCTCGTTCACCGCCGTCGTCAACCCCTCGGCGGGCGGATCCGCGGCCGCCTCGACGCTGATCCCGCTCGCCCGGCTGCTGCGCGAGGCGGGCGCCGACGTCGCCGTCGAGTACAGCCGCGGCCTGGAGCACGCCGCCGCCGTCGCCCGCGGCGCCGCGGACACCGGGCGCGTCGTCCTCGGGGTGGGCGGCGACGGCATGGCCGGCTGCGTCGGCGGCGCGCTCGCCGGGACGGGCGCGCTCTTCGGCATCGTCCCCGCCGGGCGCGGCAACGACTTCGCCCGCCAGCTCGGCGTCCCGTCCCGGCCGGAGGAGCTGGCCCGCCTGCTGCTGGACGGGGAGCCGCGCGCGGTCGACGCCATCGAGGCCAACGGCACGCCCGTCCTGGGCAGCGTGTACGCGGGCGTGGACGCGGTCGCCAACGACAACGCCAACAAGACCCGCCTGCTGCGCGGCCCGGCCGCGTACTACTTCGGGGCCCTCCGCGCGCTCGCGGCGTGGCGTCCGGCGGACTACCGGGTGACCGTGGACGGCGAGGAGCACTTGCGGCGGGGCTACACCGTCGTGGCCGCCAACTCCGGCTACTACGGGTCCGGCAAGCACATCGCCCCGGACGCGCGCGTGGACGACGGGCTGCTGGACGTCGTCCTCATCCGGACGGCGCCCAAGCCGCTGTTCTTCGTCGTGATGCGGGAGCTGGCGGACGGGTCGCACGTGCGCAGGCCCGAGGTCGAGGTGCTGCGGGGCCGGGAGGTGCGGATCGAGCTGACCGGGCCGCCCGGCCGGACGCTGCCGTACGGCGCGGACGGCGAGCTGCCCGGCGTGCTGCCGGTGACCGCCCGCGTGATGCCGGGCGCGCTCCACGTTCTGGCCCCCTGACCTGCGGATCCGCGAAAGATCCCAGATTTGGATCTCGCGTTTGGGTCGATTTACGCCTGCATTACGGCCCTCCGGATAGCGTCGTGAACGTCCCGCTTTCGGGACCTTGGGGCCGTCTGTGGAGGCATCATGGGAAGGCGATCACTCGCCGTTCTGGGGGGACTCATGATGACCACGGGCGCCCTCGTCGTGGTGGCGCCGGCGTCTCTGGGGGTGGCGCCGGCGCCCACCACGATCCGCGTCCCCGCCGGACGCTCCCTCTTCGGCGCCTCTCCCGCGCGTCCGCTCCCCGTCCGGAGCCTGACCGCGCCCGCCTTCGGCGCGCCGCGCGCCGCCCGGACGGGCACCGCGGAGTGACCGCCGCCTGCCGCGCCGTTCATGTGATGAAGATCACGGTCTAGCATCGGGGCCGCATCGGGCCGGTATCCGTTCTCACATGCCGACCAAGTTCTTGGTCATTTGGCCTCCATCGGCCATCTTCGTCGGGCATCGTGGCCGCGGTTCTCGGTGAGATTCGCAGAGTGATCGTTCGGCGGAGGTGGTCGTGACAACCGAGTCATCAGGTCCGGGGCCCGCGGATGGCGGGCTCGACAACGCGGCCTACGCACGGCTGAGGGGGACTCCGGAGTTCGAAGCGCTCCGTCTCGCCTTCCGCCGGTTCGTCTTCCCCATGACGGTGGCGTTCCTCGCCTGGTACCTGCTCTACGTCGTCCTGTCGGCCTACGCGCGCGGATTCATGGGCCACAAGGTCGCCGGTGAGATCAACGTGGCGTTGATCTTCGGGCTCCTGCAGTTCGTCTCCACGTTCCTCATCGCCTGGCTGTACGAGCGCTACGCGCGCGGCAAGCTCGAACCGCTCGCGGCGGAGGTCAAGAGCGGCGCGGCGGCCATGGGCGGCGCCGCGGCCGCCCCGGCGGCCCCCAAGGCGAAGTCCCTGACCAAGGACGCGCCGAAGGCGGCATCGGACGAGTCCGCGGAACCCGCGAAGGCCGGAGAGCCTGCGCGAGCCGAAGAGCCCGCGAAGGCCGAGGCGGAAGAGACCAAGGAGACCCCGGAGACCAAGGGCGAGGCCGGCAGGTCCAAGGAGGACGGCGAATGACCCCCCAGCAGTTCGCCGCCCCCGTGCTGGCGGCCTCCGACAACGAGCACCGCACGTTCTCGCTCATCCTGTTCGCCGTCTTCGTGGTGATCACCCTCTACATCACCCTCTGGGCGTCGCGGCAGAACAAGACCGCCGCCGACTACTACGCGGGCGGGCGGGCGTTCTCCCCGCTCCAGAACGGGCTGGCCATCAGCGGCGACTACATGTCCGCCGCGTCGTTCCTCGGCATCGCGGGCCTGTTCGCGCTGTCGGGCTATGACGGCTTCCTGTACTCCATCGGCTTCCTGGTCGCCTGGCTGGTGGCCCTGCTGCTGGTCGCCGAGCTCCTGCGCAACTCGGGCCGCTTCACGATGGCCGACGTGCTGGCGTTCCGGATGCGCCAGCGTCCGGTGCGCGCCGCGGCGGGCATCTCCACCATCGTGGTGTCGATCTTCTACCTGCTGGCGCAGATGGTCGGCGCGGGCGCGCTGGTCGGGCTGCTGCTGGACGTCGACGGCGAGAGCGCCAAGATCTGGACGATCGTCGTCGTCGGCGCGCTGATGATCTTCTATGTGACGGTCGGCGGCATGCGCGGCACCACCTGGGTGCAGGTCGTCAAGGCCGTGATGCTGATGAGCGGCGCGATCGTCATGACGGTCTGGGTGCTGTCGAAGTACAGCTTCAACCCCTCCGAGCTGCTCGGCGCCGCGGCGGACAAGAGCGGCAAGGGCGACGCGTTCCTCAAGCCCGGCCTGAAGTACGGCGCCACCGACGTGTGGTCCAAGCTGGACCTGCTGTCGCTGGGCCTCGCCCTCGTCCTCGGGACGGCCGGGCTGCCGCACATCCTCATCCGCTTCTACACCGTCCCGAACTCGCGGGCGGCGCGGACGTCGGTCAACTGGGCCATCGGCATCATCGGCGTGTTCTACCTGATGACCCTGGTCATCGGGTTCGGCGCGGCGGCGCTGGTGGGCGGCAAGGCGATCGCGGCCCAGGACAAGGGCGGCAACACCGCGGCGCCGCAGCTCGCCCAGGAGCTCGGCGGCGGAGCGGGCTCCACCGGCGGCGCGATCTTCCTGGCGATCATCGCGGCGGTGGCGTTCGCGACGATCCTCGCCGTGGTCGCGGGCCTCACGCTGGCCTCGTCCTCGTCGTTCGCGCACGACCTGTTCGCCAACGTGTTCCGGCGCGGCAAGGCCACCGAGCGGGACGAGGTGCGGACGGCGCGGTACTCGGCCATCGTCATCGGCGCGATCGCGATCGTGCTGTCGATCTTCGCGCGCGGGCTGAACGTGGCGTTCCTGGTGGCGCTGGCGTTCGCGATCGCGGCGTCCGCCAACCTGCCGACGCTGCTGTTCTCGCTGTTCTGGAAGCGGTTCAACACCGTGGGCGCCGTCGCGGGCATCTACGGCGGGCTGGTCACGGCGGTGGGGATCGTCCTGCTGAGCCCGATCTGCTGGGGCGGCAAGTCCGACACGATCCCCAAGGGCAACGTGGACGCGCTGTTCAGCGAGACGACGGTCGCGCCGATCCCGCTGCAGAACCCGGGCCTCATCTCGATCCCGGTCGGCTTCCTCTGCGCCTACCTCGGCACCGTCCTGTCGAAGGAGCGCACCGACGAGAAGTATGCGGAGCTGGAGGTCCGCGCCCTGACCGGAACCGGCGCCCACTGACCCGCGCCGACCCGCTTGACGCGCAGATCACCTCCGGGACAGGCTGTGAGCATCCCCTCACCCCTCCCGGAGGTGTTCTGTGCGTGCCGCGGAAGAAGCAGGGCCCGCCCCTGCGCCGGACAACTCGCGCACCTCCGAGGCGGGCGCCGGGTGGACGTGTCAGAAGCCCGGAACGTTCCGCGACCTGATGCCGGAACGCGTGCGCGACTTCTCCTGGCGCCGCCCGAAGGTGCTGTGGCGGTCGCGCAACGACGTGCTCGCGCGCCTGTTCGGCGACCCGTCCAACGCGATCCGGCGCCGCTGCGTCACCGCCCTCCGGGAGCGCGGGACGCCCGCCGCGTTCACCGTCCACCGTCCGGCGGCGGAGTTCTCGTTCGCGCTCGTCGGTGACACCGGCGAGGGCGACAAGTCGCAGTACGCGGTGGTGCCGCCCCTGCTCAACGCCGCCGGCGACACCGACTTCATGATCATCGCCAGCGATGTCATCTACCCGACCGGCGACGCGGCGGAGTACCCCGAGAAGTTCTTCCGGCCGTACAAGGACTACTTCGCCCCCATCTACGCGGTGCCGGGCAACCACGACTGGTACGACGGGCTCCGCGGCTTCCTGCACGTCTTCTGCGGCCTGGACGTGGACTGCTCGCCGCCGCCCTGGCGCGGCCCGCTGTCGTTCGTCCCCCGCCTGCTGTGGCGCCGCTCCGGGACGGTCGACTCGCGCGCGCTTGCCGAGGCCCGGAACCTGTACCGGGGCGCGCCCAGCCAGCAGGGCGTCCAGCCAGGGCCGTACTGGGCGATCGACACCCCGTCTTTGCGCATCATCGGCATCGACACCGGCATCACCGGCGCCATCGACCGCGAGCAGGGGGAGTGGCTGCGCGGGGTTTCGGCGGGGCCCAAGCCCAAGCTGCTGGTCACGGGCAAGCCCATCCGCGTGGACGACGACCACCGCCCGGGCCCGGTCGAGGGCGGCGGCACGGTCGACGCGATCGTCCAGGACCCGGCGCACAACTACGTGGCCGCGATCGGCGGCGACATCCACAACTACCAGCGCTACCCGGTGGAGGTGGAGAGCGGCCGGACCGTCCACTACATCGTCTCGGGCGGCGGCGGCGCGTTCATGCACGGCACCCACACCATCCCGCGCACGCAGGCGGTGGACGAGGCGGACTTCCGCTGCTACCCGCTCCGGGGCGACTCCCTGTCGCGCTACGGCAAGCTGTACGGCCGGTGGCTGCGGCTGCCGAAGCTCTTCGACCTGACCCCGGAGGAGGCCACGGCCGCCGTCGAGCACCGTCTCGGCATCGAGCCGGGACGCGGGTACGCCGGGCCCGCGCCGTCCCGCCGCGCGCGCTTCGTCGCCTCCGTACTGGGCGTCCCGCGCGGTAACCGCTCCCGGCCCCGGTTCGCGCGGCTCCCGGTGCGCAAGCTCCCGCAGCGCTTCCGGTCCGAGATGGCCGACTGGGACGACCCGCCCTTCTTCAAGAACTTCCTACGCCTGGACGTCACCGAGACGGAGCTGCGCATCCGCTGCTACGCGGCGACAGGATGCGGCGACCACGAGACAGCCCCGCCCTGCGAGGACGAAGTCACGATTCCGCTGTGTTGATTCAATCCCGGCCCAGGGGCGCTCGCCTGGCGGCTCGCACCCCTGACCGTGCTTGTGCGAGACGCGGCATCGCTTCGCGATCTTCCCGGTGGGGCTCGCCTCCGGCATCGCCCCACCGGTCAGCCAACGCGCTCGCGCGACCGGACGGGGCGGCCCGCGCTCTCAAGGTAGAGAATCTTGGAAAATAGTGGCCAATATCGCCCGATCTTGCCCCGCGACGTGGGCGAATGCCGTTACAGTCTTGGCTCACCATACGGGTGAACGGTAACGGACGGTCGGCCGGAAAACGACCGCGTCCTCAGGAGTGCGACTCGATGAGCTACCCCCAGCAGGGTCAGGGCCAGCAACACCAGCAGCAGCAGGCGTACCAGGGCGGGTACGCCCCAGCCCAGCAACAGCAGCAGCAGGCGTCCGCCGCAACCGGCGCCGGGTACAACATGAAGCGGCGCAACCCGGTGGGCGCCTGGCTCGGCCTGCCCATCATCACCCTGGGCATCTACGGCCTGGTCTGGTTCTTCAAGGTCCACGCCGAGCTGTTCCAGTACGACCGCCGCACCGGCGACGCCGCCACGAACGCGCTGCTCTCGCTGATCTTCGGCGGCATCACCCTGGGCATCTGGCCGCTGGTCATGTTCGTGAAGCTCGGCGGCCGCATCGCCCAGGCGCAGCGCGCCGCGGGCCTGCCCGCGACCTGCAGCGGCGGCATGGGCTTCCTGCTCGGCATCTTCGGCTTCGGCGTGCTGTACTACCAGCTCCAGCTGAACAAGATCGTCGACCGCTACGGCGACACCCCGGCGGGGCAGCAGGTCTCCCTCGTCGCCTGAGCCGCGACCCCACGGGAGGCCGCGGCCCTGGCCCTCCCCGAAGACCGCGCCGGACCCCTCCGTGCACCTCAAGCACGGAGGGGTCTTCGCGTCCCCGCCCCCGAACCCGTCCGAGGCCCGCGCCGTCCGGGCCTGTGCCGTCCGGCGTCCGGGGCACGGCGCGTCCCGGGCCGCTCTAGGGCCGCCTTCCGCTCTCGGGTGTTCGTGGTGGTGGGGGCGGTGTTCTGTCGGTGGCGCGCGCGACAATGGGCGCGTGAGGATCGCGGTGGCCGCCGGGCCGGGAGACGGGGGAGAGCTGCGGCCCCTCGCCGAGGACGGCGCGCCCGCCGGGCCGGCGCGGGCCGTCCCCGACCTGGTCGCGGAGATCGCCGAGCGCGAGCGGGCCGACGCGCCGCGCTGGGTGTGGCCGTCCACCGCCCGGCTCTACCCGCGGCTGCTGCGCGCGGGCGTGCGGGTGGCCCGCTGCCACGACCTGGAGCTGGTCGAGAGCCTGCTGCTCGGGCATGCGGGCCGGTACGGGGAGCCGCGTTCCGTGCGGGCCGCCTGGGCGCGCTCGCGGGGCGAGCCCGTCCCGTCCGATCCTCCGCCGGTGCCGGAGGCGTCGCCCCAGGCGTCCTTGTTCGACGACGATCCCGCCGGACGCGAGGCCCGGCCCCCGGACGACCTCGGGCAGATCGTCGCCGTCCACGCCGCGCAGCAGCGCGCCGCCGCCGGGCTCGACGGGTTCGCGCTGCTCGCCGCCGCCGAGTCGGCCGGGTCCCTGGTGGCGGCCGAGATGAGCCATGACGGGCTGCCCTGGTCGGCCGAGGAGCACGACGCGCTGCTCACCGGGCTGCTCGGGCCGCGTCCTACCGGCGGGCTGCGTCCGCGCAGGCTGCAGGAGCTCGCCGACAGCATCAGCGCCGCGTTCGGACGGCGCACCCACGTCAACCCCGACTCCCCGGCGCAGATCCTGAAGGCGTTCGCGGCGGCGGGCCTGCCGATCCCCTCCACGCGGGCGCACGTGCTCAAACGGCTCGACCATCCGGCGGTGCCGCTGCTGCTGGAGTACAAGGAGCTCGCCCGCCTGCACGCCGCGCACGGCTGGGCGTGGCTCGACGCCTGGGTGAGCGACGGGCGCTTCCGTCCGGAGTACGTGGTGGGCGGCGTGGTGTCCGGCCGCTGGGCCACCAACGGCGGCGGCGCGCTGCAGATCCCGCGCGTCCTGCGCAAAGCGGTGGTCGCCGATCCGGGCTGGTGCCTGGTCGTCGCCGACGCCGCCCAGCTCGAACCCCGCGTCCTGGCGGCCCTGGCGGGCGACCGCGCGTTCTCGGACGCCGCCGCGCACGGCGACCTGTACGCCGCCCTCTCCGACGCCTTCCGCACCACCTCCGCCAGGGCGGGCGGCTCCCCGGAAGGGGCCGACGGGCTCAGCCCCCGCGACAAGGCGAAGCTCGCCCTGCTCTCGGCCATGTACGGCGGCGGGACGACCGAGGCGGTGCAGCTCCTGGGGGTGCTCAAGAGCCGGTTCCCGGACGCGCTCGAATACGTGGAGGCGGCGGCGCGCGCGGGGGAGCGGGGGCTGCTCGTCCGGTCGCGGCTGGGCAGGACGTGCCCGCCGCCGTCCGCGGGCTGGCGCGAGCTGACCTCCGCCGGCGACGACGAGCCCGGCGACGGCACCGGCCCGGCGAGCGCGCCGGACGGCATCGCCTCGGGACGGGGGAACGCGGCGCAGGCGCTGCGGAGCCGCGGCCGGTTCACCCGCAACTTCGTCGTGCAGGCCACCGCCGCCGACTGGGCGCTGGCGCTGCTCGGCTCGCTGCGCCGCCGCCTCACCGCGCTCGGGCCGCCGCACCTGGTGTTCTTCCAGCACGACGAGGTCATCGTGCACGCGCCCGCCGCGCTGGCGGGCGAGGTCACCGAGGCCGTCCGCGCCGCGGCCGAAGAGGCGCGGCGGTTGCTGTTCGGCGACACCCCGGTCGTGTTCCCCATGGAGATCGCCGTGGTCGACCGCTACTCCGATGCGAAGTGACGTGATGATCGCCTACACCGCGCTGATCGAGATCCGCTACGCGGGCGCCCAGACGCAGGAGCGGGACGCGGCCAAGCGGGCGATCCGCGGGGCGCTGGACGTGCCTGGCGCGGAGGTGTCGGCCGGGCCCGGCAACACGCTGCAGATCCGCGCCGCCCTGGACGCGGACGGGCCGCTCGCCGCCGCCGCGCTCCTCGACGAGGCCGTCGCCCGTGCCCTGATCGCGACGGGCCTCTTCGAGGAGTTCGACATGGCCCGCCGCGTCCTGCACGCCGCGCCGCGCGACGTGGCTGACCAGCTCTTCGCGTGGTCGGCCGACTTCTCCCCGCCCGCCGCGCGGCCCACGGGCGGGCGGAGGCGCGCACCGTACTGGCGGCGGCGAAGACGGGGCCGCGGGTGTTGAGGTGCGGCCGATTGGCGCTGGAGCGCAGGGGTCGGCGGCAGGTAATGCTGGCGGTGTGTGGGGTGGCCGCGAGCGGTGAGGTGCGGCTGACGGCGCTGGAGTTGCCGGGTCGGTGGCAGGCGATGTCGGCGGTGTGTGGGTGAGCGACGGGCGCTTCCGTCCGGAGTACGTGGTGGGCGGCGTGGTGTCCGGCCGCTGGGCCACCAACGGCGGCGGCGCGCTGCAGATCCCGCGCGTCCTGCGCAAAGCGGTGGTCGCCGATC
>NZ_SMKU01000344.1 GCF_004349215.1 Actinomadura rubrisoli | reverse complement strand
AGGGCCTCCTCTTGGACGGGCCAGGGGACTTCGACGGTGTCTTGGACGGGGACGGCTTGGGTGTGGGCGCCGCCGCGAAGGACGCCGTGGACGCGGCGAACACGGGTGCCGTCAGGAGCACGCCGACTGTGACGAGGGTGAATGTGCGCATCGCCTTCTCCCGGCCGCCAAGACTTGCCGATGGCGGTCATCCTCACGGGTGCGCGAAGGGGTGCGCAAACCGGCTCCGCATCGTCCCAAGGGGACGAGCGCCGCCTAAACGGAGCGATGACTCGGAATACGGCGGCGGCCTTTGCGGTTGCAACAGAGCGTGCAAGATCCGGTGAGCCGGGTAGCACCTCGTACCCGATACCCCACCTCATATGGGAGGCGACATGCCCAGCAGCATCCTCAGGCCCCGACTCCACACCGATCGCAAACACGTGAAGTCGACGTCGCTGCGCGCCCTCGCGGTCGCCGCGCGGCTGGAACGCGATCATGCCCCGGAGGGCCCACCGGGCCACGCGGACGGCCGGGAGGAGCGCTCCGCGCGGCGGAGCCCCGACCCGGCCTGACACCGGTCCGGCCCGACATCGGTCCGGCCTGACACCGAACCATGGCCATATCCGGCCAGGACCTCTGGAGCCCCCGTGCGATCACGGGGGCTCCAGTCTTTATCCGTGCCTTTATCCGCGTCCCACCGCGCGGAAGAGCGTGTGGACGGCGGCGCGCGCGCGTTCCGCCCCGAGGTCCTCGACCATCGCGGCGAGGTGCTCGCCACCGAGCGCGGCCAGCAACGTGTGCGCCACGGCCTCTCCATCGGGGACGGACCGGCCTAGCAGGACGGTCAGGTGCCGATGCCAGAAGCGGTACGCGCCGATGCGGTAGCGGGCGCCCGGGGCGGCCGTCTCCGACATGCGCACCAAGGACAGATGGTTCAGGACGTAGTCCAGGTAGGCGTCCGCGAAGGCGTGTAGCCGTTCGGACGCCGTGACGGACTGGTCCGAGGGCCCTGGACCGAGCGGGGACGGCCCCGACAGGATCGCGTCCTGCAATTCGCGTTCGCGCTCGTCCAGGAGAGCCGCGGCCAGGCCCGCCTTGTCGCCGAAGCGGCGGAAGAGGGTTCCCTTGCCCACGCCCGCGGCAGAGGCGACGGCGTCCATCGACACGGACTCGACACCGTGCCGAGCGAACAGCTCGGCGGCGGCGGCGAGCACCTTCACCCGGTTCCGGGCGGCGTCGGCGCGCTCCTTGGGCGGCGGCGTCCGCATCAGTTCCAGGTCCAGCAGCCCATGCTCGCGGGAACCGCGGTCCACCGACGCCTCCTCCGGCACCACTTCAATCGGACTACAGTCCGCTTGAAATCAGCGTAGCAGCACGGCCTCCCTCGGCCCAGTACGGCGGCCTGGCCTGCGGGTTCATTCGCCACTCGCACCCGGAACCGGGACTTATTGATCATTGGGTTTGCGGAGCACATACCCTCTTGTGGCCAATAGTCTTGCTGAACGGGCCTCAAGCGACGGGGAGCGAGTGGTGTGACGGACAGGACGATGCCGGATGCCCATCCGCTGCGGTCGGGCGATCCGGCCCGGCTGGGCGGGTACGAGATCCTGGGCCGCCTTGGCGAGGGCGGGCAGGGGGCCGTCTTCCTGGGCCGCCCAGCCGACGCGGCATCCGGCGGGGATGTCCCCATCACCGACCACGTCGCCATCAAGCTCCTGCACGCCGGTCTCGCCGGGGACGAGTCCGCGCGGGCGCGGTTCGTCCGTGAGCTGGAAGTCGCCAAGAGGGTGGCGCGGTTCTGCACCGCCCAGGTCTTGGACGCCGATGTCGCGGGCGACCAGCCGTACATCATCAGTGAGTACGTCCCCGGCCTGTCCCTGCACAGGATCGTCCGCGAAGACGGTCCGCGTACCGGCGGCGCGTTGGAACGGCTCGCGGTCAGCACGCTGACCGCTCTCACCGCGATCCACCAGGCCGGGATCGTGCACCGCGACTTCAAGCCGCACAACGTGATGATGGGGCCGGACGGTCCACGCGTCATCGACTTCGGCGTGGCGCGCGCGCTGGGCGCGGCCGGGGAGACGCAGAACGTCGGCACGCCCGCCTACATGGCGCCCGAGCATTTCACCGGCGGCGAGCTCAGCCCGGCGTCCGACATGTTCGCCTGGGGCACGACGATGGTGTTCGCCGCCACCGGACGGCCCGCGTTCGGCAACGACGAGATGGCCATGGTCATGCACCGGATCCTGACCGGCGAGCCGGAGCTGGGCGATCTGCCGAGCCCGATGCGGGAACTCGTGGTGGCGTGCCTGGCCAAGGAGCCCGCACAGCGGCCCACCGCCCGCGAGGCTCAGGAGCGTCTTGTCGGCGCCGCCAGCGGGACGTCGTCCCCTGCGATCCCGGTTCAGCCGCTCCCGGCGTTCCCCGGCCTTCCGCCTGACCACGTCACCGATCCGGCCGGCGTAAGGGGCCGGACGGCGCCGCAGCCGCCTCCGTTCGGCGACATGACTCCGCAGTCCACCAGCCCCCAGAGCAAGCACAGCTCGCCCGGCGTGCCACCGGCGCCGGCTGCGCAACAGATGCCTGCGACGCAACAAGCGCCTGCGGCCCACCAGATGCCCGTAGCGCAGCAAGGGCCAACGGCACCGCCGATGCCTCCCGGCCCCGGGGCTCCAGGGCTTCACAGGCAGGGATCTGGCGGCCGCAAGGGCGGCAAGAGCAGAAGCGGCAAGCTGGTCCCGATCGCCGCGGCGGCGGCCGTGGCAGCGGTCCTCGCGGGCGGCGCCGTCTGGGCGGCGACGAAGCCGGGCGGTGACGGCAAGGGGCACAAGGACCAGCAGGTCTCGGCGTCCGACCAAGGCCAGGGCGCGCAGGACGGTTCCGCCGGTGTGAGCGGCAACGGCGGCGCGGCCAAGAAGCCGAAGAGCAAGAAGGGACAGCCCCAGGGAACCCAGAGCCCCAGCAAGGGGCCGAAGAACCCGAAGGGCAAGCAGCCCGGCGACGAGCCGGGCGGAGGCTCCTCCCCCGCCCCGGGCGGAGGCGGCGGCGGACCGGGCAGCGAGCCGCCCAACAAGTACACGCCGCAGGCCGCGTGCAACAGCGGCGGCCATGGCGGCGGCTATTACGTCCAGCGCTCCATGGCGGTCTCGGGCGGCACTGCCTACTTGCTCTACAACAGCTCGCATTACAACTGCGCGGTCACCATGAAGACCCGGCACGTGGGCAAGAGCTCCCCGGTGTCGGTCTGGATCCAGCGCAGTGGCGGCGGTCAGGTCACCGACAGCGGATCGTACGCGTGGTACGCGGGCCCGGTGTATGTGTCGGCGGCCGGGCAGTGCGTCCGGTTCGGCGGCAACGGCCGCACAGCTCCGTACGGCAACTGCGGCTGACCCGACCCAGGGCGTCCGTCTCTGGAATGGAAGAAGGCCACCCTCGCGCCGGGGGTGGCCTCTGCTGCCGCGTTGCGGACGGGTCGACGTTCGGTGAACCGGAGCCGACCCGCCGCGTTTCTACGAGCCGCGCGATGGCCGCACGGACCAGGCGGTGTTGTGTTGGCGGTGTTCTGTTGGCGGGTTTTCCGAGCGGGCTACCAGGAGCTTTCAGTTACGCGAGGCGAAGAGGTGGTCGAAGTCGCCGTCCTTGGCGCCGAGGATGAGCGCCTCGATCTCGGGGCGGGAGTAGATGAGGGCGGGGCCCTCGGGATGGCGGGAGTTGCGCATCGCGACCTGCCCGCCGGGCAGTTCGGCGATCTCCACGCAGTTCCCCTGGGAGTTGCTTCGCCGGGACTTCAGCCACCGCGCGCCGTGGAGCTTGGTGGCGGGCATCCCGTTGTCGTAGTCGTTCGAGCCGGCCTGGATCTGGCCGTGTTGGATCTGGAGCATCATGTCTCTCTGAGAAGATCACCGAGAAGCTCGACCGTGCGCTCCGGGGTGGCACTGTCGACGCACAGGCGTTCCATAGCCTGCAAGTACGTGTCGACGTCGTCGCGCTTGTCCAGGTACATCGCACCGGTGAGGTTCTCGACGTACACCACGTCCGGCAGGTCCTGCTCGGGAAAGCGCAGGATGGTGAAGGCCCCTCCCTCGGCGGCGTGACCGCCGAACCGGAACGGCATGATCTGGATGGTGACGTTGGGCAGCTTCGACATCTCGATGAGATGTTCGAACTGGCCCCGCATCACCTCCGGACCGCCGATCGGGCGCCGGAGCGCCCCTTCGTCCAGCACCGCCCACAGGCGCGGAGCTTCCGGGCCCGTGAGCCGTTCCTGACGTTGCAGGCGCAGTTCGACGCGCTGGTCTATCTCGCTTTCGGCGGCTCCGGCGTTGCCCAGGCGGATGACCGCACGCGCGTACCCCTCCGACTGCAGCAGTCCGGGGACGAACTGCAGTTCGTACGTGCGGATCAATGCCGCCGACTCCTCCAGGCCGACGTAGGTCTGGAACCAGTTGGGCAGGACATCGTTGTACCGATGCCACCAGCCGGGGGTGTTGGCCTCCCGCGCCAGCTGCAGCAGGGCGTCGCGTTCGGTCTTGTCGCCGACGCCGTACAGCGTGAGCAGGTCGTCCACGTCACGTTCTTTGAAGCTGACTCGCCCGAGCTCAAGGCGGCTGATCTTCGACTCCGACGCGCGGATGACGTAGCCGGCGTCCTGACGGGTCACGCCCTGCTGCTCGCGCAGACGGCGAAGTTGCGACCCGAGCAGGATCCGACGAACCGTCGACCCGCTTCCCGGCGTCTCTGGAGTCACGCCCAACCTCCCGGCTTAATGGCGGACAGCGAACCTAGTGTGCCACTGGCCTCCGTGTCCTGCGGTTACCTCCGATCACTCGCGCGCATCCGCGTCGCCCCACACCCTCCCAACCCGGATGCACGTGCATTGGGCCTTGCATTCGCACGCTACGATGCGCAGGATAACGCACGAGACTTCCGAGCCACGGCTGCACAACGAGATCACTCTGCGGGGTCCGGGGAATGACGTCACGGCACGCGCACGACGACACGCGATGGGAGACCGACCCTGTCGTGGGGACGGCGGGCTCACGGGGCCACGCCGTGCACTCGGCACCCGTACCGGAATCGTGCGACCTGCCACCGCGTCTCGACACCGCACTGGCGACGCTGGCGAGCATGGCGGGTCCCACAGTGTCGTTCACCGTCCAGCCCGATCCGGAGTCGGTGACCGACGCGCGGCACTTCGCGATATCGCGCCTTACTCAATGGGACGTGTCCGCGCTGGCCGACGATGTGGGGCTGGTGGTCTCGGAGCTCGTCACCAACGCGCTACGGCACAGCGGAAGGACGGCCAGCGGGCGGCCAGGTAACGACGTGCACCGCGAGGGCGTGTACGACGACCCGGCCGACCCACTGGGGTCGGCGCCCTCGGCGATCCGGCTGCGGCTCCTTCACCAAGCGCCGTGGCTTCTCTGCGGGATCCTGGACGCGAGCCGTTCGGCGCCCCGCCGCAAGGAACCCGACTACATAGCCGAGACCGGACGCGGCCTGCATCTGGTCGAGTCCTTCAGCGTCCGCTGGGGCTGGCGCACGCTGCCCTACGGCAAGGTCGTGTGGGCACTGTTCCGCTACCCATGAAGCGTTAGCCGGACGCCGAGCCCGGCTTGGCGCCCTGTTTCCCAAGGTCGATGGCACGTTCCCTGGGAGGAGCCACACGCGACCGGTGTTGCGCTCCAAGACCGGGGGTAATGATGGGCCTCACTGGGTATGGGGCCTTTTCCCGATGAGCGGTTGAAAGGGAGCACTGGTGGACTTCGCCGTCGAGCACCGTGTCGAAAAGGGCCTCACCGTCGTGAAGATCAGTGGTGAGATCGACGTCTTCACGAGCCCGCGGCTGCGGGAGGCGCTGCTCGACATCATCGACAACGACGGCGGCCTGCACCTGGTGGTCGACCTCGGCGAGGTGACCTTCCTCGACTCCACCGGCCTCGGCGTGCTGGTCGGCATCTACCACCGGCTCCGGGCGCGGGACGGGTCGATGTCGTTCATGGGGGTCAACGACCGGGTCCGCCGGGTGTTCCACGTCACCCAGCTCACCAAGATCTTCGTCCTGCACCATTCCCTTGAGGACGCCATCGCGGCCCACGAGTCCACCGCGCCCTGACCCTCCGCGCCCACCCGGTACGGTTGGGACAGAGATCAAGCCCCGCCGCCAAGGCCCGTCCCAACCGACGCGCGCGGTGCTGTCCGCCAACCGACCCACCGAACGGACGGGAGCGCTCCGTGGCAGAACAGCCGCTGCATGAGCACACGCTCGGCAATGGCCTGCGCGTGGTGGTCTGCGAAGACCATGTCGTGCCGCTGGCCGCCGTCAACCTCTGGTACGGCGTGGGCTCACGGCACGAGCGCGCCGGTCGCACCGGCCTCGCGCACCTCTTCGAGCACCTGATGTTCCAGGGCTCGTCCAACGTCGCCGAGGGCGAGCACGCCGCGCTGCTGGAGAGCGCCGGTGCCGCGTTCAACGCGAGCACCTCCTTCGAGCGCACCAACTACTACGAGACGGTCCCGGTCAGCCACCTGGAGCTCGCGCTCTGGCTGGAGGCCGACCGGATGGGCACGCTGCCCGCCGCGCTCACCCAGGCCAACCTGGACAACCAGCGTGACGTCGTGAAGAACGAGCGGCGTCAGCGCTATGACAACCAGCCGTACGGCACCGCCTTCGAGCGGCTGTGCGCGCTGACGTTCCCCGAGCGTCATCCGTACGCGCACACGCCCATCGGGTCGATGGACGACCTGGACGCGACCACGCTCGAAGACTGCACCGACTTCTTCGCCACCTGGTACGCGCCGGGGAACGCCGTCCTGTCCGTCGTCGGGAACGTCGACCCGGAGCAGACTCTGGAAGCGGTGGAGCGCTACTTCGGCGGCATACCCGCGGGCCCGGAGAAGCCCCCCGCGCGCGACGGCACCCTCGGGCCGCTGTCGGGCATCCGCGGAGAGACGCTCGACGAGGACGTTCCGTCCCCCGCCTACTTCGCGATGTTCACGCTGCCCACGGACGGCGGCGACGACGTCGAGGCGGCCGAGCTGGCCGTGGAGATCCTCGGCGGCGGCTCCGGGTCGCGCCTGTACGACCGCATGGTGCGGCGCGACGAGATCGCCACCGAGGTGTGGGCGGGCGTGACGAGGCTCGCCTCCGGGCCGTCGCTCGCGATCGTGGACGCCATCGGCCCCGACCCGGAGAAGATCGCCGCAGTGCTGGACGAGGAGCTGGCGCGGTTCGCCGTCGACGGCCCCGACGCCGACGAGACGGCCCGCGCCACCGCGCAGGCCGAACGGGGCTTCCTGGAGCAGACCGAGACGGTCACCGGGCTGGCCAACGCGCTCTCGCAGAACGCCACGCAGTTCGACGACCCGGCCCGGGTCTTCACCGCCCCCGGACGCGCCGCCGCCGTCACCGGTGACGCCATCAAGGAGATGGCCGGCCGCTGGCTCTCACCGGGCGGGCGCACCACACTGACCTACGGAGGTACCGCATCGTGAGCGGTCTCACCCTGCAGCCCCGTCCTGTGCCCGGGCCGGTCCCCGCGTGGGCGTTCCCCGCCGGCACCGAGGGCCGCGTGCCCGCCGGGCCCGCGACGCTCCGCTGCGACGTGCCCGGCCGCCGGCTGGCCGCGGTGCGGCTGGTGCTGCACGCGGGCGCCGGGCGCGAGCCCGCCGACCGCGACGGCGTCGCGACGCTCACCGCGCGGGCCCTGATGGAGGGCACCGAACCGGGCGGCGGCACCGCGCTGACCGCCGCGTTCGAGCGGCTCGGGGCGAGCCTCTACGCCTCCGCCGACCTGACCGCGCTCCGCATCGCCCTGGACGTCTCGGTGACGCGGCTCGGCCCTGCCCTGGAGCTGTTCTCGGCCGTCGTGCGGCGGCCCGCGCTGGACGACGCCGACGTCCGGCGGCTGGTGCGCGAGCGCCTGGAGGAGATCGCGCAGGAGGACGCCGACCCCGGGTCGCGCGCGATGCGCGAGCTGCGCGCCGTGATGTTCCCCGCGCGGGCCCGCGCGTCCCGGCCGACCGGCGGCAGCCGCACCTCGGTCGGCGGGGTCCAGGGCGCCGACGTCCGCGCCTTCTACGGCTCCGTGGTGCCCGCTGAGGCGACGGCGGTCGTGGCCGGGGACCTGTCCGGGGTCGACGTCGACGGGGCCCTCTCGGACGCTCTGGCGGGCTGGGCGGGCACCGGCGACCCGCTCCCCACCGCCGACAAGATCATGCCGGAGTCGGCCGCGCGGATCGTCGTCGTCGACCGTCCCGGCTCGGTGCAGACCTACCTCAGCTTCGGGCACGGCATCCCCGACCGGACGCACCACGACTGGCCGTCCCTGATGGTCGCCTCCCACGTGCTCGGCGGCGGCCTCACCTCGCGGCTGAACGCGGTGCTGCGCGAGGAGAAGGGCTACACCTACGGGATGCGCGCCGGGCTGCTGCGGATGCGGCACTGCGGGCTGTTCATCGCGCAGGGCGCCGTCCACACCGAGGTCACCGCCGACGCCGTCGCGGACGCGCTCACCGAGCTGCGGGGCGTCCTGACCCGGGGCATCGAGGCCGACGAGCACGGCTCGTCCGTCCGCGCCCTGGCCGACCGGGCGCCCGCCGAGTACGAGACGGCCAGGGCCGTGGCCGCCGAGCTCGCCGACGCCTCCGCCAACGGTCTGGGCGCCGACTACCCGAGCAGCTATCTGGCCGCCGTCCGCGCCTCCACCCCGGAGGGCGTGGCCAACGCCTACCGCAACCACGTCGACCCGGAGGCGCTGACCGTCATCGCCGTCGGCGACGCCGCGCAGATCCGTGAGCCGCTGGAGCGGCTCGGCTACGCCACGGTCACCGTCACGGCCAAGGAGGAGTGACACCGTCGCCTAGGACGGGTGACACCCGTCCAGGGCACCTTTCTGGCCCAGCTCTTCGCTTCTGTTCGCTTGCAGACGCGAACCGATGGCATGGTTGTTTCCATCTGACATGTGCGGGGAAACCGCCCCGCGGTCGGGAGAGGGGTACGGCCGGTGTCCTACGGGCAGATGGCAGGCGGGTACGGTCCGGGCGGCCCCTCTGTGGACACGATCCTGGCGGAGCCGCACTGCCGGCCCGGTGGAGTCGTCGCCGGGAAGGTGCACCTGCGCGGCGGCGACCGTCCCGTGGAGATCCGGCATGTGACGCTGGCGCTCATGCCGCGCATGCAGAACGGCTACGGCGGGGAGACCGCCGGGCCGGAGGTCTACCGGGGCGCGCTCACTCGCGGGTTCCAGCTGGAGACGGGCGCGCAGCGCGACATGTCGTTCTCGATCCCGCTGCCGTACGAGCTGCCCTTCACCACGGTGCTCGGACGTGAGCTGCCCGGGTTCACCATCGGCATGTGCACCGAGGTCGACGCGAAGGGCCAGCCCGACCCGGGCGACGTCGACCCGATCTCGGTGGAGCCGCTGGAGTCCCAGCAGTGGGTGCTCGCGTCGATCGCCCAGCTCGGCTTCCAGATCACGAACGTGACGTTCGAGTCGTCCAAGCTGCGCGGCGTGTCCCAGCAGTTGCCCTTCCACCAGGAGATCCACCTCGTTCCCCCGGCGGCGTTCCAGGGACGGCTCGGCAAGGTCGGGCTGAGCTTCGTGGCCAGCCCCCGCGCCATGGCCTTCGTGCTGCGCGCCGAGGACCGGGCCGCTCCGTCCGACGAGTCGTTCGGCGTGTTCCAGGTCGGGCACGCCGAGGCCGCCGAGACGGACTGGAACGCGAAGATCAACCAATGGCTGGAGGCCGCGGCCGCCCTGCCGCGCGCGGCTTCCTCCTCGTCCGGTCAGGACGGACGAGCGGGCGCCGCCCACGGCAGCCCCCCGCCGCCGGGACAGGCACCGTTCCCCCCTCCTGGACAGTCGCCGCTGCCGCCTCCCGGTGGCGCCGCGTCGTTCCCGCCGCCTCCCGGGCAGCAGCCCGCCGCCGCGTCCTATGGCGGGCCTGGCGACTACGGGCAGCCGGGCAACGCGCAGTTCCCGCCGCCCGCGCCCGCACCCGGTCATGCACCCGCGCCCATGCAGAGCCCGGGCCACGGTCACGCACCCCCGCCCGGCCCAATGCCCGGCCACGCGCCCGGCCCGGG
>NZ_SMKU01000343.1 GCF_004349215.1 Actinomadura rubrisoli | reverse complement strand
GGCCGGGACCGGCGGGGTCCTCGCCGCGGTCGGCACCAAGACGGCCGTCGCCATCGCGGGAACCGCCATCGTCGGCACGACGGCGGGCGGCGTCGGCGTCTACCAGGCGTCCAGACCGGAACGCCCGCACGCCGCCGCGGTCAAGTCCGCCCCCGCCCCGCCGGGCGTGCCGCTGACGATCGGCAGGATCACGATCAAGGCCCCGCCGTTCTGGAAGAGCTATACGACCCCTCGCCGCTCCTTCACCGGGCGGGCAAGACCCGACGACGACAGCTACTACGTGCGCACCTGGAGGACGTGCGACAAGCAGCGGCCCATCGACGCGTCGGTCGGCGCCAGCTCGACCTGGTGCCCGGGCCTCCACGTGCTCGGCCCGACCTTCCTGGACGATTCCGGCTCCTACGTCGCCAACCCGTACGACCCCTCGGACACCTACGCGTCGCGGTTCAGCCAAGACGAGGGCATGAGCTGCCCCGGCCACGATGACCTGCGCGCGGTCGGCGTCCGCCACGGCGCGGTGCGGCTGGCGAACCGATTGGCGCCCATCGGGCCGAGGCGGGCGCGGTACCGCGAATGGCGGGTCCCCTGCTACACGCGCGAGGATCGTGACGGGTACGGCCCCACCCGCAAGACCCGCTTCTCCTATGTCGAGCGCCTGTGGTACCTGCCGGAGTCGAAGATCCTGATCGTCGACATCTGGAACACGCCGGACCTGGAGCGCATCCTGCGAAGCGCCGTGTGGTCATAGCCCGTCGCCGTCTTCGGCGGTCATGCCGAGGTCCTTCGCGTCCTTGGTCATGGCCGCGGCGGCGGCCCGGCCGGTGGCGGAGGCGTCCAGCTCGTGGGCGAGCTGCTCCAGTTCGGCGCCGCCCGCCATCAGCCCGGTCAGCTCGTCCCGGGTGATCTCGTCCTTGGCGTGGTGGCCGATGCCGCGCCCCCGGTTGAGGATCAGGAACCGGTCGCCCACCGGGTAGGCGTGGTGCGGGTTGTGGGTGATGAAGATGACCGCGAGCCCCCGCTCCCGCGCCTGGACGATGTAGCGCAGCACGACCCCGGCCTGCTTGACGCCGAGCGCCGCCGTCGGCTCGTCCAGGACGAGGGCCCGCGCCCCGAAGTGGACGGCGCGGGCGATCGCCACGCACTGCCGCTCGCCGCCCGACAGCGTGCCGATGGGCTGGTCGACGTCGCGCAGGTCGATGCCCATCGCGGCCAGCTCGCTCCGGGTGGTGCTGCGCATGAAGCCGATGTCCATGCGGCCGAACCCGCGGCGCTTCTCCGACCCGAGGAAGAAGTTGCGCCAGACGGGCATCAGCGGCACCACCGCGAGGTCCTGGTAGACGGTCGCGATGCCGCGGTCGAGGGCGTCGCGCGGCGAGGCGAACGAGACCTCCTCCCCGCGCACCTCGAAGGTGCCCGTGTCGTGCCGGTGCAGCCCGGCGATGATCTTGATGAGGGTGGACTTGCCCGCGCCGTTGTCGCCGAGGACGCAGGTGACCTCGCCCGCCGCCGCCTCCAGGCTCACGTCCCGCAGCGCGATGACCGCGCCGTAGTTCTTGCCGACGCCCGTCAGCCGCACCAGCGGCGCGTCCGTGCCCGACGTCATCTCGACCGCTCCACTCTGCGCCGCACGACCAGGTTGACCACCGTGGCGATGAGCAGCATCGCGCCGAGGAAGAACTTGAACCAGTCGGGGTTCCACTCGGCGTACACGATGCCCTTGTTCGTCATGCCGTAGATGAACGCGCCGATCGCCGCGCCGATCGCCGACCCGTAGCCGCCGGTCAGCAGGCACCCGCCGATGACGGCGCAGATGATGAAGGAGAACTCGTTGCCCACGCCCTCGCCGGACTGGACGGTCGCGAACGCGAACACCAGGTGCATCCCGGAGAACCAGGCGCAGAACGCGACGCCCATGAACAGGCCGATCTTGGTGCGGGCGACCGGGACGCCGACCGCGCGGGCGCTCCCGGCGGCGCCGCCCACCGCGAGGATCCAGTTGCCGACGCGGGTGCGCAGCAGGATCCAGGTGGCGATCGCGACGAACAGCAGCCACCAGAACACGGTGATGTTGACGTTGACGCCCGCGATGTCCACGTCGGAGGCGAACACGCGGCGGGCGGTGTCGAAGCCGTCCATGTCGCGGACCGAGTCGGAGGCGACGTTGCCCGTGATCGCCTTCGTCACGCCGAGGTTGAGGCCCGCCAGCATGAAGAACGAGGCGAGGGTGACGATGAAGCTCGGCAGCCCGGTCCTGACGTAGAGGATGCCGTTCACCATCCCGATCGCCAGCGTCACCACGAGCGAGACGGCCACGCCCGCCCACACGTTCAGCGTGAGCTGGTAGCTGACCAGCGCGGCGATCAGCGCCGACGAGGTCACCATCACCCCGGCGGACAGGTCGAACTCGCCGCCGATCATCAGCAGCGAGACGCCGACCGCCATGATCCCGAACGTCGAGCTCGCGTACAGCACCGTCGAGAACGACCCGGCTTGCAAGAACGCGTCCGCGACGATGGAGAAGAACGCGAACACCACCACCGCGCCGAGCAGCGCGCCCAGCTCCGGGCGGCCCAGCAGCCGCCGCAGCGGCGACTGCCGGGCCATGCGCTCGTCGGCGCCGCCGCCGGCCGGCGGCGGTTCCGCCGCGGCCTGCGTCATCGGGTGCCCCGGGCGGCGAACGCCTCCAGCGCGGCGGCGTTGGCCTTGGTGACGATCGCGGGCCCCGTCAGCACCGGCCGCCCGCCGCCGATGACGTTGCCGTTGTTCTTCAGCAGCCACAGCTCGTCCACGGCCCCGTACCCCTGAAGGTACGGCTGCTGGTCGACGGCGAACCAGATCGCGCCCGACTTGATCGAGTCGATGAGGTCCTTGTTCATGTCGAACGTGCCGACCTTGGCCTTGCTGCCGGCCTGCTTCGCGGCGTCCACGGCCGTCGCCGCGAACGGCGCGCCCAGCGTCAGGATCCCGTCGACGCCCTTGTCGGCCTGGAGCTTCGCGGTGATGGACGACTTGACCTGCGGCATGTTCGTCCCCTGCACGAACAGGTTCTGCAGGTCGCCGCCGAAGGTCTTCTTCGCCCCGGCGCAGCGGTCCTCCAGGCCGACGTTGCCCTGCTCGTGGATCACGCACAGGGCCTTCTTCGCACCGATCCTGGCCAGCTCCGTCCCGGCCGCCTCGCCCGCGATCGACTCGTCCTGCCCGAAGTGCGCGACCGCGCCGAGCTTGGCCGAGTCCCCCGCGCCCGAGTTGATCGACACCACCGGGATCTTGGCGGCGGCCGCGCGGGCGAGGGCGTCCTTCATCGCGTCCGGCTTGGCGAGGGTGACGATGATGCCGTCCACCTTCTGGTCGATCGCGGTCTTGACGAGCTGCGCCTGCTTGCCGCCGTCCGGGTCGGCCGAGTAGAGGAACTCGACGTTGTCCTTGGCGGCGGCGGCCTTGGCGCCCTTCTGCACGATGTCCCAGAACGTGTCGCCCGGCCCCGAGTGGGTGACCATCGCGATCTTCAACCGGGGTCCCGCGCCGGGCGCCGCCTTCGCGCTCTCCTCGGCCTTCTTGCCCCCGGAACCGCTGCAGGCGCCGAGCGCCAGCACACCGGCGGCCGCCAGGACCGCGAGGCTCCTGGACGATTCCCGCGCGACTACGCCTCTCATCGTCGCTCTCCGTTTCTCCCCCGAGGGATGGGCTGGGTCAACAGAGAAGTTGATCACAGATGCGGCATGATCGCCGCCTCCTCGGGGCGACCCGTCCGCGCGGACGCGGTCCTCCGGGCCTCCCCGGGGAGGCGGTCGCTCATCGGGCCGCTTGGGCGAGGTGGTCGAGGCCGCGCCGGACGTCGCCGTACGGCCCCTCCCCCGGCGGCGGCTCGGCGGTGAGGACGGTGTCCTGCTCCAGCACGTACCAGCCGTCGTAGCCGGCGGCCTCCAGCGTGCGGACGATGGCGGCGACGTCGACGTCCCCGTCCCCGAGCGGCGGGTAGAGGCCGGCCTTCACGGCGCCGGTGTAGGAGATGCCGCCGCGGAGCACGCGCTCGGCGAGCGCCGCGTCCACGTCCTTGAGGTGGACGTGCCCGATCCGCGCCGACGCGAACCGCGCCAGCCACAGGGGGTCGGTGCCGCCGACGAGCAGGTGCCCGGTGTCCAGGCACAGCGGGACGGCGCAGCCGCCCAGCACGCGCTCGACCTCCGCGCGGCGGTCCACGACCGTCCCCGCGTGCGGGTGCAGGGTGACCCGCCGCCCGCGCGCGGCGGCCATCGCCGTGATCTCGTCGAGGTTGCACAGCAGCGTCGCCCACGCCCTGGTGTCCAGGCTCGGCCGCCGGTCGTAGCCGTCCAGCCCGGTGGCCGCCGCCAGCACGAGCACGCCGTCCACGCCGTCGAGGGCCCGCTCGACCTCCGGCAGCGGGTCGCGCGCCGGATCGTGCAGGACGAGCGGGACGAACCCGCCCACGAGCCCCAGCCCGTACGACGCCAGCAGCGCCTCCCGCTCAGGCCGCCCGCGCGGCAGGAATCCCTCCGGCCCGAGTTCCGTCGCCGCGAGCCCGAGATCGCGCATCTCCGCCAGCACCCGCGCCGGCTCCATCTGATGCCCCCAGCCGGGCACCTCGCACACGCCCCACGAGATCGGGGCTCCCGCGATCCTCATCGCCGCACCTCCTCGATGCCGACGATCCTGCCCTCCCGCAGGGACCGCTCGCACGCCTCCGCGAGATAAAACGCCTCCATGGCCTCTTCCGGCGGGCACGGGCTGGCGCGGCGCCCGGCGGCCATGTCCACGAAGGCGCGGAGCTCGGCGTCGTAGGCGTCGGAGAACCGCTCCATGAACCCGCCGTAGGCCCCGCGCGGGCCCGCGCCCGGCTCGGGGAGCGCGGTCACCGGCGTCCGCTCGTCCAGCCCGGCGACGACGCTGTCCTTGGACCCGAACAGCTCCAGCCGCGCGTCGTACCCGGCGGCGTTGTACCGGGTGGCCGAGACGAGCCCGAGCGTCCCGTCGTCTAAGACGAGCAGCGCGGACCCGGTGTCGACGTCGCCGTACTCGCGGATGAAGTCGTCGCCCCGGTTGGAGCCCGACGCCATCACGCGCACCACGTCCCGTCCCGTGACGAACCGGACGAGGTCCAGGTCGTGGATCACGCAGTCGCGGAACAGCCCTCCGGAGGCGGGGATGTAGCCCGCGGGCGGCGGCGCCGGGTCGAAGCTGCACGACCGCACGGTGTGCAGCCACCCGAGCCGTCCCGAGGCGAGCGCCTCGCGCGCCGCCATGTTCCCCGCGTCGAAGCGCCGCTGGAAGCCGACCTGCACCGGGACGCCGGCCGCCTCCGCCGCCGCCACGATCTGGAACGTTCCATCAAGATCCGCCGCGAGCGGTTTCTCGCAGAACACCGGTACCCCTTCGAGCATCGCCCGGTCCACCAGCTCCGCGTGCGCGCAGGTGGCGGCGGCCACGACCAGGCCGTCCAGGTCCGCCGCGTACACCTTCTCGACGGCCTCCACGGCGACGACCTCCGGAGCGCCCGCATCGTCCCGGACGCCGACCTCGGCGCAGCGGGCGGCCAGGCGGGCCGCCAGGTGATGCGCTCGGCACGGGTCGGCGTCGGCGATGAGCAGCGACTCCACCTCGGGCATTTCATAGAGCGTGGCGGCGTGGCGCGCACCGATGCGCCCTGCGCCGGCCAGTCCGATCCTCATGAGTTCCCCTCCCGGGCGGCGGTTGGGTGAGCCCCGAGTGTGCTGGAGCGTTCCATGAGCGTCAACGGGCGGCCATGCACGTTCGGTGATAAGAAGTGACCGAAACCGTGACGGCTAGGCTGGGGGCCGTAACGCTGGGGTACTGTCGCAACTCACAGACCAAGCGCTAGTTTGTTCGTATGCGGGTCTTCGTCACCGGCGCCTCCGGGTTCGTCGGCTCCTCCACGGTCCGGGCCTTGCTGGCCGCCGGGCACCGTCCGCGCGCGCTCGTCCGCGACCCCGGCCGGGCGGCCCGCGTCCTGCGCACCATCGGCGTCCCCGCCGAGGACGTGGAGCTGGTCACCGGCGACATGCTGGACGCCGGCTCCGTGGCGGAGGCCCTCGCCGGCTGCGACGCCGCGATCCACGCGGCGGCGGCCATCGGCGTGACCGGCGACGCCGGTGACCTGGTCGAGGTCAACGTGACCGGCACCCGCAACGTCGTCGGCGGCGCCGTCGCGCACGGCCTGGCCCCGGTGGTCCACGTGTCCACGGTCGCGGTGTTCGTCCCGCCGTCCGGCCCTGTCATCACCGCCGCCGGGCCCCTCGCGAGCCCCCGCACCGACTACGGCCGCTCCAAGCTCGCCGCCGAGCGCTACGTGCGCGGGCTCCAGGACGGCGGCGCGCCCGTCACGATCGTCTACCCCGGCGGCGTCTGCGGCCCGGACCAGCCCGTCCTGGACGCGCTGATGGAGGGCCTCGCCGCCGCGCTCGGAAAGGTCTGGCCGCTTCCGGGCGGCGGCGTCTCGGTCCTGGACGTCCGCGACCTCGGCGAGGCCCTGGCCCGCTGCGTCGAGACCCGTCCGGGCCCGAACCGCTGGCTGCTCGGCGGCCACTACCTGACCTGGCCGCAGTACGCCGACCTGTGCGACCGCCTCACCGGCGTGCGGTGCCGCCGCGTCCGCGTCCCGGACGGCCTGATGCTGGGGCTGGGCACCGCCCTGGACGCGGCAAAGCGCGTCCGCCCCTTCCACTACCCACTCACCCGCGACGCCGCCGAGTTCATGGTCACGCTCGTCCCGACCGACGACCGCCCGATCCTGGACGCGCTGGACCTCACCCTGCGTCCCGTCGAGCGGACCGTCGCCGACAGCGTTCGGTGGCTGGCCGAGAGCGGCCACCTGAATCCCCGCAGAGCCGGACGGCTCATCACCAAGGAGCAGCAGATGCCGAGTCGCACGCAGCGCACGCTGGGCCCGCTCTTCCAGCGGATCTCCGGCGCGCCGTGGTTCTCCCGGATCGGCCCGAAGATCGTCCCGCCCGCCGACCGGCTCCTGCACCGGCTCACCGGCGGCCGCGTCCTGCTCGGCCAGGCCCTCGTCCCGAGCCTGGTGCTGACCACGACCGGCGCGGTGAGCGGGCGCCCCCGCCGGGCGCCCCTCGCATGCCTGCCCGAGAAGGACGGCACCTGGGTGGTGGTCGGCTCCAACTTCGGGCGCGAGAAGCACCCCGCCTGGACGGGCAACCTCATCAAGAACCCCGACGCCGAGATCAGCTTCCGCGGCCGCGCCGTCCCCGTCACCGCCCGTCTCCTGGACGACGAGGAGCGCGCCGAGGTGTGGCCGCGCCTGCTCAAGGTCTGGCCCGTCTACGACCGTTATGTGGAACGTACCGAGCGCCAACTAAGGGTCTTCCGCCTCACCCCGCGCTGACCATTCCTAAGTGCCGCGGACGGTCCGGGAAAGGCGGCGTCCGAGGAGGAAATAGGCGATGACCACGCCGACGACATTGAGGATGACGTCATCGATGTCGAAGGCGCGCCCGATGACGAACGCGCCCTGGACGGTCTCGATCGCCAGGGAGAAAAGGCCGGTCACGACCGCGAGGCGCAGCGGGCCGCGCAGGCCGCGCGAGACGACGGGGAGCAGGACCCCCATCGGCGCCAGCAGCGCCAGATTGCCGCCGAGCTGGAGCAGCGCCTCCTTCTTCGGCCGGTCCATGTAGAAGCGCAGCGAGTCGCCGGGATCGGTGTTCCCGCCGGCCTGGCCATTGTCGCGGACGGGCGTCAGCGTGAGCCGGAACGCGATATAGCAGAAGCCGCCCAGAACGGCGAGCGCGATGACCACCGCGACCACCCTGAGGACGACCACGTACCAGGGGGCCCGCTCGCCGGTCCGCGCCGGCTGCCACATCTCCGTCAACACCCCGCGCTGGTCCCCGTTCCGTCACGAACTATGCGGGCGCCGCGATAACGCCTTTTGTTTCACTCCGCCACCGCCATTATGTGCCGACCGGATACTCATGAGCGGACGCCCGCGCCGGGGAGGCCCCGGCGCGGGCGTCCTGCCCCGCCTCAGGCGGCGACCGGGGTGGTGGCCGGCTCCAGCGCCAGGTCCAGCACCTCGCGGACGTCGCTGACGGCGAACACCGTCATGTTCTCCAGCACCTCCGCCGGCACGTCCTCAAGGTCCGGCTCGTTGCGCTTCGGGACGATCGCGGTGGTGATGCCGAGCCGGCTCGCGGCCAGCAGCTTCTGCTTCAGCCCGCCGATCGGCAGCACCCGCCCGGTCAGCGACACCTCGCCGGTCATCGCCACGTCGGAGCGGACCGGCCGTCCCGACAGCAGGGACGCCAGCGCCGCCGTCATCGTGATGCCCGCGCTCGGCCCGTCCTTGGGGATCGCGCCGGCGGGCACGTGGACGTGCACACCGCGGTCCTTCAGGTCGCCGACCGGCAGCTCCAGCTCGGCGCCCCGCGAGCGCAGGTAGCTGAGCGCGATCCGCGCCGACTCCTTCATCACGTCGCCGAGCTGGCCGGTCAGCGTCACGCCGGTGTCGCCGGTCTCCTTGTCGGCCAGCGACGCCTCGATGTACAGCACGTCGCCGCCCGCGCCGGTGACCGCGAGCCCCGTCGCGACGCCGGGCACGCCCGTCCGCCGCTCGGACCTGCTCAGCTCGACCTCCGGCGTGAACCTCGGCCGTCCCAGATAGTCCTTCAGGCCGTCCGCGCCGATCGAGACCGGCAGCGACGCCTTCTCCAGCGCCACGTTGGCCGCGACCTTGCGCAGCACCCGCGCGATCGAGCGGTCCAGGGACCGCACGCCCGCCTCCCGGGTGTACTCGGCCGCCAGCAGCCGCAGCGCGTCGTCGCCGAACGCGACCTCGGACGCCTCCAGCCCGGCCTTGTCGAGCTGCCGGGGCAGCAGGTGGTCGCGCGCGATCGTGACCTTCTCGTCCTCGGTGTAGCCGTCGAGCTCGACGAGCTCCATCCGGTCGAGCAGCGGCCCCGGGATCGCCTCCACCACGTTCGCCGTGGCGAGGAACAGCACGTCGCTCAGGTCCAGCTCGACCTCCAGGTAGTGGTCCCGGAAGGTGTGGTTCTGCTCGGGGTCCAGGACCTCCAGCAGCGCCGCGGTCGGGTCGCCCCGGTAGTCCGCGCCGACCTTGTCCACCTCGTCCAGCAGCACGACCGGGTTCATCGAGCCCGCCTCGCGGATGGCCCGGACGATCCGTCCCGGCAGCGCCCCCACATAGGTGCGCCGGTGGCCGCGGATCTCCGCCTCGTCCCGGACACCGCCCAGGGCGACGCGGACGAACTTGCGCCCCATCGACCGCGCGACCGATTCACCGAGCGAGGTCTTGCCCACGCCGGGAGGACCGGTGAGCGCGAGCACGGCCCCGCTCCGCCGCCCGCCCACGACACCGAGCCCGCGGTCCGCGCGCCGCTTGCGCACGGCCAGGTACTCGACGATGCGCTCCTTCACGTCGTCCAGGCCCGCGTGGTCGGCGTCCAGGATCTCCCGTGCGCCCGCGATGTCGTAGGCGTCCTCGGTCCGCTCGTTCCACGGGATGTCGAGGACGGTGTCCAGCCACGTGCGGATCCAGCCGCCCTCCGGCGAGGCGTCGGACGACCGCTCCAGCTTGTCGACCTCCTTCAGCGCCGCCTCGCGGACCTTCTCGGGCAGCTCCGCGGCCTCGATCCGCGCCCGGTAGTCGTCCTCCTCGTCGGCGGGGTCGCCGTTCAGCTCGGCCAGCTCCTTGCGGATGGCCTCCTGCTGCTGGCGCAGCAGGAACTCCCGCTGCGTCTTGTCCATGCCCTCCTGGACGTCCTTGCGGATCGTCTCCGCCACGTCCAGCTCCGCCAGGTGGTCGCGCGCCCACCCGATCACCAAGGTGAGCCGCTCGACCACGTCGGGCGTCTCCAGCACCTCGATCTTCTGCTCGTCCGACAGGTAGGGCGCGTACCCGGCGTTGTCGGCCAGCGTGGACGGGTCGTCGATCTGCTGCACCACGTCCACGACCTGCCAGGCGCCGCGCTTCTGCAGGATCGCGCTGACCAGGCCCTTGTACTCCCTGGCCAGCTCCTGCGCCCGCCCGGTCGCCGCCGGCGTCTCGATCACGGTGCCCTCGACCCACAGCGCCGCCCCCGGCCCCGTGG
>NZ_SMKU01000342.1 GCF_004349215.1 Actinomadura rubrisoli | reverse complement strand
CATCCCGGCCCTCACCGAGCTGGGCGTCCCCGCCGCCGACATCGCGCGCGTGCACCGTCCCATCGGGCTCAACATCGGCTCCCGCACCCCCGCCGAGATCGCCATCGCCACGCTCGCCGGCCTCATCGCCGACCGCAACGCCCGCCCCGGCGGCTTCGACTTCTGACCGGGGCCGCGGGGCACGCGGGGCACGCGGGGCGTGCGGGTGGTCAGCGGGCGGGCTGGCCGCCGAAGCCCGCGAGGATCGACTCCAGGAACGGCAGGGCGCGGCCGGCCTTCTTCGCGCGGATCACCAGGTCCCAGGCGGGTTCGAGCTTCTTCCAGCCGCCGGCGTAGGCCGCGTGGCGGGCCTTGGCGCGCAGGGTGGGCTTGGTGGACGCGCCCCGCAGGATCGAGCCCCACCGGTAGAAGTCGCGGTAGGCGCGCCGGTAGCCGTCCTCAAGCTGCCGGGCGGTCATCTTGACGGGCTTGAACACCACGGTGCGCGTGTCGTAGCGGTCCCAGTCGCTGTGCAGGAGCCGGTCGGCCTTGGCCATCCGCTCGTAGAGGCGAGTGCCGGGATAGGGGGTCATGATGTGGAACGTCGCGGTCTCGATGCCCTGGGCGACCGCCCAGTCCACCGTACGGTCGAACACCGACGGGTCGTCCTGGTCCATCCCGAACACGAAGCTGCCGTTGACCATCACGCCGTTGTCGTGCAGGCGCCTGATGACCTGGGCGTAGTCCCGGTCGATGTTCTGCCACTTGCGCTGCTCGGTGAGGTTGTCCGCGTTGACCGTCTCGAATCCGACGAACAGGCTGCGCAGCCCCGATTCGACGGCCTTCTCCAGCAGGCCGGGACGCAGCACCGACTGGACCGTCCCGGCGGCCTGCCAGAGCCGTCCCATGCCGCGCATCCCGTCGAACAGGGCGGTGGCGAACCGGGCGTTGCCGAGCAGGTGGTCGTCGAGGAAGTAGAGGTGGCGGCCGGGCAGGCGCTCGATTTCGGCCAGGGCCGCGTCGACGGTCTGGGTGTAGAAGGACTTCCCGCCCTCGAAGAACGCCTCCTTGTAGCAGAAGTCGCACACGTGGGGGCAGCCGCGCGAGACGACGATCGAGTTCGGGACGAGGTAGCGGTGCCGGTCGATCAGGTCGCGGCGGATGGGCGGCAGCCCCGCGAGGGTCCGCTCGGACGAGTCGTAGCGCGGGGCCGGGCGCCCGGCGCGCAGATCGTCCAGGAAACGGGGCCAGGTGTCCTCGCCGGGCCCGCAGAAGATCGTGTCGGCGTGACGGGCCGCCTCCTCCGGCAGCGAGGTGACGTGCAGGCCGCCGAGGCAGACGCGGACGCCCTTCGCGCGGTAGTGGTCGGCCAGCTCGTAGGCCCGGCGCGCGGAGGTGATGTAGACCTGGATCACCACCAGGTCCGGCTCGTCCGAGACGTCGACCCGCTGGACGTGCTCGTCGGTGATCGTGACCTCGTCGTCCGGGTCGAGGTAGCCCGCCAGCGTGGCCAGCCCGAGCGGCGGGAACAGCGAGTACTTGATCGGGCGGAAGAAGGGCGAGGTCGCCTCGGTCAGGGCGGGCAGGATCATCTTGACGCGCATGGGACCACGATGTTGCCGGGGAGTGCCCGATCGGTGATGGTCGTGTGGATATTCGGTGCGAATGCGGGCGAGCCGCGCGGTCCGGTCACAGAACCGCAGGTCACAACGTACGATGTGGGTTCGCACGCGTTCTGTCGGTGGCGGCGCCTAACGTCTGGACTGGACGAGCCGCGCGGCCGAGCGATGGCGCCGAGTGAAGGTGAACACCATCATGGCGAACAGCACTACGGACAAGGACCACGACTTCCAGAGCCTCGCCGACCCGTACCGCCGGGAGCTGATGGCGCACTGCTACCGGATGCTCGGCTCCATCCACGACGCCGAGGACCTCGTCCAGGAGACCTACCTGCGCGCGTGGAAGTCCTACGGCGCCTTCGAGGGCCGCTCCTCGCTGCGGACGTGGCTGTACCGGATCGCCACGAACGTCTGCCTCACCGCGATCGACCAGCGGGGGAACCGCCCGATGCCGTCCGGGCTGGGCGCGCCGAGCGACGAGCCGGAGCGGCCCGTGGTGGCCTCGCCCGAGGTGCCCTGGCTGGAGCCCGCCCCCGACGCGCTGCTGGGCGCCGACGCGTCCGACCCGGCCACGATCGTCGCGGCGCGGGAGAGCACCCGGCTGGCGTTCGTCGCGGCCCTCCAGCACCTGCCCGCCAAGCAGCGGGTCGTGCTGATCCTGCGCGACGTGCTGAAATGGCGGGCCGCCGAGGTCGCCGAGCTGCTCGACACCTCGACCGCCGCCGTCAACAGCGCGCTGCAGCGGGCGCGGGCGCAGCTGGAGGAGGCCGCCCCGGCGCGCGACGAGCTGGTCGAGCCGACCGACCCCGCCCAGAAGGACCTGCTCGAACGCTACGCCCGCGCGTTCGATGAGGCCGACGTCGCGGGGCTCGTGGAGCTGTTCAAGAAGGACGCGGTGTGGGAGATGCCCCCGTTCCCCGAGTGGTTCGTGGGCGCCGAGACCATCGTCCGCCTCATCCTGGCCCAGTGCGACCCGGAGCCGGGCGAGCTGCGGATGGTCCCGACGGCGGCGAACGGGCAGCCCGCGTTCGGGCTGTATCGGCGCGGCGACGACGGTGTGCACCGTCCCTTCCAGCTCCAGGTCCTCGATGTCACCGCCGACGGCGTCGGGCACGTCTCGGCCTTCTTCGACACCACGCTGTTCACGACGTTCGGGCTGCCCGAGCACCTCTGACGATCTCCCGGTTTTCCGCTCAATGGAAACCCCTGTGCGCCGCCCCGGACGGCGGCTGCCAGGGTGGAGTCCGGCGGGCGCCGGAGCATCCGGCCCCGTGGAGCGGGAAGGGAAGACGGCATGACGCATCCTCCATACCTGTACCCGGGATACCGGAGCACCGCGCTCCGCGCCCCCGCGCAGGAGCTGATCATGCCGAAGCTCGGTCCGGACAGCGTCGAGCTGAGCTCGCCGGTCTTCGGGCACCAGGAGCTCGGCCGGCTGGACGAGGACCTCACCAGGCAGCACTCCGGCGAGCCGCTCGGGGAGCGGATCATCGTGACCGGGCGGCTCCTGGACGGCGCCGGACGGCCGGTGCGCGGCGCCCTCGTGGAGGTGTGGCAGGCGAACGCGGCGGGCCGGTACGCCCACCTGGGCGACCAGCACCCCGCGCCGCTCGACCCGAACTTCACCGGCGCGGGCCGCTGCCTCACCGGCGACGACGGCCGCTACCGGTTCGTCACGGTCAAGCCGGGCGCCTACCCGTGGCGCAACCACCCGAACGCCTGGCGGCCCGCGCACATCCACTTCTCGGTGTTCGGCACCGCGTTCACGCAGCGGCTGGTCACCCAGATGTACTTCCCCGGCGACCCGCTGTTCGCCTACGACCCGATCTTCCAGTCGATTCCCGACGAGCGGGCCCGCGAGCGGCTCGTCTCCCGCTTCGACATGGACACCACCGAGCCGGAGTGGGCGCTGGGCTACCAGTGGGACATCGTGCTCGGCGACACCCCGATGGAGGCGTGATGACCACCCCGTCCCAGACGGTCGGGCCGTTCTTCGGCTACGCGCTGCCCTACCAGAGCGGCCCCGAGGTCGTGCCCGGCTGGCGGCCGGACGCGATCCGGGTGCGCGGCCGCGTCCTGGACGGCGCCGGGGAGCCGGTGCCGGACGCGCTGCTGGAGATCTGGCAGGCCGACGAGACGGGCGAGATCCCGCGGCGGCCGGGCGGCATCGCGCGGGCCGGGCACGGGTTCTCCGGCTTCGGCCGGTGCGGCACCGACACCGACGGCGGCTACTGGTTCCGCACGGTCAAGCCCGGCGCGACCGGCGACGGCGCGCCCTACATCGCCGTGCTGGTCTTCGCCCGGGGGCTGCTCAAGCCCGTCTTCACCCGGCTGTACTTCCCCGAGGACGAGGCCGCCCACGGGCGTGACCCGCTGCTCGGCGAGGTCCCGGCCGAGCGCCGGGGCACCCTGGTCGCCGAGCGGGAGGGCGAGCGGGAGTACCGTTTCGACATCCACCTGCAAGGGGAGCGGGAGACGGTGTTCCTTGGTTTCTGACGCACGACCCGATGACCTGGCCGCGCCGGACGCGGGGCTGCTGTCGCCCGTCCGCGCCGGGACGCTGACCGAGGCCGCCACGAGCGATGCGGCCTACCTGAGGGCGATGCTGGACGCCGAGACCGCCCTGGCCGCCGCCCAGGCGCGGCTCGGCATCATCCCGGAGGACGCGGCGGCCGCGATATCCGAGGCCGCGGGCTCCGGACGGATCGACCTGGCCGACGTGGCGCGGCGGGCGCGCGGATCGGGCAACCCGGTCGTGCCGCTGGTCGCCGACCTGCGCAAGCTGGCGGGCCCGGCGGGCGAGCACGTCCACAAGGGCGCCACCAGCCAGGACATCGTCGACACGGGCGCGATGCTCGTCGCGGCCCGGGCCAGGCGCGTCACCCTCGTCCATCTCGACCGGGCACTGGACGCGCTGGCCGGGCTCGCCGAACGGCACCGCGACACCCCGATGACGGGCCGCACGCTCGGGCGGCAGGCGCTGCCGACGACGTTCGGCGCCAAGGCGGCGGGCTGGCTGATCGGCTGCCTGGAGGCCCGCGACCGGCTCGCGGCCGTCGCGCTGCCCGTCCAGCTCGGCGGCGCCGCCGGGACCCTGAACGCCTACGGCGGCCAGGGGCTCGACCTCGTCGCCGCCTACGCGCGCGAGACGGACCTGGCCGAGCCGCTGCTGCCGTGGCACACGCGCCGCACGCCGGTCGCCGAGCTGGCGTCCGCGCTGGCCCTGGCCGCCGGGGCGCTCGGCAAGATCGCGACGGACGCGTGGCTGCTGGCCCAGAGCGAGATCGACGAGGTGGCCGAGGCCGCCGGCCCCGGCAAGGGCGGCTCGTCGGCCATGCCACACAAGCGGAACCCGGCGCTGGCGACCCTGATCCGGTCGGCGGCGCTCCAGGTCCCGGCCTACGCCCAGGTGGTGCTCGCCGCGCAGGCCGCGCCGCTGGAGCGGCCCGCGGGGGAGTGGCACGCCGAGTGGCAGCCGCTCCGCGAGTGCCTGCGCCTGACCGGCGGCGCCGCCGAGACCGCCGCCGAGCTGCTCGAAGGGCTGGAGGTGCGGCCGGACCGGATGCGCGCCAACCTCGGCGGCCTGCTGGAGGTGCTCGGCGGGGACCCGGGCACCGGCGCCGCCCCCGCCCTGGTCGACCGTGCCCTCGCCGCCTACCGGAGGAACCGCGCGTGACCCCGCCCGCACCACCGCACCACCGCCTGGACGGGCCCGGGGAGGCACCCGTCGTCGTCCTCGGGCCGTCCCTCGGCACCACGATGGACCTGTGGCTGCCGCAGCTGCCCGCCCTGACCCGGAACTGGCGCGTGCTCCGCTACGACCTGCCCGGCCACGGGGACGCCCCGCCGCCGGACGGCCCGTTCACCGTCGACGACCTCGCCGCCGGGATCGCCGCCCTGCTGGACGAACTGGGCATCGCCGAGGCCGCCTACGCGGGGGTGTCGCTGGGCGCGGCGATCGGCGCCGCGCTCGCGCTGCGGGCGCCCGGCCGCGTCGGGAGCCTCGTCCTGTGCTGCACGTCCCCGCACTTCGGCGATCCGGCGCCGTGGCGCGAGCGGGCGGCGCTCGTCCGCCGCGAGGGGACCGGCCCGGTGGCCGACGCGGCCGCCGGACGCTGGTTCACGCCCGGCTTCGAGGGCGCCGATCCGTACGTGGCGATGATCCGCGCGGCCGACCCCGAGGGCTACGCCGGCTGCTGCGACGCCCTCGCCGGATTCGACGTCACGTCCCGGCTCGGGGAGATCTCCGCGCCGACGCTGGTCGTCGCCGGGGCGCAGGACGTCCCGACCCCGCCGCGCGGGCACGCCGAACGGCTCGCCGCGGGTATCCCGGACGCCCGGCTGGTGGTCGTGGAGGGCGCCGGGCACCTGGCCAACGCGGAGCGGCCGGAACCCGTCACCGGCGCGATCACCGCGCACCTGGACCGCACATGGAAGGGGCTCGGCCGTTGAGCCAGGAGCAGGAGCCAGAGCAGGAGCAGGGCGCCACGGACGCGGGGCGGCACGCGCAGGGGATGCGGACGCGGCGGGAGGTGCTCGGCGACGCCCACGTCGACCGGGCCGTCGCCCGCACCGACGGCTTCACCGCCGACTTCCAGGACATGATCACCCGCTACGCCTGGGGCGAGATCTGGAGCCGCCCCGGCCTGGACCGCAAGACCCGCAGCTGCGTCACCCTGACCGCCATGGTCGCGGGCGGGCACCTGGAGGAGCTGGCCATGCACGTGCGCGCCGCGCTCCGCAACGGGCTGACCCCGGACGAGATCAAGGAGGTCCTCCTCCAGACGGCCATCTATTGTGGGGTGCCCGCCGCCAATTCGGCGTTCGCCGTCGCCCAGCGGGTACTGGCCGAAGAGGGGTGACCGCCGGAGGACGGCGGCCGGGAGCACCGGCGACCAGGAGGGGCATGGCCGAGCGCGCGCGCCCGATCAGCGTGGCGGGAAAGGTGATGGCCATCCTGGACGCCTTCGCCCTCGGCGACGTGCGCCTCAACCTCAGCGAGATCTGTCGCCGTGCCGGGCTGCCCCTGGCCACCGGGCACCGGCTCGTCGGCGAGCTGGTCGGCGGCGGGTTCCTCGAACGGGTCCCGGACGGGACCTACCGGATCGGCACCCGGCTGTGGCGCATCGGCAGCCAGGCGTCCGCCGTCACCGGGCTCCGCGAGCTCGCGCTGCCCCACATGGAGGACCTGTACGAGGCCACGCACGACAACGTCCAGCTCGCCGTGCTGCGCGACCTGCGCGTGCTGGTCGTCGAGCGGCTGCGCGGCACCCGCTCGGTGCCCGTCCTCACCCAGGTCGGCGCGACGCTGCCGCTGCACACCACCGGGGTCGGCAAGGTGCTGCTGGCCTACGCGGAACCGGCGGTCCGGGAGGCGGTGCTGGCGGGCGAGCTGCCCCGGCACGCGCCCCGCACCATCACCGACCCCGCCGAGCTGCGGCGCTCCATCGAGCAGGTCCGCCGCTCGGGCTACTCGATGACCCGCGACGAGATGACGCTGGGCGCCGCGTCCGTCGGCGCCCCGGTCCGCGACGCGGACGGCCGGGTCGTCGCGGCGCTGTCGCTGGTCTCCCGGACCCGCAGTGCCGATCTCCGCCGGTTGCTGCCACCCTTGACCACGGCGGCGCGGGCCCTGTCCCGCGACGTCGCCGCGCACTGGCGCGCGCAGCCGGAGTGCCCTTCCGCTGAACGGAAGGCCGGGGCCTGAGCCTGCGGCGACACCCGCGAGCATCGCAGTTGACGCAAAGACGAGGAGGCTCGATGCGCACCCAGGTCGCGATCGTCGGCGGCGGCCCGGCGGGGCTGCTGCTGTCCCACCTGCTGCACCGGCAGGGGATCGACTCGGTGGTCCTGGAGAGCCGCGACCGCGCCTATGTGGAGCACCGGCAGCGCGCCGGGATGCTGGAGCAGGGCACCACCGACGTCCTCCGCGAGAGCGGCGCCGGGCAGCGGCTCGACCGCGAGGGCCTCGTGCACCACGGCCTGGAACTGCGGTTCGGCGGAGCGGGACACCGCATCCCGCTCACCGACCTGACCGGCCGGACGGTGACGGTCTACGCCCAGACCGAGATCGTCAAGGACCTGGTCGCCCGGCGGGCCGAGGACGGCGGCGACGTGCGGTTCGAGGCCGAGGTCCTGGAGGTCGACGCCGCCGCGCCCAGCGTGACCTACCGGCACGAGGGACGCGTCCGCACTCTCGAATGCGACTACATCGCGGGCTGCGACGGCTTCCACGGGGTGACCCGTCCGGCCGTCCCGGGGCTGCGGACGTTCTCCCGCGAATACCCGTTCGCCTGGCTCGGGATCCTCGCCGACGTCCCCCCGTCCACCGAGGAGCTGATCTACGCCCACCACGAACGGGGGTTCGCGCTGCACAGCCTGCGCTCGCCCAAGGTCAGCCGCCTGTACCTCCAGGTCGCGCCGGACGAGGACATCGCCGCCTGGTCCGACGCCCGGATCTGGGACGAGCTGGCCGCGCGGTTCGCGACCGGCGACGGCTGGGAACTGGGCCAGGGCCCGATCACCGACAAGGCGATCACCCCGATGCGCAGCTTCGTGGCCGAGCCGATGCGCCACGACCGGCTGTTCCTCGCCGGGGACGCCGCGCACATCGTCCCGCCGACGGGCGCCAAGGGCCTGAACCTGGCGGTGTCGGACGTCACCGTGCTGGCCAGGGCCCTCACCGAGCGGTACGCCACGGGCTCGGAGACGCTGCTGGACGCCTACTCCGCCACCTGCCTGCGGCGCGTCTGGCGGGCCGAGCACTTCTCGTACTGGATGACCACGCTCCTGCACGTGGACCCCGCCGCCGACACCTTCGCCCTGCGGCTCCAGCGCTCGCACCTCGACTACGTGACCTCCTCCCAGGCGGCGGCCACCACCCTGGCCGAGAACTACGTCGGCCTCCCCCTGGGCTAGCGGGGAACGCCCTCGGTGATCGCGCGCAGGTCCCGCGCGGCTGGACGGTCCTGCTGTTCGGGGGGCGCGGCGCGCAGGATCGCCCGGCACGTCTCGACGATCATCTGGCTGCGCTTCTGGTAGACCGGTAGGCCGTCATAGATCTCGGCCGCCTGGACGAACCCCCGTTCGGCACCCCCGTTGACCGTGGCGCACAGCGCCTCGTGCAGGCGGACATTCGCGGCATGCTGGTAGGCGGGAGCACTGGTGAGCACCTGGTCGCGCGCCTGGTCGGCCGGTCCTTCCTCGCCCGCGTACGCGTGCACCCAGCTTTGGGCGAACCGCACATCGTTCTTCCACATTCCAGGAATTCCCCCCGCGTCCACATTTGTCGGCAGCGAGGTGAGCAATGGCCGCAGACATCGCTTGGCCTCCTCGTGCCTGCCGACCATGGACAGCGCTTTGGCCTGCCCGACCTTGACCTTCGCGAGGCCGATCGATGAGGAGTCGCCGCCGATCCGCCGTGCTTCTCCGGTCAGCCGAAGAATTGTCGCCGGAGTGCGCTGGCCGTACAGTCCTCGATTTGCTTCCGCGCCGCGAACGAGCAACCTGAGTTCAAGGTCGCCGGACGTGTCGGCCGCCGTTCTGGCGGTGCGGGACCAGTGAATGGCCGCACTGTGATCGCCGAGGCGGGTCAGCCCGTTCGCATGGATCGTCGCGAGCGCGGCGTTGATGCGCTGTAGCTCGATCGCCTCCGAGGCGGAGGCGGTACCCAGTTGCCGCTCGATGGCGAAGAGGTCGATCACCAGCCCCTCGCATGCCGCCCGCGCCGGGCGGGTGTTCAGCGCATGCATATGATCAGAAATGGTGATATGCCAATGGTCCAGGTCGCGGAATTCGCTTTCGAAGTTCACCGCCATGAGTTGGCGTGCGGCCTCGCCGGTCGGGCCCAGAGCGCTGATTCCCAGTGTGGTGAACATCTGAATGGCTTGACGTCGTCTCACGTCTTCGTCCATTTCGCGGGAGTTCTTTGCCTCCAGAGTAGCGCGCCGCGCCGCTGCCTCCTCTTCCAGGATGGGGGTGAGTTGCCCCGGGATGCCGAGAACGTGTTCGATGGCTTCCGCGGTGCTGCGCCCCGGCAGGTAGTGATCGCGCCAGATGTGCGACAGGTGCCCGGGGTCGCAGGGGACGGCCCGGGCGACCGCGCGGAGGCTCATGCGACGGTGAGTCATCGCCGCGCGCATAGTTTCACCGAACGTGGCCATGCTTCCCCCTATCTGGGACATACGGAGCACTTCGGCGTTGTAGATTCCGTTGCGTAACGCCTTGACGACTTCACGTTAACCTTGACCGTCATCGCATGGGCGGTGAAGACGAAAAAGCGGCCCCGACTGGCTGGTTACGGTGCGTTGATGAGATGCGTGTCACAAAAGATGACAGCGTCTGATATTTTGCGGGACGCGCAATCTTGTCCTACGGTGGGCAGATGACGGTGACGGGTTGCGCGCGCACGATCGCCGCCCCGCTCACCGCCTGGTGGCAGAGGACCGCGCATGAGCCTTCTTGAGCGGTCGTTCCGTCCGGCCGGAACGTTCCCGGGACGGGCGGCCGGGGGCCGGTGG
>NZ_SMKU01000341.1 GCF_004349215.1 Actinomadura rubrisoli | reverse complement strand
CCCCCGCACCCGCGCCGCCCGCCGTGCTCGCCGTCGCGGCCGCCGCCGACGTCCCCGCCCTCGCCGTCCCGCCGATCTGCGAGACGAGGCTTCCCGATCAGGCCGACGACACGATCGCCCTGATCGACCGGGGCGGCCCGTATCCGTATCCGCAGGACGGCACGGTCTTCCAGAACCGTGAAGGGCTGCTGCCGCAGGAGCCGCGGGGCTTCTACCACGAGTACACCGTCAAGACCCCGGGCAGCCCGACGCGCGGCGCCCGCCGCATCATCACGTCCGGGAACGAGGGCCACGACGGCATGTACTGGACGGCCGACCACTACAGGACGTTCTACGACATCGACTTCGGCTGCTGACCGGCCCCGCCGGCCGCCCGGGCCTACCACCCGGCTACTGGGCGGCCAGCTCGGACAGCTTCTTCTTGAGGTCGGATCGCGCGAGCGGGCGGGTCGTCCCCACCCAGTCGGGCCGCTTGTAGGGCTTCACGCCGATGTTGGGCACGCAGGTCGAGCAACTCGCCACGACCATCTTCCCGTCCCCGATGACCATGCCGACATGCCCGGGGTTGTTGGACGAGGTGCCCGGCCCGGAGTTGAAGAAGACCAGGTCACCCGGCTGCTCCTTGCCCTTGGGGACCTTCACGCCGAACGGCCACTGCTCGAACGTCGTCCGCGGGATGGCGAGGCCCGCCGACCGGTACGCGGCCTGCAGCAGGCTGGAGCAGTCCCACGCGTCCGGGCCGTTGGCGCCGAAGATGTAGCGCTTGCCGCGCTGCGCCATGGCGAACTGGATGATCTTCTGGACGAGGCCGCCGGCGTTCGCGGGCAGGTCGTTGTCCTGGCAGTCGACGCCGTTGGACTGGACGACCTTGAAGTCGCCGCCGACGTACCGCTTGGCCCAGTCCAGGACGAGGTTCACGTAGTCCCACGAGTGGTTGTACATGAAGATCGCCGTCCGCATGCGCTGCGGGGCGCCGTTGTGCTTGAGGTACGCGGCGGCCGTGGGGATCGCGTCCGCCGGGTCGTAGCGGTTCTTGCGGCCGTCCTTGTTGCCGTCCACCGCGAACGCCTTGAAGGTCGGGTCGAGGAACTGCATGGGCCCCCCGGCTCCCGCGTAGTTCTCGCCGTTGCGCACGCCGGGCAGGTTCGAGGTGCCGTGCCCGGTCTCGACCTTGCCGATGCCCGCCAGGACGTTCCACGGGATGCGGTACTGCCCGCCCGCCTTCTTGTAGAGGTCCAGGTAATCGGCCGGGATCGCCCTGGCATCGTTTGCCGCGGCGGGCTGCGCCCCCGCCTGCGAGACGTCCACGCAGCCGCCGTTCACGCCGCCGCCGAAGATGAACTGGCTCGCGCCGAACAGGATCGGGACGAAGATCAGCGCGACGAAGAGGGTCGCGGCGACGCCGATGGCGCCGGCGAGCAGCAGCCGCCGAGGCGTCATCCGGGATCACCCGTGTCGCCCGCCTGCCCGGTGTCCGCCGGCTGGAACGCGTAGACCTTCAGCGACCCGCCGTCCCGCGCCACGGTGACGGCGTACTGCTTGCTGTCGTCGCCCGCGGCCCCGCCCTTGGTCACCTGCTGCTTGCCGGTCACCAGGAAGATGATCGAGTTGTCCTCGATGTCGCGGACCCGGTCGAGCGTGGCCGTCCCCTGCGCGACGATCTGCTTCTGGCGCCGGTCGTCCTGGATCCCCGGCGACGTCGCACCGCGCTCGATCTCGCCGCGCAGGCCGTCGGTGACCATCCCGGTCAGCCGCCCGACGTACACCTTGGGGTCCTCGTCGAAGCGGTACGTCCCGTACGCGGCGACGAACCGCTGCGCGAGGTCGGCGGCCGTGGCGAACTCCTGCTGGGAGAACGGCAGCAGCCGGTAAAGGTCGAAGTCGCCCGGCTTCACGGGGCTCTGGATCCCGGGGGGCGGCGACGCCGGGCCGGTCGGCCCGGCGGGCACCGTCGCCGCCGCGCTCGGACGGTCGTCGGCATCGCCCGAGTCGCCGTCAGGCGCGGCGACCGTCAGGTAGACGCCCACGAGGGCGAGCAGCACCACCAGTCCCGCGAACAGGAGCTTGCGCTGGCGGTCGTTCAGGTTCATCACTCGTCCCGTTCTGGCTCACCTGGCTGGCGTTCGACCGGTCGCAGCCAGAACGGGATCGGCGGCTCGTCCTGCGAGCCGCGCCGGCTCCACAGCGGCGGAGGCTGCTCGCGCCCGCCGGGGCCGAGCCCGGATCCGGGGTTGGCCGCCGGGGCCCCTCCTCCGCCACCGCCGCCACCGCTCGCGGCGGAGCGGGGCCTGGGGACGTTGGAGGCGGGTGCGCTCGGCCTGCCGGACACGGGGGCACCGCCCCCCGAACCGGACCCGCCGCCCGACCCGCCGGCGCGGCCACGGCCGCGCTCGGTCGAGCCCGACGAGCGTCCGCCACCGGAGAACCAGCCGCCGCCACCGCTGGAACCGTTTCCGGATCCATTGCCGGCGCCATTGCCGCCCGAACCGCCGCCACCCGAACCGCCGCCTGAACCGCCGGAGCCGCCCGAACCGCCACCGCCCGCGTTCACGCCACCGGTGCCGCCCCGTCCCGTCCAAGAGGTGGGACGAACGGTGCCTCCACCCGAGCCCGCGCCCCCGGACGGCTTGCCGCCACCTGCCGCGGGGGCAGCCGCACCGGCGCCCGCGCCCGAACCGCCGGCCGCGCCTGCGCCCGCGCCGGTGCCCGCCTTCACGCCCGACACACCGCCCGGGCGTGTGCCCGCCGCAGCACCCGCGCCCGCGCGCGCGTCACCGAGGGTGCCAGCGCGGGAAGGCAGGTTCAGCGGCGGTGCGCCGCGTCGGGAACGTCCTTGCGCGGCCGCCGCACCGGCGGTCCGGGGCTTGGCCGCGAGGACGGGAGCCTCCTCCGGCGACGGGCCATCGCCCGTCCCGGCCCCTGCGACGCCCGCGCGCCGGTCGGTGGCCACGCCGGAACCGGCCGACGCGTCGGCCAGCGCTCCCCCGGCGGCCGCGGCCTCGGACGCGTCGCGCTTGCCCCAGCGGCCCAGCCGGTAGCCGGCCGCCCCGGGCACGACCGCTCCCGCGACCGCCGCGGTGTTCTTTCGGGCCTCCATGACCGACTTGTCGAGATGGGCCTCGCCCTTGTCGCGCGCTCCGACCGCCGAGTAGCCGACGGCCGAGAACAGGTGCTGGAACGGCTTGCGGTAGATGAACGCCGCGAACGTCACCAGCGCGATCAGCAGGATCTGCAGGCCCCACGGCAGGGTCTCGCCGAGGATCAGCCCGTACGCCCACAGCAGCAGTGACAGCACGCCTATGAGCGCCGCCTGTTTCAGCAGCATGGACAGCAGCAGTTCCAGCCAGCGGATGGCGATGACCCGTCCGATGCCCGGATGTATCCCGATCCCGAGGAAGATCGGCCCCGCGACGAGCAACAGCAGGAACGCGATCTTCACCACGATCAGCGCGACCGCAATGACCATGATGAGCAGCCCCGCGACCAGCGCGGCGAACAGCCCGCCGAACGCGACCGCCAGCCGGTTCGTCCAGTTCTTGCCCTGGAACAGCGGATAGACGCCGGGATGCTCGTCCTTGATGCTCTTGGAGACGTCCTTGTAGGCGTCGGCCTTCTTCCCGAGATCGACCTTCTGGCCGCCGTACGTCTCCGGCAGGTCGACCGCCTGGGCCCACAGCAGCTTATCGGCGTTGTCCTTGACGACCTTGGCGTTGGGGTCGGTGGTACCGAACTCGCCCTGCAGCCACGGCTTGCAGACGAGCGCCACCCACAGCCCGTTCGCGTTGCGCGTCGTCGCGTCCAGGTTCGGCGACGCCGCCGGATCAGGCTTGCCCTCGGGCGGCGGAATGCACACTCCGCCCTTGGTATCGCTCTGCGGCAACGCCGCGTTGAACGCGGCGCTCGTCGCCTCCGACACCTTCGTCCCGAGCGTGGTGAAGTCCGCCGGCCGCGCGACCAGCCAGATCAGCGCCACCATCGCGGCGACCATCCAGATGACGCCCTCGGTGACCTTGCTCGCCCGCTTGCGGACGAGCCCCCACCAGGCGAGCCACATCGCTCCGAGGATGACCACCCACGACCAGTACCGGGCGTTGAACGTCTTGCCCATGCCGGTGATGACGCCGTCGACGGTGTCCTTCAACCAGCCCAGCAGCGACTCCGACGCGGCCGCCTGGTAGACGCTGATCGTCGTCCGGTCGATCGCCCGGACGAGGGTGAACGTCGTGTTGGCGAGGGCGTTGCCCATCATCGCCATCGCGTCCGAGCACCCCATGTCGACCGCGTACCAGGTCTGCCCGGCGGTGCCGTACCGGTCGTAGTAGGTCTGCTGGTCGACCGGCGTCTTCTGCAGCTTCGCGTTCGGGTAGTCCGGCGGCTTGATCAGCCCGTCCGTCCCCGACCCGTACTGCTCGGGCGAGGGGCTGTCCGCGGGACGGCACGTGTCGCCCGGGCCCGGCAGCGGAATCGACGCCGCCGCCGGTGAGACCGGGCTCACCAGGAACAGCGCCATCATGATCAGCAGAAGCACCGAGCGGCGGGTGCGCGGGCGGTGCGCCTGGCCGCCGGACCGGCGGGGACGGCGGGGACGATCGAGACACGCGCGATCGAGCCCTTCGCCGGGCGAGCGCTGCAGGCGCGCCGTCCGGTGGCGGGGACCCCTCATCGACTGACCTCCTCGACCTCGGCCCCCGTGGCGGTGAGTTCGGACGCGCCCGGATGGGACCGGGTCGGGTTGGTGTCCAGCCAACGCTGCAGTTCCTCGGAGATCAGGTCGACGCCGATGCGCCCCGCTCGGCCGTCGAGGTCACGGAAGATGCACTCGCCGTTGCCCAGGTTGCGGAGCACGGCCTTGTGCTCGTCGGACGCCTCCACCCCGAGGAGCGACATGACGTCGCGCACCTCGACGCGCTCGGTGGAGCGGAAGCAGAACACCGACGACAGGCAGTTGGTCACCTGCTCATTCAAGAGGTCCCCGGCGTTCTGGGAGACCAGGATCAACGCAGTGTTGCGGGAACGGCCCATCCGCGACACTTCCGGCACCAGCTTGGCGCCTTCGGGTGTCGATGTGATGGCCCACGCCTCGTCCAGGAAGATGGCCTTGGGGAGCCGCCGGTCGAGCCCGTGCATGAGGCGCCGCGCGAACTGCGACACCAGGTACATCAGGGCCACGGACAGGCGCTGCTCGTAGGAGTAGTCCTCTCGCGAGATCGTGACGTCGGGCAGCGTCAGACCGCCCAGCGTGAAGACGGTCGTCCAGCCCGCGCTGTCGATGCGCTCGCCGCCGGACGGGTCGAAGCACAGGCGCGCGAGGCGCATCTCCGACATGGAGCGGAGCACCGCGCCGAGGTTCTTGGACGCGGGGTCGGCGGCGGCCTCCAGGTAGTCGACGACGCGTCCGAGCGAGGGGCGCTCGGCGTTCGCGACGGCGCCGACCGCCTGGATCATCGCGGACTCGCGCTCCTCCGACATCCTCGGCAGCAGAAGCCTCAGCGTCTCGGTGGCCATGGTCTTCTTGGCCGCGAGGTCGTCGCCGAAAGAGAACGGGTCCAGCAGGCCGGGCGCCGCCGAGCCGAGCGGCAGGATCCGCGCCTTCCTGCCCCGCGCCTTGAGCAGTTCCACCAGCGACTCGGCGTCGCCCTTGGGGTCGATGGCGGCGACCGTGACCCCGCGCAACGCCATCTGGTAGATCAGCAGCAGCGCCAGCGTCGTCTTGCCGCCGCCGGGCTCCCCGGTGATGGCCACGGCCGTCGGACGGTTGCGCGCCGCGGCGACGAGCGGGTCGAAGTGGACGATGGACCGGGCCCGCCCGAGCGTCTCGCCGATGTACGGGCCGATCCAGCCCTCGTCGTGCTCGTCTGGACGGTCGCCGAGGTCGACCGTCGCGACCGGCATGCCGCCGGCGATGGTCCGCAGGGGCTGGCGCTGCGCGTAGGCGTTGAGCCGGATCCGGTCGCCCGGCAGCGACTCCAGGAACAGCGAGAACTGGTCGCCGGTCGAGTTGACCACGTCGATGCCGATGTCGCGGTAGTGCTCCACCACCGCGTCCACCCGCTGCGCGAGAAGTTCCTCGGTCGGCGCGGACACGATCAGCCGGTGCCAGCCGTACACGAACGGCAGCCGCTCCTTGGTGATGCCGTGCTCCAGCATCCGCGCCGCGTCGATCTGCTCGGCGAGCGCGATCGGCGCCTCCGCGCCGGCCTCCCGGATGTGCTGGTCCATGTCGCGCGCGTGCGCCAGCTTCCGCGAGACGTCCTTGGACGCCTTGGCCGGCGGGATCAGCTTCATCCGCGCGCTGATCTCGACCGGGAACGGAAGGGCGTCCGCGTAGTGGAACCAGGGCTCGCCGTCCGGGAACGGCATCATGTCGGGGAAACGGGCGAACGACAGGTAGGCCACATAGGACGCCGCCGTGGCGCCGCCGCCCGCGCCGGTGTAGTTGGGCTGCTCCACCCTCAGGTAGGAGCGGCCGTTGTGGATGGCGCCCTCCACCAGCGCCTCGATCTCGCCCTTGCCCCATGTCCTCCGCTGCACCGCGGACGGCGGCGGGTCGGCCAGCGATCCGGTCACCGCGTGCTGGAACAGCCACGCCACCTCGTTGGAGGTGGCGTGCCTGGCGTAGAGGGCGGATCCGCCGAGCGCCCGCCCGATCCGCTCGGCCTGCTCCGTCCAGCGCGCGATCTCCTTCTTGTCGACCGCGTCGTCGTGGACGCCGAGGACGTTCTCGCTGCGCTTGTAGAGTCCGAGGAACTGCGCCAGCACGCCGCCCGACAGGTGCGCGCCCATCCCGCGCGGCCCGAGCCGCACGCCCAGGTAGACCTCCTTGGTCCAGAAGTCCTTGGCCCACACGTGGGCGTAGGTCTCCTCCAGGTACTCCCGCCACCCGGACCCGGCGTCGGACGTCTTGTCCAGCGCCAGCGCCCACTCCGCCGCCGGATACGTCCGGTGCGCGATCCTCAGGTGCACCTCGGCGTCCTGCATCCGGATGCCAGCGAGCGCGATGGTGATGTTGGTGGCGAGCGCCTCGCGCTCCTCACCGGTGGTGAACTCGTACGACACCGTGGGCAGCCGGAAGTACGCCCACGCCGCGTTGTCGGTGAGCAGGACGCGGTCGTCGAAGTACCGCACCGCCAGTCGGCTGGACTTGCTCATGCCGCCCTCCCGACCTCGGTTCCGACCACTGATTCTCCCGTTGCGCAAAGGCCGGTGAAGGGTTGCCTGAGGAAGTCTTTACCGTCCGCGCGGCCATGGACGTCAGGCGCGCCCGCCAGGCATGCCCGCGCCCTGCCGGTCCGGTCCGCTCGATGCCCGCGAGGGGCGCTCATCGGGTGGCCTCCTGCTCCTGCTGAAGCTCCTGGTAACGCTCGGGCACGACGGTGAACCCGCCGGCGACCACGCCGGCGAGGGCAAGATAGGCACGCCGCGTCGGCGCGCGCAACGATCGCAGCTCGTTGCGCGGCGCACGGTCCATGCTGAGGTGATCATCCCACGGGATGCGGACGAGGGCCCGGCAGCGGCCCCGCGCCACCGCCTCGGCCTGCTCCACATCGTCCATGCTGCGGCGGCTCACCCCGTTGATGACCGTGACGGCGCGGGACCGCAGTTCCTCGTACCCGTGCCCGTCCAGCCACTCGAACGTCATCGCCACCGCCCGGGGCGCGTCGGCGCTGGCCGGCGCGACCAGGACGATCTGGTCGGCGTACGGCAGCACCCGCGCGACGACCGCCGCCGCCGCGTCGAGCAGCGTCACCGAGTAGAACCTGTCGATCGTCCGGATCGCGAGGGCGTAGTCGCGGTCGTCCAGCGCCTGGAGGGGGTTCTTGCCCGCGGCGATGACGTCGAGCCCCGACTTGGCCTGCGAGGTGTACCGGCGCATCGCGGTGAGGCTGCCCACCTGGTCGGCCCGCGTGATGAGCCCGGTCAGCGTCTCGTTGGTCTCGCTCCGCGTCCGCCGCGCCAGCGCGCCCGGCCCGGGGTTGACGTCGACCGCGACGACGGGCTCCCCGTTGTGCTGGGCGAACGTGTGGCCCAGCATCAACGCGGTCACGGTCTGGCCCGCGCCGCCCGTGCACCCGAGCACGACGATGTGCCGCGTCCCGTGGAACGGCTGCTGCAGCCGCATCTGGTACTCGGCGTCGACCTCGCCGTGCCCGCCGCCGACGGCCTGGATGAGCCGCCGCAACCCGCCCGTCGTGACCTCGTGCTCCGGATCCGGCGGCGTGATCGCCGGACCGGACGGCGGCGCGGCGGGCGGCGGCGGCAGCGGCCTCGGCCGCACCGGCGACGCCGGCTCCGACCGCACCTCGCGCGGCGGCGCCTGCTCCTCGGGCGGCGGCTGGATCGGCACACCCTGAGGAGGCAGCGTCCCCGGCTCCGGCACGGACGGCCAGGGCCGGCCGTCCGTCGAGGCGGGCCGTGTCGGATTGGACAGCCCCTTCGACCACGGCTTCGGCGGCTCCTTGCGCACCGGCTCAGCAGGCCGCTCCGCCTGCGGTGGCGGCGGTGGTGACGCTGCCTGCGCCCACTGCGGCGGCTGCGCTGCCTGCGGCGGCTGCACTGGCCGCGAAGGCGGCGGTGGCTGAAATGGTGGCGCCGGCCGCGGCGGCTGGGCTGGTTCCTGAGGCTCGGCCTCTCGTGGCTGTGCCGCGCCGAACGCCCCGGGCACCATCGGGATGTCGGGCCGCGTCGGCGCGGGACCGCGCTGGGGCCGGACCCCCCGCACCGGCTCGGAGCCGGACACCTGCGGCGGAGCGGGCGGCCCCGCAGCCCAACCAGGCCGCGGAGCCCCGCGCTCCTGCGGCGAGGCGGCGGAGGGCCGTCCCTCGTCAGGCGTTCTGGGCGCGGTATTCCATCCGGCAACCTTCTTGTCGCCGACCTCGCCATTGAACCGCTGAGGCACGTCTTGGCGCGGCCCTGTCCTCTCAGGCGCGACAGGCTTGAACGCCACGACTTCGCCTTCGTCGGCCTTCTCACCAGGCTCAGACTGCTGTGCAGGCGCCTGGCCTGCCTCGCCTCGGACTGCGGAAGCCGGACCCTCAGCGCCTGCAACCGGCACGTCTACCCGCTCGCCCTCAGAACTGGGCACAACCCGCTCTGGCGCTTCCTCCTGCCCCTTGGACTCCGCGGCAGCAGATGCAGGAACCTGCGATCCAGCAACCCGCACATCCCCCAGCTCGCCTTCCGAACGGGAGACGGGCGGACGCGGCGCGTCCTCGGGCTGCTGTCCTTCGGCGGCCCGCTCGCCCCTCGCCAAAGGCAAAGCAGCGGAACGCGACGTCTCCCCCCGGGGCCCCGCGCCTGCGGAGGCCGGGACCTGCGCTCCAGCGACCGGCACATCCCCCTGCTCGCCTCCCGGACGGGAGAGGGGCGAGGGCGACGCGTCCTCACGCCGCAGAGCTCCAGCGGCCTGCTCGCCCCTCGCCGCAGGCGGGGTAGCGGCAGGCGCGGGGGTGTCCTGCCCATCCGGACGGCGCGCGACCCTGCTCACGGAACGCGACGTCTCCCCCTCGGGCTCCGCGCTTGCCGAGCCGGAAGCGGGGACCTGCGCTCCAACAACCCGCACATCCCCTTGCTCGCCTCCCGGACGGGAGACGGGCGAAGGTGGTGCGTCCTTGGGCTGCTGAGCTTCGGCGGACTGCTCGCCCCTCGCCACAGGCAAGGCAGCGGAACGCGACGTCTCTCCCTGGGGGCCTGCGCTTGCGGAGGCCGGGACCTGTGCGCCTGCGACCGGCACATCCCCTTGCTCACCCTCCGAACGAGAGACGAGCGGACGCGGCGCGTCCTTGGGCTGCTGAACTTCGGCGGCCTGCTCTCTGCTCCCCGCAGGCGGGGCAGCGGCAGGCGCAGGGGTGCCTCGCTCATGCGGACGGCGTGCTACCCCGCTCACGGAACGCGACGTCTCTCCCGTGGGCTCCGCGCTTGCGGAGGCGGGGGTCTGTGCTCCTGCGACCGGTACGTCTGGCCGTTCGCCTTCTGGGCGGGAGGCGGGTGGGCGCGGCGCGTACTGGGGCTGCTGTGCTTCGGCGGGCTGCGCGGCGCTCGTCGTCGGTGCGGGGGCGTCCTTGGGGTGTTGCTCGTCGGGTTGGCGTGGGACGTCGCTCGCGGGCTGTTCCGCGGTGGGGGGCGCTGCCTTCGCGGCTGGGTGGGAT
>NZ_SMKU01000340.1 GCF_004349215.1 Actinomadura rubrisoli | reverse complement strand
GGGAGTCGGGGTCGTCGTCCAGCAGGAGGGTCTCGACCTGGCCGTTGCGGACGGCGGCGACGGTGGCGGGGAGGCCGGCGACGGCGCGCTGACCGTTGGCGAGCTCGCGGTCGAAGCGCTCGGCGACGGCCATGACGCGTTCGGCGTGCTTGAGCTTCAGGATGCGGCTCAGCTCCGCTTCGAGGTCGGGATCGCCGACGTGGATGTTGCGGTCGGACTCCACGGTGTGCTCAAGGACGTGCTCGGACACCTCGTCCAGGACGGCCGTGCGGGCCCGGGTGTCGCCGGCGATCACCACGGCCTCGGCGCCGCAGCGTTCGGCGGCGCGGTCGATCTCGTGGGCGACCTTCTTGGCGTTGGCCTTCCATACGTTCTCGGACGAGCGCTGGAAGCGGGACTGGTTCCAGTCGCCCGCCTTGGTCTTGCGGATGGGGTAGTCCTCGTCGCCCTGGACGTCGATGTGGCGGTGCTCGCCGCCGGAGGTGACGCAGTCGATGGCGCCGCCGCGGCGGTCCACGACGGCGACCAGGTGCGGGAACCGCTCGCCGCGCTCGGCGAGGTAGGGCAGGACGTGGGGCAGGGGGGCGACGCGGGCCTGGGGTGTGCGGGGCGGGCCCGGAAGGCGTTCGCTGTGCACGACCTCCCCGTCCGCCGCGAAGAGCACCAGCCCCTCGGAGTGGCGGAGGGCCAGTTCCTCGTCGATGGTCTGCTCGATCGCGCTGAGGGTGCTCCTCGGGGCGCTCTGGGCCTCCAGGTCCGCGCGCAGCGCCCGCCACCGCAGCTCGGCGGCCTTGGACGCGTCCTCGGTGGTCCGGGTGAGGTCGGCGTACACCGACGCGTACGGGCCCGGACGTTGGTACAGCGTTTTGAGGAATGCCAGATCCATGGAGTGGCCGTACCCATCCCGGCTGGGGCAAACGTAAAGAATGTGACGCGGGGGACGTCAGTCCTCGGCGGCCTGCTGGAGCCTCGCGTAGGCCAGCTGGAGCCAGTCGGAGCCGGCCACGGCGGTCATGGTCGCGCCCGCGAGGCGGGTGGCGTCCGGGGCGAAGACCAGGCCGGCGGCGTAGGCGGTGGCGACCCACTGGCCGGTGCAGAACGGGCAGGTGATCAGCTCGCCGACCGCGTGCCTGATCCCCTTGCCGCGCACCTCCTCCGACAGCTCGGCCGTCCCCGAGTAGCGGGTGAAGGGGGCGCGCAACGGGCTCGTCACCGGGTCCTTGGCAATCAGCCGGGACAGCTTGTGCGTGGTGATCGTCATCAGCGCCAGGTCGCCGGCCCCGATGGACGGCGCGCGGCCGCGGCGCCTGGCCAGCAGCGCGACCGTCCCCGCGGACAGCGCGTAGACGGCCATGGTGGCGAGGTAGGAGCCGAGGGGGCGGTCCGCGCCGTCGGTGTACTCCCGCTTCTGCCTGCGGGCGGTGTCGACCACCGTGTTCATCGCACTTCCTCCGGGACGATCAGGCAGAACTCGTTGCCCTCCGGGTCGGCGAGGACCGTCGTCGGCCAGCCGTCGTCCACGAAGGGGCCGCGGACGACACGGGCGCCGAGCGCCGTCACGCGGGTGAGCTCGGCGTCCATGTCGGTGATCCGCAGGTCCGGATGCATCCGGTTCTTGGCGACCTTGGGCTCGGGGACGCGCTGCAGCAGCATCCGCGGCCCCTCGCCGGGCGGATCCAGGCGCACGTAGGGCGGTTCGTAGGGGCCGCGCTCGTAGCCGAGGGCCGCGGCCCAGAAGTCCGCCAGGCCGTCCGGATCGGAGCAGTCCAGGACGAAGACCAGTTCCATCAGTGGTTGCGCAGCGCGTTGACCAACTGCGACTTGTTCATGGAGGAGCGGCCCTCGACACCGATCTCGCGGGCGCGCTTCATCAGGTCTTCCTTGGACCAGTCGGAATAGGACGGGTTCTTGCCGCCCTTCTTCCCGACCTTCTTCTTGCCCTGACCCGCGGACGCGTTGGCGATCCGGGCGGACTTCTCCTTGCTCTCTCCCTTCTTGCGGAGTTTCTGGTAAGTCTTCTCGTCCTTGATCTGTGCTCTTGGCATAAGGGTCAACTACCCGCCATGAGCGCTCCACACATCGGGCACGGAAACGAACGGCACGTGCAGATGGGGCGCGGCGAGGACACCGCCGCGCATGCGCGCCAGGAGGGCGGCCCGTGTGGCCGCGGCGGCCGCTGCGTCCTCGTCGTAGACGTAGGTGACGGACGGGTCGGCCAGCTGAGCGGGATGCAGGACGACGTCCCCGGCCACGACCAGGGCGTCGTCCCCGACGATCACGGACTGGTGGCCGGGCGTGTGCCCCGGCGTGGGGACGATCGCGACATCGGGGGCGAGGGCCGTGTCCCCGGAGACGGCGTGCAAAAGCCCCGCGCGCTGGAGCGGACGGACGATGTCGTCCAGGACGGGCCCGCCGCCGCCCTCCAGCCAGTCCAGCTCCGTCCGCTGGACGATGTGCCGCGCGTTCGGGAAGACCGGCTCGCCCTTCGCGGCGGCCCCGGCGGCGTGGTCGCTGTGCAGGTGGGTGAGCACGACGGTGTCGATGTCGCCCGGCGCGAGGCCGATCCCGGCCAGGGCGCCGAGCAGGCCGCCGGGCACGGGCGCCCACGACGCGGCGGGGGAGTCCTCCGGTCCGAGGCCGGTGTCGACCAGGATCGTGGCGCCCTCCGGGACGCGCAGGACGAAGCAGTGGAAGCGCAGGACCCACTCGCCGTCCGGGCCGAAGACCTGGGGGACCTCCTCGCGGAGCCGTTCCCAGAGGGCCGGGGACGATCCGGGGAATGTCTCGGGGAGCGGGCGGCGCAAGGACTCTCCCATCGGTCCCACCGCGTCGCACAGGGGGACGATCTCGACGCCTGACACGGTTCGCGGTTCCTGGTACATGGCTTCACGATCTCAGGAGTGCCGTCATCGGGGACAATGGCATCCGGAAAGGGGACATGTGCGCATCGGCATCCTGGGCCCGCTGGAAGTGCGGGACGAGGCCGCCAGGCCCGTCGAGGTCAGCGGTCCCCGGCTGCGCGCCCTGCTGATCCGGCTCGCGGCCGAGGCCGGGCGGCCGGTCTCGGCGGAGCGGCTGCTCGACGACCTGTGGGACGGCGACCCGCCGGGCGGGGGCGGAAACGCGCTCCAAGCCCTGGTCTCGCGGCTGCGCGGCGTGGCGGGCCGCGACCTGGTCGAGCACGGCCCCGGCGGCTACCGGCTGGGCATCGACCCCACCGAGGTGGACGCGGTCGCGTTCGAGCGCGGCGTCGCGGCGGCCCGCGGCGAGGCCGACCCGGCGCGGCGCGCGGACGGGCTGCGCCGGGCCCTGGAACTGTGGCGCGGCCCCGCCCTGACCGACGTCGAAGGCGCCGGCTTCGCGGCCGGAACGATCACCCGGCTCGGGGAGCTGCGGCTCGCGGCCGTCGAGGACCGTGTCGACGCGGAGCTCGCCGCGGGCCTGCGCGTCCCCCAGGTCGCCGAGCTGGAGTCGCTGGCCGCCGCGCACCCGCTGCGCGAGCGGCTGCGCGGGCAGCTCATGCGCGCGCTGTACGCGGCGGGACGCCAGGCCGACGCCCTCGACGTGTACGAGGAGACCCGCCGCGCGCTCGCCGACCGGCTCGGCGTCGACCCTTCGCCCGAGCTGGCCGCCGTCCACATGGCGATCCTGCGGGGGGACGCGGCGCTGGGCGGCCGCGCGCCCGCCCGGGAGCCCGACCCCGAGTCCCGTCCCGACCTCGCCGCCCCGCCCGCGGCCCGTCTCGCGCCGACCAACCTGCCCGCCCAGCTCACCAGCTTCGTCGGGCGGGAGGAGGAGTCCAGGCGCGTCGGCAAGCTGCTGCGCGAGACCCGGCTCGTCACCCTCACCGGCCCCGGCGGCGCGGGCAAGACACGGCTCGCCCGGGAGAGCGCGGCCCCGCTCGTCGACGAGATGCCGGACGGCGTGTGGTTCGTCCCGCTGGCACCGGTCAGCGATCCCGGCGATATCGTGCCCGCCGTGCTGACGGCGCTCGGCGTCCCCGAGACCGTCCGTCCCGCCGAGACCCGCACGGCCGCCCGGTCCCTGGACCGGCTGATCGACTTCCTCGCCGCCAAGCGGATGATCATCGTTCTGGACAACTGCGAGCACCTCGTCGACGCGGCCGCGCGCCTCGTCGACGAGATGCTCGGGCAGGCCCCGGGCGTGCGGGTCCTCGCCACCAGCCGCGAGCCGCTCGGCATCACGGGCGAGTCGCTGTGCCCCGTGCCGTCCCTCCCGCTGCCCCCGCCGGACGGCGAGGACATCGGCCCGGACGAGGCGCTCCGCTACGCGGCGGTCCGCCTGTTCGCCGACCGCGGGGCGGCGGTGCGCCCCGGCTTCGAGGTGGACGCCGAGAACGCCTCGGACGTCATCGCGATCTGCCGGGCGCTCGACGGCATCCCCCTCGCCATCGAGCTGGCCGCCGCCCGGCTGCGCTCCCTCACCTCCGGCCAGATCGCCGCGCGGCTCGGCGACCGGTTCCGGCTGCTGACCGGCGGCAGCCGCGCCGCGCTCCCCAGGCACCGCACGCTCCGCGCGGTCGTCGACTGGAGCTGGGAGCTGCTGGACGACGTGGAACGCACCGTCCTGCGGCGGCTGTCGGTGTTCGCGGGCGGCGCCACGCCGGAGAGCGCCGTCCGGGTGTGCGGGCTGGACGCCCCGGACGCGCCCGACCCGCACGACGTCATCGACGTGATCGCCGCGCTGATCGACAAGTCCCTGGTGCTGGCGGACGGCGACGCCGAGGTCCGCTACCGGCTGCTGGAGACCGTCCGGGTGTACGCGGGCGAGCGGCTGGAGGAGGCGGGCGAGACCCTCCGCGTCCGCTCCGAGCACGCCGCGTACTGCATCGGGTTCGCCGAGCGCGCCGAGCCCGAGCTGCGGGGCCGCGACCAGATGCTGTGGGCCGACCGGCTCGGCACCGAGCGCGACAACTTCGCCGCGGCCTTCCGGCACGCCGGCGACATCGGCGACGTGGAGGCGGGCCTGCGGCTCGTGGGCGGGCTGATGTGGTTCTGGTTCATGAGCGACATGGAGATCGAGGCGGGCGGCTGGGCGCAGGGCGTCCGCCGCATGACCGGCGACACCCCGCCTCCGGGCCTGGAGGAGCAGTACGTGATGTGCGTCATCTCGGCGGACGTCGTCGCCGAGATGGCCGGCTCCTCGGGCCCGACGACCGACTCGCTGCAGGCGATCTTCGACCGCGTGTCGGCGATCGTGCCCGAGCCGCCCCGCCATCCGGCGCTGCTCCTCGTCCGTCCGGCCGTCCACCTCTTCACCGGGGACATGGACGGCACGCGCCGCGAGCTGCTGCGCGTGATGGACCATCCCGATCCCTGGGTCCGTGCCCTCACCCGCGTCATCCTTGGATACGTCGCCATGCACACCGGTCAGGTCGAGGAGGCCGCGGTCCAGACGGCCGCGGCGCACGCGCTGTTCCAGGAGCTCAGCGACCGCTTCGGGCTGATCCTGAGCCTGGGCGGGCTGGCGCAGGTCGCCCTGGCCCGCGGCGACCTCGCCGAGGCCGTCCGCCTCGGCGAGGAGGCGTACGGCTACGCCGTCCAGGGCGTCAGCCCCGAACAGGGCGCCGTCATGCTCACCCATCTCGCGCGAGCACGGGCCCAGATGGGCGACGTCGAGCGCGCGCGGGAAGAACTGCACCGCGCCATGGGAGACGCCGAACGCATCGGCGAGCTCGCGGACGCCGCGGGGGCCTCGCTGCTCCTGTCCGAGATCGCCATGGCGGAAGGCGACCTCGCGGCCGCGCGCCCCCACGCCGAACGCGCCTACGAATGGGTGGCGCCGCGGGCGCACCGTCCCGACTTCAACCAGGTCGCCCGCAGGACCTACAGCCGCCTCGGCTGCCTCGTGGCGGAGGAGGGCGACCTGGAGGCCGCGGCCCGCTGGCACAGCCGCGCCCTGGACCGCATCGCGGACGACGCCCTCTGCGGCAACCCGACCATCGCCGCCCTCATGGAGGGCCTGGCCGCCCTGTACTCCGCCCACGGCGACCACACCCGCGCCGCCGAACTCCTCGGCACCGCCCACACCCTGCACGGCTTCCGCGACGACAGCTGCTACGAGGTCCGCCGCATCACCGCCGTCACGGAAGACGCGCTGGGCGAGCAGGCATTCACCGCCGCCTACACCCGAGGCCGCGAAACGACCCGCGAAGAGGTCCTCACCCAGGCATCCGGCCTGGTTCCCTGACCCGCACGGTCTCGTCCACCTGTGTGGTGCCGTCTCACTGGTCGGGACGGTCCGGCCGGGCGTTTCCGGCCGCCGCCAGTATCGGCGGGGAGGCACCCTTCCGGCGCGGTGCGGCGAGCTGGGCACCGACCGGGGGCCGCTGCACGGCGTCCCATTCGGCGTGAAGGACATCATCGCCATGGCCGAGAGCCCGACGACCGCGCAGAGCCTCGTCCTCGACCCGGCATAGGACGCGGCACGGGACGCTCCAGCCGTCGCCCGCCTAAGGGCCGCCGGAGCGGTCATCACCGGCAAGGTCACCACGATGGAGTTCGCCTGCGGTATGCCCGACCCGTCCAAACCCGTCCCGGTGCCCCGCAACCCCTGGGAACACCGCAATCTCGCCCGGTGGCTCCGCTCGGGCACCGCGACCGGCATGCTCTTCGCGGGGCTCGGCACCGACACGGCGGGCAGCATCCGCGTCCCGGCAGCGCTCTCCGGTGTGACCGGGCTAATGCCGACCTTCGGCGGGCTCCAAGTCCGGCGTCGTCCCGCTCGGGTACAGCCTCGACCACGTCGGCCCGCTGCGCCGCAGCGCCCGCGACTGCGCCGCCGTCCTCACCGCCATTGCGGGCCCCACCCGAGCGACCCCGACACTGTGGACGGTCCCGTACATCCCACCGGCCTTCGACGGCTCACTCGAAGGCATGCGTATCGGCGTCGCGCGCGAGCACCACTTCCCGGCGGACGCCGACCCCGCCAGGGCCCCGGCGTTCGACGAGACGCTCCGCGTCCTCACCGGCCTGGGCGCCGACCTCAGCGAGATCGACCTGCCGGACTGGCCCGAGACCCTGACCGCCGACTTCGTCACCCATGGGCGCCGAGGCGCTCGCCTACCACCGAAACGACCTCGCCGGACGGCGGGACGACTACTCCGCCACCGCCCCGGCTCGACCTAGCCCGCGGTGCCTTCGCCACGGGCGCCGACTACGTCCAGGCGCAGCGCGTGCGGAGGATGGCTCAGGACGCGACGCCCCGGCTCTTCGACCATGTCGCGTGCCCCCACCCTCGCGATCGGCGCCCCGCGCTAGGCCGACACCACCGACGCCGCAGGCACCATCAACGTGGACGCGACGTCCCGCCACTTCTTCACGCCGTACTGGGACAGCGTCGGCAACCCGTCCTCGCCGCGCCGATGGGCCACACGGCGGCGGGCCTGCCGCTGTCGCGGCCATTTCGGGGGCCCCGCGTTCAGCGAAGCCGCCGTCCTGCGCGCCGCCGACGCCTACCAGGGCGCGATCGGCAGGCACCGCCGCGTCCCCGCCATCGCCACGCTCCCCGGGGAGAACTGGCCCACCTCGCCGCCGAGTACCCGTTCCTGGAGGCCGGGATCGACGGGCTGTACGCCGTGGCCGAGGCACGGTACGCCGACCCGGCACTCCGCTTCCGGGCCGGCGCCCGCCCCGGCCCCTGGCCCGGCCCGCCCGCCGGCGGACCGGGCCAGCCTGCCGGCCCGGCTCCCGGCGATCACGCGCGGCGCGAGTACATCCGCATGGCCAGCGGGAACGTGACGATCACGATCCCGGCGGCCCACGCCAGCGTGAACCACACGTGGTTCCCCACGGGACCGCCCACGGTGAGCGCACGGACCGCGCTCGCCAGATGCGACACCGGGTTGACCTTCGTCCACGCCTCCAGCCAGCCGGGCATCGTGGACGTGTCCGGGACGAGGACGCTGCTGCCGAACGTCAGCGGCATCACCCACAGGAACGAGAATCCCTGGACCGTGTCCGGCGACGGCGCGACGAGCCCGACCAGCACCGAGATCCAGCAGACCGCCAGGTAGAACACGTACGCCAGCGCGAAGGCCCCCAGCACCGACAACGGGTCCGTGTGGAACCTGAACCCCAGGATCGACCCGAAGCTCACCAGCACCGTCATCACGATGATGAACCGGACTGTGTCGCCCAGCACCGTCCCGATCAGCGGCGCGGAACGGGCGATCGGCAGGCTCCGGAACCGGTCGAACACGCCCTTGTGGATGTCCTCGTTCAGCGCCGTCCCGAGCCCCATCGTCGCGAACATCGCCATCTGTGCGACGAGACCGGGCAGCAACTGCTGAAGGTACTCATGGGTGCTTCCCGACACCGCCCCGCCGAACACGTACAGGAACAGCAGCAGGAAGACGATCGGCATCAGCGTCGTGTCCAGCAGCTTCTCCGGGGAGTGCTTCAGCTGGGCGATGTTGCGCCAGGCCAGCGTCAGGCCGTGGCGCAGCGTCCGGCGCGGGCTGATGCGCGCCGGCGGCTCGGCCGTGGACACCCGCCGCACGTCAGTGGTGATCGTTGTCATGCCAGGCTCCCCTCGGTGACGAGATCGGCTTCGGGCTCCTCGGCCATGTGGCCGGTGAGCGTGAGGAACACCTCGTCCAGGCTCGGCATGCGCAGCGCCAGCTCCGCCGCCACGATGGACGCGTCGTCCATCCGCCGGACCAGCGCCGACAGCACCGCCGGGTCCGGCACCGGCGCGGTGACCAGGCCCGTCGGCTCCTGCACGTCCGGACGTTCCCCGGTGAGCTCGGCGACGATCGAGGTGAGCTGCTCCGTCCGGTGCCCCTCCGTCGCGCGGACGGCGAGCGTCTGCCGCCCGATCCGCGCCTTCAGGTCGTCGGACGTCCCCTCGGCGATCACCCGGCCGTGGTCGAACACCGCGATCCGGTTCGCCAGCGCATCGGCCTCCTCCAGATACTGGGTGGTCAGCAGGACGGTCGCCCCCTCGGCGACCACCCCGCGCACCGTCTCCCACACCTCGTTGCGGGCCCGCGGGTCCAGCCCCGTCGTCGGCTCGTCCAGGTAGATGACCTCCGGACGGTTGATCAGGCTCGCCGCCAGATCGAGCCGCCGCCGCATGCCGCCCGAATACGTCTTGACCGCCCGCGACCCGGCCTCCGTCAGCCGGAACCGCTCCAGCAGCTCCCGCGCCCTGGTCCGCGCCTGGGCCCGGCCGAAGTCCAGCAGCCGCGCGATCATCACCAGGTTCTCCGACCCGGTCAGCTCCTCGTCCACCGAGGCGTACTGGCCGGTCAACCCGATCTTCGCGCGCACCCGGACCGCGTCCTTGCCGACGTCGTAGCCGCACACCTCGGCATGTCCCGCGTCCGGCTTGAGCAGGGTCGCCAGGATCCGGACCGCCGTCGTCTTCCCCGCCCCGTTCGGTCCCAGCACACCGAGCACGGTGCCGCGCCGGACCGCGATGTCCACACCGTCCAGCGCATGGGTCTCCCCGAAGCGCTTTCGCAGACCCTCGGCCTGGATCACGTAGTTCATGGTCAACCTTTCGAAGTTTTCTCGTTCGGTCCCCACCACCGTGCGGCAGGGCCCTGACACGCCGCGCACAGCGGTGCGCGCTTGCTGACACAGCGCTGACAGCCCACTGATGCTGGGTCGCTGACGAGTGTGTGACCAGCGGGTTTCCGGAGATGGGCCAGGGAGTGGACGCGCTGATTTGACGGGCCGTCCAACGCTGCCTAGTGTTCTGCCTGCCCCAAGGGGATGCGGGACGCCGGGAGGCGGACGGCCCCAGGGGAAGCCATCAGAGGAAAACGGTTCGAAGCTCGCTCCGACCCGAGGTAGTCTGAGTAGGTAAGCCCGAGACGGGATGCAGGACGCCGCAAGGTGGCCGGCCCAAGGGACTCCCTCGCAAGATCTTCACAGGCGGTCTTCGCTGCCTGCGATGTCGCACGGGGGACGGGCTGCGGACCGAAGATCGACTCTACGGAGTAGGTTGACAGGCTCGAAGATTCCGGTAAGTTAGAAGGGTTGCCCCGGAGCGGGGCCTGCGGTTGCGGGTCTGGCGCGGTGGGTGTCCGTTTCTTGAGAACTCAACAGCGTGTTAAAAGCCAGTGCCTTTATAGATCCGGCTGTTGGTTGGCCGGGTCTCCCCGTGGCCGCCGTTCTGTTTGTTTGGTTCGGTGGTGGGG
>NZ_SMKU01000033.1 GCF_004349215.1 Actinomadura rubrisoli | reverse complement strand
CCGCCCCACCCGCCGCCCTCCACCAGGCCCTGAGTTTCTGGACCCGGCTACACGGCGTCCTGTCCCTGGAACTGGCCGGCCACTTCACCGGAATGGGATTCGACCCCGCCCAACTCTTCACAGCCGAACTCGACGCCCTGCTAACGCCCTGAGCAGGGCCTAGACGTGCGAATGCGATGCTCCCTGTCATGCGCACTGTTTTGGTGACAGGGGCCAACGGTGGTATCGGAGCGGCGATCGTCGGCGAACTGCACGAGCGTGGCCACCAGATCATCGCCCTGGGACGAGACGCGGCGAGGCTGGAGGATCTGGCCGTCAGCTTCCCACGTGTCGTGCGGTGGGTCGCCGCGGATCTACGGCGTCCAGAGGCGCTGGCGGGGCTGGTCGGGGACGTCGAACACCTCGATGGGCTGGTGCACAACGCCGCGGTCGCACCGGTCGCGTCCGTCGCCGACACACCGTATGCGATGTGGCAGGACGTGTTGACGGTCAACGTCGTGGCGGCCGCTGAGCTCACCCGGCTGCTGCTCCCGGCACTGCGTGCGGCCGCCGGGCATGTGATCTTCATCAACGCCGCGCCCGGGGTGCACGCGGTACCGCGCTGGTCGGCCTACGCGGCCAGCAAGGCCGCCTTGCGCGAGTTGGCCGACTCGCTGCGCGAGGAAGAGGCCCCAAACAACGTGCGCGTGACCACTGTCTATCCCCCCGGGACCGCGACCGGCCTGCTGGAACGAGTGCGCGCCGAATTCGGTCAGCCCTACGACCCGGACGCCGCCGGCTCCCCGCAGTCGGTTGCCGCCCACATCGTCAACGCCCTCGAAAGCACCGAGCGCTAAACGACATCCGAACTCTTCCCTCACGGAGGGGACCCCGTCCCACGACTCCAGACCTTTGATCACCTCCCGCCCGATCCCGACTTCCATTTCGCCGGCGATCTATCACCAGCCGCGCTGGCCACCACCAGGTCTTGACTGGACGCCCAGACGGCGAATGCGCTGCGCGCGAGGTCGCGTAAGGTCGTCGAGGACGGGGCGGGCCTGCGGTGAGCGCAGTGCGGCCTTATGAAGGAGTTCTCTGGAGACGAGACTGACGCCGCCTCGCGAGGAGATTGGGCGCCGGTGCGTCGCACGTAAAACGCAGCAAACCATCCGGCCGAGCCGACCGTCATCCGGAGAGCGGACGGCGGCCCGTGTCTCCCAGTTGTAGCAGTGTGCATCGCCGGAAGGCTTCGGGAACTCGGGATGTGGTCAATGCCAGGCGCCGTCGCGCCGCTCGGCCTCGGCGAAGCGGCCGTCAGCCACACGGCGAGAGACCTCGTCCCACTCGCGGATGGATCGCGCGGCGGTGGTACCACTTGCACACGGCCGTGATCGTCAGCCCGGCGGCCAGGGCCTCGCGCAGGAACGGCAGTGCCAGTTCCACGTTCTGCCAGGTGTTGGCCGACCGGTCCTCGACGCGGATGACGTCGGCGGGAACTCCGCGTTCGATGAGCAGTGCGCGGAAGACCTGTCCGCTCAGCTACCTCCAGGCCGGGACGCTTCAGGCCGCTCGCCATCTTGGACAGGTAACCGTCGTTGCACGGCACCAGCGCGGCCAGCCTGCGCTGGCTGATCTGCCGCTCCGCCATGAGCTGACGCAGCTTCTCACCATAACTTGCCGATTGTGTGCACTTTGGCAATGGGTCGCATTTCCAAGCGAGATTGTTCCGATAAGCGATGACAAAATTGCCCGTTTCACGGATCCCCTTTTTATTGTGCGAAGAAAATCACCGATGCTGGCCGGCCGGACTGCACCCCTAGCGTGAATCTCCAGTGCCTGGCCCTTTCTAGGTCGACGGCGTCTCAAAGCAGACACATTATCCTTACCGGGGCGTTGCTGGGGGTTGAACCGTTGCCGATAGAGGTCTATTCTTCCGGCTAACGAATTACTTCGGCTTCTGTGCAGTCTTAAAGGAGGACCCGTGGGTAAACACGACACACCGGGCAAGGAGGGCAAATGGGACAAGCCGATACCTCCAGCGACGCCTCCAAAAGAATAGGGCGGGGGCGGTGGAAAGCACGAAAAGGACGATGGCAAGTAGTCGGTCGGCAATCAAGGTGAACTCATTTCTCGAAGAGATGATTGCCGGACTGGAACGGCTCGGCGATATCGAACGGTGGCGGGAACCCCTTCGGCGGGTGCCCCGCCATCTGTTCGTGCCGACCCGAGCTTTCTGTACCCCCGATGACGGAGACCGATTCCTTATCGATCGGGACAGAGACCCGCATCAATGGCTGGAAGCGGCGTACTCGGATATGGCGATTGTGACCCAACTGGACGACGGATCAACTGACATCTCCGCAGGAAAGGGTGCGTTTACATCGTCCTTGTCTGCGCCGAGTGTAATTCTTGCGGGCCTATCCCTGCTCGATCCACATAACGACGACCGTGTACTGGAAATTGGGACGGGTACGGGTTGGACGGCTTCATTGCTATCGCGGGTTGTCGGCAATGAAAATGTTACTAGCATTGAAGTTGACGAGGAGATATTCAACAGGGCTAGCGAGAATATATTGGAGGCCGACTGCAATCCTCGGCTAATTCTGGGGGACGGTGCGAACGGCTGGCTGAAAGGGGCAGTATATGATCGTGTACACGTGACCTGTGGTGTGACCAATGTCCCGTATGAGTGGATACGTCAGACGCGACCAGGCGGCATTATTGTGTTCCCCTGGATGGCCGCTATGGACGTCGGGCAATTGGTTCGCCTAATCGTTGCCGAGGACGGAACTGCACGCGGCCATTTTTATGGCGACGTCAATTACATGATGCTTCGCGGTCAACGTTCCATAGTCCCGAAAACAACAACGCTTATCGGAACGGGAATGACTGTCACATCAGAAGGTCAAGAGATCTGGGCTTAGTGGCAGCGAGTGAATTCGTTCGCCGAAGACCTGTCCCTCGACGATCTGGTTGCGCCTGTTGACGCCCCCGGTCGCGATGATCAGCGGGGCGAGCCCGCGGTGATACCGCTCGGCGACGATGTCCACAGGCGGGACCTGGTTGGTCCCGAAGAGGAAGCACGCGGTCGGCTCGTCCGGCGGGAGCGCCTGGACGTCCGCGAACCGGGTGATGGCAGGAATCTGCTCAGGGTTGACGTCGTCGATCATCGATCCTCGTCATGTGCGGCCGGCTGCCGGTTGCCCGCGGCTGCGAGGTTGAACGCCTCCAGGTACCGGGCGTGGTAGTCCGCAGCTTGCCGGGCGCCCGCGTACTTGTCGGCCACGCCTGGCTCAGGCGGCGTTCAGGACCCGGTGCACGTCCTCGGCCAGGTCCGCGACCCCCGAGGGCGCACCCGCGCGCGAGATTCGGTGGGTGACCCTGCGCAGCAGGTTCCTCGTCCGGCCTGATCCCACCGCGCCCGCGTCTCCGGCGACCTCGGTCAGCACCGGCTCGGCCTCCCGCCAGTCGCCGACGTGAGCGAGCGCGTTCAGCAGGTGCGTCAGGTCGTTGTAGCGGGCCCGCCGGTACCCGATTCGAAGTTCGGCCGACTCGCGCAGCAGTGGAATCGCCGCCTTCCACTCGCCGAGCTCGGCGCGGGCCATGCCGGTGTGCCACAGCACCTCGGCGTCAGTGATCCACCACGTCCATACCGCATCCCGCGTCCCCGACCCGTCCAGCAACGCCGCCCGCGCCCTCCCGAGGGTGGCCAGCGCCTCGTCATGGCGGCCGAGCTGGGCGAGCGCTCGACCATGGCGGATGCCCGTCAGCGCCGCCGCGCGAGGCGGCAGTCCGTCGTCCAGCAGGTCTGTGGTGATCCGCATCGCCTCGGCGGGCCGGTGCAGGTGTACCGACTGCATCGCCAGGTGCGTCAGCTCGAACAGCTCCATGTCCGAGTCCCCCGCCTGCCGCGACAGCATCAGCGCCTCGTGGATCACCTGCCGGGACACGTTCTGCCGGTCGGCGTCGTAGGCCAGCCACGCCGCGACCTCGGCCGCTTCGCCGGCGGCAGCCATCAGGTCCCGCTCGACCGCGGGCTTGTACGCGCCGTTCCCGAGCCGGTGGTTGACGGCGCGGAAGGCGCGCAGCGCCAGCGGCAGCACGTCGTCGCCGCCGTGCTCGGTGTCCAGCCGCACCAGCGTCTGGCTGGTCTGCCGGACTGAGTCGACATAGTCGGCGTCGGCGGGACGGCCGGTCGCCATGGGCAGGCTCACCCCGGTCAGGTCGAGGGGATCGGAGACCGCCAGGGGATCGGCGGGCCGCAGCGCGGCCAGGGTGCCGCCCGCGCCGAGCAATTCGTCCAGCCGCTCAGCTACCTCCGGGCTGGGACACTTCAGGCCGCTCGCGATCTTGGACAGGTAGCCGTCGTTACACGGAACCAGCGCGGCCAGCTTGCGCTGGCTGATCTGCCGCTCCGCCATGAGCTGACGCAGCTTCTCACCGAAGGTCATCGCCTCACCCGTTTCGCCCCGGGTTGACCCGCTACAGGATGCTGTCCGCCGGGGGAGTCAGCGGCCAGCGTCTTCCACGCTAGCGCCGGGCGCGGTCTGGTGGTGGGCGGAAGGTGTCACAGGACGCAAGGACGGCCTCGGCTGGTGGGCGAGCATCAGAGGATCCGGGGCTTGACCGAAAGGTAGGTCCGGCTGTGAGTAAGGCACAGCAGCAGCCGCCGGGAGCGGCCGCCGCCGAGAAGGAGAAGGCCGCGTTGCGGGAGGCGTTCCCGCGCTGGTCGATCGTCCACACCAGCGACACCGGGCGGTGGTGGGCGGTACGCACCGCCAGGCGTGCTCGGCTGGACGGCCCGTTGCTCGGGACGCGCGTGTGTACGGAGCTGGACGCTGACACGGCGGACGAGTTGCGCGCGAAGTTGCGTGCGGTCGCCGAGGCTGAGGCGGGTGCGCGGTGAGTGGGTCGGAGACGCAGTGCGGTCTGATGAAGGAGTTTCCCGGCTGGCTGGTGGAGGTTAAGGACGTGCCGGGCGGTGCCGGGTGGCACGCTTGGCGTCCGAGTTCGCCGGGGCGGGGTGGGTTCTTCGGTGCGCAGGCCGATGGGCTCGGGCTGTTGCGCGAGTTGCTGGAGGAGGCGGACGGGGTCGACTCCTGGCTGGCGTTGCGGGATCTGGCGGTCGAGCTGCGCAAGTGCGGGGTCACCGCCACGGCCTATGACACGACGCTGACGGCGACGGGTTCGGGTGGGCGCACCCGGCTGGTGGCCTGTCGGCGGGGGATGTTCCGCTGGCTGGGCGGCGGCCGGGTGATCGGCCCGATCGGGGACCCGCTGGTCACCGTCGACGCCGTCCTGGCGGCCTTCGAGGAGCGGCCATGAACCGGTCGACGGACACCGTGTTCGACCTGCCGCCCGTCCGAGATGCGCCCCCGAGCATCCCCGCCGGGATCACCACGTGGTGGGGAGAGTCAACCCGGATGTGGTGGGCCCTGGTGCCGTCGCGGTATGGGCCGCGTTTGGTCGAGGCGCCGAGCGCAGATGCCCTGGCCGTCACGGTCGATTGGTATCTGCGTAGGTCGGCGATCTAGGTGTTTCGCCTTCTCAAGCCGGGACGGCGCGATGCATCACGCCCCCGCGTCGCGCCGTCCCTACCGGGCGCGGGAGGTTCCGTGCGGGCGGCCTCCCGCGCCCGCCTGTTCCTCGCGGGACTAGCCGTCCGGCATTCCACGGCCGGACAGGCGGAAGTCCAGCGTCCTGGCGCGACGGCCGGGGACGACGTCGTCGGCGTTCCCGGTCGCCGCGCCGCCTTGCCGGTGACCGCGACCGATCATCTGGGCGCCCTCGCTGGTGTGCTCGCCACCGCTGGCTGGGCGTCCCGCCCCCGGTACGAGGAGATCCCCGCTCTCCTGCGTGTCTTCTCGCCCCACCTTCCCGCGCTCGGCGAAAGCGTGTGGGTGAAGCCGGGCGTGGGCGGGGTGCCGTGGTTCGTGTCCTCGTCGGGTGACCCGATCGCTCCGTGTCATGACCTCGCGGGAGCGGTGCAGGGCATCGCCGACCGGCTGGGCCCGATCGCAGAGGCGGCGCACGCCATGGCGGACGAGGGCCGCCGCGGCGGCAGGTGACCCGGATTCCGAGCGAGAACCCTCCAAGGTGCTTCGGGAGACAACCGGGTGTTCACTTGACCCCCGATTCCGAAGGGACCGCATCGGTGCATCGACTCAAAGGTTCTTCGTGAGGCCGGCGCTGGCGGCGGAGGTGGAGGACGACCTGTCCGACTCCGAGGTCATCCGACTCTCCCTGACCGATCCCGAACAGTTCGCCGAGCTCTTCGACCGGCACCACCGCCGGATCCACCACTACGCGGCCCGCCGTCTGGGGACCCAGGCCGCCGATGACATCGTGGCCGAGACCTTCCTCATCGCGTTCCGCCGCCGCGGCAGTTACGACCTTGCCCAGCCGCTGGCCCGCCCCTGGCTGTACGGGATCGCGACCACCCTGGTCGCGCGGCACCGCCGGGCGGAGGAGCGCTACTTCCGGGCGCTGGCCCGTACGGGTTCCGACCCTCTGCCCGAACCGATGGCGGACGCCGTGGTCAGCCGGGTGGCGGCTCAGGACCAGGAGCGCCGCCTGGCCGGTGCCCTGGCGGGCCTGTCCCGGGGCGACCGCGACGTCCTGCTCCTCGTGGCCTGGGGCGACCTCACCTACGAGGAGGCCGCCCGCGCCTTGGGCGTTCCCGTCGGCACCGTCCGCTCGCGGCTGCACCGCGCCCGCCGCAAGGTTCGCGCGGTGCTTGGAGACCTCACCCTGGGAGATGACGCATGAACGACCTGGAAATGATCGAGTCCCTGCGCGGCGGCACGCCGCAGATCACCCCCGAGGCCGCGTCCGCCGCTCGGGCCCGTCTCCAGGCCGAGTGGACGGCCGCCCCGCGCCCCGTGCGCGGGTGGACGATGCCCAGGCCGGTGACCCGGATCGCTGTCGCCGGCGTCCTCGGCGTCACGATCGTCGCGGCGGTCACCCTCAGCCAGCTCACGGGCGGCAAGCACAATCTCTCCGTCGCCAGCGCGGCCGAGCTCGGCGACCGGGCGGCCGTGGCGGTCGAGAAGACACCGGACAAGGGGCCGGGCCCGCACCAGTGGATCTACGCCCGGAGCCGGAACGCCGAGTTCAAGGGCGACATGAACTCCTGGTGGAAGGGCATGGACACCAGCAGGCTGAACACCGTCGAGGGGTGGGAACGCGTCGACGGTCGGGAATCGGCCGAGATCGTCGACGGCAAACTCAAGGTCACCAAGGCGGGCTGGCGGTATGACGAGCATGGAAAGCCCGTCGGCTACAAGTCGCCCGACCAGTCCGGGTACCGCCTGACCAAGATGCTGCCGACCGAGCCGCGTGCCCTGCTGCGGACCCTGTACGACCCGAAGACCATGCGGATGGCGTACTGGGATCCCGAGGAAGCGGGATCCGGCGGCCCCGGGCCTGCGACGCCGGTGCCGCCTGCGGGTGGAAGGGAGTCGGCTCGGTCGGTCTTCGGCACCATCACCGAGCTGTTGCAGCGCCCGCTTCCGTCCGCGCTCCGCGCCGCCCTCTACCGGGCGCTGCCACAGATCCGCAGTGTCAGCGTCGAGCGGGATGTCCGGGACGCCGCGGGCCGGCGAGGCATCGCGTTCACCCACACCTTCGAGGGCTGGAACCGTCAGATGATCATCCTCGACCCGGTCACGTACCGCTTCCTCGGTACGTACTCCTACGCCATCAAGGAGCACTCGCCAGGGGACGGCGAGGGCACGGTCAAGAAGGGGACAGTCCTGCAGTGGACCGCCCAGACCGCCCTGCGCGTGGTCGGCAAGCCCGGACTCAGGTGAGGCGGGCCAGGCCGCAGAATTGACCAGGCCGGGTTCGAGGGGGCGAAACCCTTCTCGAACCCGGCTGGCCGCGGTTGCGGCGAGCCTGCCATCAAGGCGCGCCTGCACGTCAGCTACCAGGCAGGGTAGTGGTCGGCCCGTCCCGGTACGGGGCCAGGAATGCGGTGAGCGCAGACAGCATCGCCTCGGGGGCTTCCTCGGCGGGATAGTGGCCACAGTCAGTGAGGACGACACTTTCCACATCGTCTGCGGCAAGCCTCATCGTGTCGCTGACCGATTCACCCGCGCTCTTTGCTCCGGCGATCGCCAAGATCGGGAGTATCAGCCGCCGGGCCTTGCGCTGCTCGTTCTGCGCGATGCTCGTGTCGAGGGCACGGTAGGACTCGAAGCTCGCTCGTAGGGCTTCTGGGACGGTAGCGAGAATGTCGACGTAGTACTGGACGGCGTAGTCGGGCAGTGGATGTCCGGCTTTCGTGGCGAACTGGTGGCCGAAGTAGAGGCGTTCCCGGCCGCTCACCAACTCCTCGTTCATGTCGGCGAGACGATTGAAAGCGAAGTGCCAGAGGCGGGTGTTCGCCTCCCGGCCGCTGAAAAGAGGCGGTGAGGGGGACAGCCCCGGGATGAGGGCCTCGGCGACGACCAGACGTTCGAGGCGGTCCGGGTGATCTGCGGCCAGGGCATAGCCGGTCCACATCCCGATGTCGTGACCGACCATGGCGAACCGTTCATGCCCGAGCGCGTTCATCAGTGCCACCATGTCGGTTGCGAGCGTGCCGGTGTCGTACCCGTCCAATGGTTTGTCGCTCAGGCCGACTCCGCGCGGATCGGCCGCGACGACCGTGAAGTCGCGGGCCAGCGCCGGCATCAAGAATCGCCAGGCGTACCACGTCTGGGGCCAGCCGCTCAGAAGCAGCAGCGCCGGTCCCTCGCCACCGATGACGGCGTGCAGCCGCAACTCGCCGATGTCGACGTAACGGCTGGTGAAGGTGTCGGTGAACCCGGACGGGAGGTTCGGCGCCTGGGAGACGGAACCGAGCCCCTCGGGCGTTGGCAGGTGGGACGAACTCATGATGATCCCCTTTCAAGGGGCTTGAGGGAGATGCCGGAGGGCGGCGGCCAGGAGGGGATGGCGTGCGGTGCAGCGGATTCGGTAGCGTCCCGCCCACGCTACTCATCTTGGATCGATCAGTCAAAGATTATTTTGACTGATCGATCCAAGATGGTGATAGGCTCCTCAGCGGAGGCAAGAAGGTGGGAGGTGCAGGGCATGCCGGGCCGGAAGCAGTTCGACGTCAACGCGGTCCTGGACCAGGCAATGCGAGTGTTCTGGCAACGCGGGTATGCCGACGCCTCGCTCGATGCCCTCGGTTCCGCCACCGGTCTTGGCCGCGGCTCCCTCTACGGCGCGTTCGGCAACAAGGACGCCCTGTTCCGCAAGTGCCTCGACCACTACTCGTCCATTTACGGCACGCAGTACGAGCGAGCACTCGCGGCGTATCCTGGTGATCCGGTGCGCGCGGTAGAGGCATTCTTTGACGTCATTCTGACCCGCATCGCCGACCCGTCGGTCCCCACGGGGTGCCTCATCGCGCAGTCCGCCGCGCAGTCGCCGACGCTCAATGAGGAGAACGGCACCCGGATTCGCGGGCTGCTCGACGTACAGCGCCGGCGGGTGCGCGAAGCGCTCGCGGGCGCCTCGGCCGATGCCCAAGTGCTCGATGAGCTCGCCACGTTCGTCGTCGCCGTCAACCAGTCGCTGGCCGTACTGAGCCGCGCCAGGGTGCCGGACGCGCAGTTGCGCTCTGTGGCCTCCCTCGCATGCACAACGGTGGCGGACACCCTCGCCCGGGCGACATCCAAGGGCCTCACCCGCGACTGACGCGGTGTGAGATCGCCGGTTGCGGATCCGCAGGTCCGCTGACGGCCGGCTCCGGCACGTGGGCGTCGAAGGCGATCCGGACGGTCAGGCCGCCGTCCGGGTTGGCTCGCGCGGTCGCCTCGCCGCCATGCGCCCGCGCGATCGACGCGACGATGGACAGCCCCAGGCCGACGCCTTCGCCGCGGGTCAGGCGGCGGAACGGTTCGAAGAGGTGGGAGGCGATGTCGGGAGGGACCGTCGGTCCCGTGTTGGTGACGGCGAGTTCCCCCGCCGTCGAGATGGACGACGATCCGGCCGCCGGGCCTGTTGTAGCGCAGGGCGTTCTCCACCAGGTTGCGGACGAGATGCCGGAAGAGGGTCGGGTCGCCCAGCAGCAGGGGTTCGACGTGCGGCTCGACCGTGACGTCACGGTCCCGGGCGTCGGCCTGGTGCTCACTGAGGACGGCCTTCACGATTCCGGCGGCGTCGAGCGGTTCGGGGCGGTCCAGTCCCTGATCGCTGGTCGACAGCAGCCGCGAAGTAGTACGCGATGTCGTAGAAGGCGTCCCTCGCCGGTTCGGGCAGACCAGTGATCCCGAGGTCGCTGCTGTGCTCCTCGGCCAGCCGGTGGCAGACTCTGCAGCCCGCTCTGCCGGGCCGCGAGCCAGGTCGAGGTGCCGAGCGCGGCTCCCGCGACGAGGAGGGCACCGGCGTTCAGGAGGGTCGACACGTCCATCGTTGAGTACTCCGGCGGTCAGCAGTGCCCTGCCAGCACCTCTTCCTCTTCGGACGTCCGCCGGTCCCGGCGAGGTTCCTGTGCCCGCGAGGTGTCCGCTCCTGGACGGAAACGCTTGCGCGCTGAGAACGGGGACGTCGCGGGCTATTCGCGTGGGGCGAGGCCCTCGACGACCAGTCGCAGGAGGCGGTCGGGGTCGGCGGTGGCGTAGTGGCTCGCGGTGCCTGCCCCGCAGGCCAGGGCGAACACCTCGGCGGGGCGGACATCGGGCCGGATGGCGGTGGCCTTCTGCGCTTTGGTCAGGAGCACGGCGGCGGCGGCGCGCATGCTCTCGACGTCGGCGTTCAGGTCTGACCCTTCGGCCGCGGCGGCGGCCAGGATCGATTCCGCCAGGCCCTGGTAGGCGGACGCGCACCGGCCGAACTCCTGTAGCCACTCGATGAGCGCCTCGCGTGGCGTGTCGGAGTCGGCGAGCCGTTCGGCGTTCTCCCGCAGGCTCGTGACCTGGTCGTGGATCAGGGCCTGGAGAAGGGCGTCGCGGGTCGGGAAGTGCCGGTAGAGGGTGCCGATGGCGATCCCGCAGGTGCGCGCGATCTCCGCCAGCGAGGCGTTCACCCCCTCGCGGCGGAAGGTGGCGTCCGCGATCTTCAGAAGACGCTCGCGGTTGTGGCGTGCGTCGGCACGCATCGCTCTGGGCACACGGCCTCCTCGACAAAGTGAGCACCCCTCACTATATAGTTTAAGTGAGAGGGGCTCATTCTATTGGAGGACGCATGGACGCAGCAGCGGGCCGTCTTGGTGTGTGGACACTGGCCCTGGACGCACAGCCCGCCACGCGGGTACGCGAGGCGGCGGCCGAGATCGAAGAGCTGGGTTTCGGGGCCCTGTGGATCGGTGAGGAGTTCGGCCGCAACGTGCTGACGCAGGCGGGGATCCTCCTGGGCGCGACGGACGGCCTGGTGATCGGCACCGGGATAGCGAACATCTTCTTCCGTGATCCCATCGCGATGGCAGCCGCGGAACGCTCGCTCGCCGAGGCATATCCCGGCCGGTTCATCCTCGGCCTCGGCGGGCATCGGGTCGATGACCGGCCGCTGATGTATCTGGGGCATCGCGTCCCGTCCGGGGGGCGTGCCGTCTCGACGATGGGCGCCTATCTCGACGCGATGGACGCGGTGCCCTTGCAGAGTCCGCCCCCGGCCGTGCCCAGCCCCCGTGTCCTGGGCGCGCTCGGGCCGAAGATGCTGAACCTGGCGGCCGAGAAGACCAGCGGCGCGCTTCCTTACCTCGTGCCTGTCGCCCATACCGAGGACGCCCGCGCCCGGCTCGGTCCTGACGCGCTGCTGGCCGTGGAGCAGGCGGTCATGCTCGACCCCGACCCTGACGCGGCCCGCGATCTCGCACGAGCCCATGTCGGCACCTACATGGAACGCGGCGTCGCGCACGTCAAGGACATGATGCGTTTCGGCTATACCCAGGACGAACTGTCGGGCACCCCGGCCGATCGCGTCGTCGACGCGCTGGTGGTCGGGGGCGGGCGCGGAGCGCTCGACGCCATCGCCGAGCGGGTGCGAGCCCACCTCGACGCCGGGGCCGATCACGTCTGCCTGCAAGTGCTCACCGCCCATCGAACCACCGCGCCCATAGCCGAATGGCGCGAGTTGGCCGCGCTCAACCCTCGCGGTTCGGATACGCAGAGCGCCACCACGAATCCGCGGTGACCCGTTGACCTGCGGAAAGCGCTAAGGGCCATGATGAGGTCCATTACACTTGCGCCTCGTGGGGGCGGCGTGGCCGGTGACGCAATTCCTGTTCCAATGGCGGGCCGCGGCTCTTTGTTGCGACTGATGTGGTCTCATCGTTTCGTTGCGCCTGGTAATAGAGGTGTTCGAACGTCAACATAGAAGGGTTTGAATCTGTCTGCGCCGCCACAAGTCATAGGCTCGACGTAGAAGTTCTCACTGATGCCGGGTGGGTCGACTAGGCTGCCGGTGTCACCAGACGTGGGTTCTCGGCTCGTTCGCCCGGGCCTGGGAGACGGTCCTGCTCAGCGTGGTGAGGAGAGACGAATGTCGGACGACGGCCCTGATTTTCGTTCCGTGCCCGGTATCGACACGACCAGGGCGAACTCCGCGCGGATCTGGGATTATCTGCTCGGCGGCCGGGAACATTATCCGATCGATCGCGAGCTGGCCGAAGAGGTCGCTGCATTCTTGCCCGATATCGTGGAGCAGGCCCGCGCGGACCGGTTGTTCCTCAGTCGTGTCATCCGGTTCCTGGCCGGTGAGGCGGAGATCACGCAGTTCCTGGACATCGGGACCGGGTTGCCGACGGCGAACAACACCCACGAGGTGGCGCAACGGGCGAACCCCGCCTGCAAGATCGTTTACGTCGACAACGATCCCTTGGTGCTGGCGCACGCGCGAGCTCTTTTGACGAGTACCCCCGAGGGGGAAACCGCGTATCTGGACGCGGACATGCACGAGCCGGACTATATCCTTGATCAAGCGCAGAACACGCTCGATCTGTCGCAGCCGGTCGCGATCACGATGCTCGGAGTATTCTGGCATATACTAGAGGATTCGGAAGCGAGTCGAATTATGGGTCGCTTGCTGGCCCGAGTGCCCTCAGGCAGCTACCTGGCCGTAAGCCAGCAAACGCTCGAAGTCACGGGAGAACAGGCGGCCCGAGCGGTCCGGCTATGGAATGAGCGCGGCAGCCCGCCGGGTGTCTGGCGTTCTCCCGAGCAGATCGAGGACCTGTTCCGCGGACAGGGCCTGGAACTGATCGAGCCGGGGGTGGTGACGTGCACGCGCTGGCGGCCTGAGACCGAGCAATTCGAGCTCCCGGAGACCGACCAGTTCGCTGCGGTAGGCCGGAAACCCTGACCCGCGATCCCGTATCATCCCGTGTGGGCCCAAACGGGAGTGCCGGGACACCCGGGCGCGGCGGTGGGCTGCGGCCGAGGAGCGCGACGTGAGCATGGGATGGGTGGCCTGGCCGGCCGCATCTGAGACGGACGCGCTGACCCGGCCGCGGATGGTGCTCGGCGCCCGGCTGAGGCGGATGCGGGAACGCAGCGGCCTCGCCCTGGCCGAAGCGGCGGCGGCGATCGGCTCTCCGGCGCGGCTGGAGGCGATGGAGCGCGGCGTGACCGCATCGGATCCCCGTGCGCTGATCGCGCTCGCGGAGACGTACGGGATCACCGACCACGGGACACGGATGGTCCTGCTGGAACTGGCACAGCTGTCCCGGCAGGAAGGCTGGTGGGCGCCCTATCGCCAGCTGATCCGATCCTGGTTCCTGCCGTATCTGGGAGTCGAGCAGGCGGCGAAGCTCATCCGCTGCTACGCGCGGGAGACGATTCCGGACCTGTTGCAGCATGCCGACTACGCCCGTGCGCTGATCCGGCTCAAGCATCCCCACGCGGATGAGCACGAGCTGGGTCAGCGGTTGCGGCTACGGCTGCGGCGACAGCAGATCATTCTCGGTGATCGGCCGGCCCGTCTGTGGGCCATCGTGGACCAGGCCGTGTTCCACCGTCCCGTGGCCGACACCGGCTCGATGTTCCGCCAGCTCGCCCATCTTCAGGATCTCTGCGAGCTGCCGAATGTGACCATCCAGCTCACCCCGGCGGGCGATGCCGGGTTCGGAGCGCCGCTCACCCTGGTCCAGCTGCCCGAGCATGACATCGATGAGGTGGTCTTCCTGGAACGGCTCGGCGCGGCGGTCTATCCCGAGGAGCCGGATTTTCACCGACACGAGATGAACGCCCTGGCGGTCCTGTCCCTGCCTCCCGACCAGACCCCGGCCCGGCTACAGGAAATGATCAGCAGGCTGTTACCTGGCAAGGGCGGAACGTGGCGAATTGCATAGAGTTCGGGGGGTGAGTGTGCAATCCTGGGGGTCGGTCAGGGTGATCCTCTGACGTAGAGTCCTGTGGCTACGTGAGCCGGTTGGGCGCATATGCCGATTTTTGCGGGTGACGCCGTTGTGTGATATTGCCCGAGCCGGCAGGTCGGAGCAGCGGGTCGTGTGTCCCCGGCCCTCACGCGTGCGGACCCTTGATGATCTCCGGCGTACGGTTCGTCGCTCGGGACTGGAGCAACGGAAAGCGAATGCGATGGCGAAACTGCCGATCACCAGAACTCCCGCATACATCGCGTTCATGTATCTCGTAAAATCCTATTATGCCCGCTGCGGCTCACCTCAGCAAACGCAGATCATCAGACTGGCATCCAGGTTAGGTGAATTTTATCCGCCCGAAAAGGGTGATTCTGAGATCGAGGTCAGCCTTAGCGCTCCCTGGCTCAGTCAGCTGCTGAGCGGGAAGCTGACACCGCTTCCGAGCGCGGATAAGTTCAGGGCCTTCATTCTTGCCGTGGGGCGCTATGGCGTCGAGGTCGGGATCTTGGAGGAAGAACCGGACCGGTCAACCCTCCGGGAATGGCAGGAGCTGCTCCGCCAAACCAAGAACAAGGCCGAACAGCAAGCACGGGACGGCGTCTTCGTCGATGACGAGGATACCGGCGGCAAGGCTGACTCCCCATTCTCCTCCGAGGTGGGGATTGCGGTGCCGAAGGCCCGTGCACCGCGTCACATTGTGCGGGCAGAGCCGGTCGTTCTGTCGCCGACCCAGCTCAGCCATCTGATGAAATACGGGGCCTACGCCCAGACTCTCGCTGTACGCGCCGCCAAAGGCGATCCCATTGCGCAATACCAGGAAGGCGTGCTCTTCGGCTGTGACGCGGCGTATCGCGACACGGCCATCGCCCTGCTCAAGAGCGCGGCGGCGGCCGGCCTGGAGCCTGCTCTGGAGCTCTGGGAGGCCGGCGTCACCGGGCCGCTGGGGCCGGCGGCCCTGACGCACGCGCGTCAACTGGCTGATCACTATCGGCGCCGGGACGATGACCGAGCGCACGCCACCTTCCGGTCCTGCGCGACCCAGGCATGGGTGTGCGATGGCGCCGATCGGCCGCCCCCGCGGCCGTAGCCCCCCGAGTCGGCACGGGACGGCCTCGTGCTCCCGGGAGTTCGTCCATTCCGGCTGAGATGAATCACACGGCTTCGAGCGGGCGCAGCTATTTCACGGACCTTCCGTGGACTTTGGCTATTTTTCGTTGCGTTCGAGCCGGGCGTCTTGGTTTATATTTTCTTGTTCGCCGTACGCGTGGTGACATCATGGGCCAAGGTGACTCCGTGTTTCGATACATCCACTCCTTGGAAGTGCGCCCTGGTGGACGGCCGGCCGCTCCCGCACCCTCCGGCAGCACTTCGTGATCCGACAAGTCGCACGGCTCATGGCCGCGTTCGCGGAAAATGGGTCATCACCTGCCCGCACTCGCCACTATCTGCTCTTCGGCACCGACATCTGCGGCTACTCCCGGTGTGATCAGAGTGCGCAGATACAGCTGAGGGATTCCAGCTTCAAGATCTTTCAGGAAGCGTGTAGAAGCGCCTGTATACCGCCGCGGCTCTGTCGAGTCGAGGACCGGGGCGACGGACTCCTGATGGTCGCCGACTCCAAGATCGGTCTGGAAGCGGTATTCCCGACCTTCATCAACAGCGCAAGGGCCGGCGTAAGAGAGCACAACGCCCGTCTCGCTCGGAAGGATTCGCGCATGCGGCTGCGCATGGCCCTTCACGCCGGCTTCCTCCACAGAGACGCTCACGGGTTCTCGGGGGACGCGGTCAACCATCTCTCCCGGCTGCTGGACGCGCCCGCATTCAAAGACCGGATGGCTGAACATGGCGCGGCCTTCGCCGTCATCGTCTCCGCCGACCTCTATCACGACGCCGCCAGTTTTCACCTTATCGACCCAAGAATCGCCACCCCTATCGACGTCAATGTCAAGGAGACGCGGAGCCGTGCCTGGATGCTCACCTCTTGCGGCGGGCGGTGACCCGGGGTGAGGCCCTGACCGGGCGACGGCCACGTCCGGACCGTGACGGGCCCGGAGGGGAGGACTCGACGGCGGGTGAGAGACGGCCGGCGCCGTGGTCGTGGGCATCACGGTGCGGGGGAGATCGAGTTCGCGTTGGCGAGGAGGAGGCGCGGCGTTCCGGAGCCGTCGGCGGGGACGGCCCAGGTCTGGTTGGTGCCGTCGCTGAGTTGGAGAGCGTAGGCGATCGTGCGCGCGTCCAGCCAGAGGGGCTGGTCGTCTACGCTGCGGGGCTCGGCGGCCGGGGTGGTCCTGAGGGTGGCGAGGTCGAGCGTGGACAGGCGCCAGCCCCGTTTCGGGTCGCCTCCGACGGCGGCCTTGAAGGCGAGGCGCTTGCCGTCCGGCGACAGGGAGGGGCACTCGACGCCGGGTGCCAGGGTGCGGACCGTCCGGGCCGCCAGATCGCCTTGGACGAGGTAGCGCCCGCCGCCCGTCGAGAGGGTCGCGTAGAAGCGGTTGTCGTCGGCGGCGAAGGTGATGCCCCAGAAGTTGACGTCCCTGTTCCGGTAGGGGGCGCCGTCCTTGATGACCGCGAAGTCCTCCAAGGAGTCGACGAGCAGGCCCGTCCGCGTGTCGAGGATGCCCGCCCGGGTGGAGAACCCCGAGGTCGCGTAGGTGTGGCCGTCGATGAAGAGCGTCCAGGCGACCATCCGCCCGCTGGCCGACACCCGCAGGCGGTTGGGGAACCCGGTGAGAGGGACGCGCCGCCGTTCGCGGAGCCAGGCGTCCATGACGACCAGCGCGCCCGCGCTCAGCGCACCGACCGGGCGCAGGCACGCGACGGTGCCGGCGGCGGCGTGGGCCCGGTCGCACCGTACCGGGGTCACCTGGCGTGATCCCGTGCCGGAGGTGTACGAGAGCCGGCCGTTGGTGAGCATCTGGAGCCGTTGGCCGATGGCGGCCCCGCTGTCGGCGGGAGCGGGGTCCGCGCCGCGGGACACGGTGTAGACGACGGCCACGGCGGCGAGAAGGACGGCCGAGGCCAGCAGGGCGATGACGCGGGAGCGCAGGTTCACGGTGTCGCCTTTCCGGCGGGACGGAGCAGGACGGCGGTTCCGGCGAGGGCGATGAAGCTGACGGCGGCCGCGGCGAGCAGGGCGGGGCGGATGCCCCAGACCTGCCAGGCCACCCCGAACAGCAGCGAGGACACGAGGTAGGCGAGGGCCTGCCCGCTCTGGATCAGCGCGATGCCGGTGGTCCTCAGGTCCGCCGGCAGCAGGGGACCGGCCAGGGCCATCAGCCCTCCGTCGGTCGCGGCGTAGAACGTCCCGTGGAGGATGACGACGGCCGCGATGAGCCAGAGCCCTCCCGGTGCCTCGCTGAGCAGCAGGTAGGTGACGGTGAGGGTCAGGTAGCCGCCGAGCAGCACGGGCAGCCGTCCGATCCGGTCGGACAGGACGCCGGCGGGCGCGGCGAGCAGCAGGTAGACGCCGCTCGTGGCGACCGCCAGCAGCGGGAACCAGCCCAGCGCCAGGTCCGCGCGCTTCTGCAGCAGCAGGTAGGTGAAGCCGTCGCCGATGGTGGCCAGCCCGAGCAGGCAGGACGCGGGCGCCAGCCGCCGCGCGCCGGGCCCGTCCAGCAGCGCCCGCCACCGGAGCGCCTCGCGGGGCGGCCGGGGGCCCGGGGTGTCGCGGACGAAGAGCAGGAGGATCATCACGCCGAGCAGGGCGACGCAGAAGCTCGTCATGAAGACCGAGTCGTACGAGCCGGGGGCCGCGGCCAGGACGGCGAGGCGACGAGCGGGCCGGCGAAGGCCCCGGCGGCGTCCATCGCCCGGTGGACGCCGAAGGCGCGGCCGAGGTGCTCGGGCGGGGTGCACAGGGTGATGAGCGCGTCCCGGGGAGCGGTGCGCAGGCCCTTGCCGGCGCGGTCGGCGGTGATGGCGAGGCCGATCCCGACGCCGGAGCCCGCCGCCGCGAGCAGGCCGAGCTTGGCGGCCGCCGACATGCCGTACCCCAGAACGGCCACGTGCTTGCGTCGGCCGGCCAGGTCGGCGGCGTACCCGCCGATCAACCGGAGCAGGACGGTGGCCCCGGTGTAGATCCCGTCGATCGCCCCGTAGGCGGCCGGGCTGAACTGGAGGCCGACCACCAGGTAGAGCGGCAGGATCGCGGTGACCATCTCGGCGGAGACGTCGGTGACGAGGCTGACGGCGCCCAGGGCGAGCACGTTCGCCGCGACGGGTCCCCCTCGGCGTCCGCCGGGGGCAGGTCGGGTGAGGGTGGAAAGGTACACACCGGCTCCTTGGGAGGGCCCGGCGCGTCGCCGCGCCGGGCCCGGAGGGTCAGTGACAGGCGGTGGTGCCGCTGTCGGCGTAGGTCTTTCCGGCCTGCGGGACGAACTGCCAGTCGTAGCTACTGGCGTGGAGCGTCAGCTTGAGGACGCCGTAGGTGTCGCTGTTGCGCGCCTGGCTGTTGGGCTGGATGGTGCCGAACGAGTAGTGGCTCGCCCCGCCCATCCCGGCGACGAACTCGCGGACGCCGCGCGCGGAGTCGGCGGCGCCGCTCGGGTTCATCGGGGCGAACCGCTCGTACTGGTGGTTGTGGCCGGTGACGATGACCTCGGCGTTGTGGTCGTAGAGGGCCTTCACCAGCGGGGCCACCGCGGTGTTCGGGGAGTGGTTCGCGCCCGACGTCCACCTCGGGTGGTGCCAGTAGGCGACGGTGCAGGGCTTGGGATTGGCGGCGAGGTCGGCCCGCAGCCACTGCTCCTGCGCGCCGCCCGCGGCGCAGCCGCCGCTGATCGACCCGCAGTTGGAGTTCAGGGCCACGACGTGCCAGCTCGTGCCGATGTTGTAGGAGTAGTAGCCCTTGGACGGGTCGCCGGCGGCGGAGCCGAAGTAGCCGTAATAGCCCGTCGCGCCGGACGTGTTGTAGTCGTGGTTGCCGGGCGACGGCCGGGTGCGGGCCTTGTGCCGTCCCCAGGTCGGGTTGTAGTAGGTGTTGAACTCGCTGGTCGTGCCGCTGTTGTAGACGTTGTCCCCGGCGGTGAAGACCGTGCCGGGGATGGTGTCGAGCAGCGCCGCGGTCGCGGTGTCGCCGGAGCCGGAGTTGCTGATGTCGCCGGCGCCGACCAGGACCGGGTCGTCCGCCGCCGAGGCCGAGCCGCCCGGCAGCACGAGCGCCGTCAGCGCGGAGGCGCCGAGGACGCCCGTGAGGGCGGCCGCGATCACGCTTCTGCTTGGGGACATGTCGTCCACTCCTTCGCAGGGGGTTTGGGGCGATTCGGAGAGTAATCACGCCACCGCAAATTCCAGCTAGGCGCCGATGAGCGGGCGCCGTCCACCGGATGAATGACCCCCTTAAAAGGATCAAGTCAGAAATGAGGGTCACGAATTGGGTCGGTCGCTTACCTGGATTGGGAACCGGAATTGCCAGGCACGATTTTTTCCGGGAAATGGCGCCGTCGGAAGGGACCATTGCCGACTGGGCGGGGCGGCTCCCCCGCTCCGTCCGGCGCGTCCGTCCCCGTCGTGGCGGGTCCCGGAGCGCCGGGGCGCGGGCGCCGCGTGGCCACATGTTGTCATATCCGGTCGGCGGCTTTACAGGCCAGATAAGAGTGCTCATAGTGACGAACAGGGCAAACGGGGATTGGGGTTGAGATCGCAAAGCCAAACCTGCCGCCTTTGAGCAATGGGCGGGACGGCGGTCCCGCACGCGCGGAAAAGGCCGCGTCGCCTGCGCTGTACTCGCCCGTCCAGTCGCCGTCCATCTCGCTGCCCAAGGGCGGGGGAGCCATTCGGGGCATCGGCGAGAAATTCGCCGCCAATCCGGTCACCGGGACCGGGGTGTCGACCGTCCCCATCGCCACCAGCCCGGGCCGTTCCGGGCTCGGACCGCAGCTCGCCCTCTCCTACGACTCGGGTGCGGGCAACGGCCCGTTCGGCTTCGGCTGGTCGCTCGGCCTGCCGCGGATCTCCCGCCAGACCGACAAGGGGCTGCCGCAGTACCGTGACGCCGAGGAGTCGGACGTCTTCGTGCTCTCAGGCTCCGAAGACCTCGTCCCGGTGCTCGGCCCGGACGGCGGCCGCTTCGAGGACGCGACCACCGTGCCGGGTCACACCGTCCATCGATACCGTCCGCGCGTCGAAGGGCCTATGGCCCGCATCGAGCGCTGGACCCGCAACGGCGACGGCGACGTGCATTGGCGCACGATCTCCAGAGACAATATCCTCAGCGTTTACGGCAAGGACCAGCGGTCCCGCATCGCCGACCCGGCGGACCCGCGCCGGATTTTCGCTTGGCTGATCTGCGAAACCCGCGACGACAAGGGCGACGGCGTCGTCTACGAGTACAAGCAGGACGACGGCGTCGGCGTGGACCTGAAACACGGCCACGAGGGCAACCGCGGCGGGCTCGGCGATCCGCGACGGACGGCCAACCGCTATATCAAGCGCATCCGCTACGGCAATCGGACGTCACTGCTCGACGATGCCGGCCGCCGACCGGGCGTGCTCACCGACGACCAGATCAAAAACGCCGGATGGATGTTCGAGGTGGTCTTCGACTACGGCGAGCACGACACCGCCGTCCCGAAACCCGGCGACAGCGGTCCGTGGCGTCATCGCGAAGACGCGTTCTCCTCCTACCGTGCCGGCTTCGAGGTGCGCACCAGCCGCCTTTGCCGGCGCGTGCTGATGTTCCATCATTTCGAGCACGAGGACGGAGTCGGCAACGACTGCCTCGTGCGCTCCACCGACTTCGCCTTCTCCGGCGAGCAGAACCCCGTGGACACGCGCGAGCCCGTGTACGCCTTTCTGCATGCCGTCACCCAAACCGGCTACAAGCGAAAGGGTGAAGGGTACCTTCGGCGCAGCATGCCGGCGGTCGAGTACGAATACACCCGGCCCGTCTTGCAGCACACGGTGCACGACGTCGACGCCTCCGACCTGGAGAACCTGCCGATCGGGCTGGACGGCTCGGTCTACCAATGGACCGATCTACACGGCGAGGGCATCCCCGGCGTCTTCAGCGAGCAGGGCGGCGCCTGGTTCTACAAGGGCAATCTCAGCCCGATCAGCGCACGTCAGGTCGAACTCGCGCCGATGGAATGTGCGGCAAGCAAGCCCAGCGTCGCCCTGGCCGGTGGACAGGCGCAGTTCATGGATCTGGCCGGTGACGGTCGGCCCGACCTGGTGGTACAGGACGGCCCCATGCCCGGCTGGTACGAGCACGATGGCGATCGGGGATGGGAGCCCTTCCGTCCGTTCGTGTCCCGCCTCAACCGCGACATGCGCGATCCCAACCTGAGGTTCGTCGACCTGACCGGCGACGGCCATGCCGATGTGCTGGTCACCGAGAACGACGCGTTCGTCTGGCACGACTCCTTGGGCGAGCAGGGCTTCGGCCCGGCCCGGCGGGTTCATCGAGCGCTCGATGAGGAAACGGGTCCGCGGCTGGTTTTCGCCGATGGCGCCCAGTCCGTCTATCTGGGCGACATGTCCGGCGATGGGCTCACCGATCTGGTGCGCATTCGCGACGGCGAGGTCTGCTACTGGCCGAACCTCGGCTACGGCCGCTTCGGCGCCAAGGTCACCATGGACAACGCGCCCCATTTCGACTGCCCCGATCAGTTCGACCACGCTCGTGTCAGGCTGGCCGACATCGACGGCAGCGGCACCACCGACATCGTCTACCTGGGCGGCGATGGTGTACGGCTCTATTTCAACCAGTCCGGAAACAGTTGGAGCGATCCCCGGCCTTTGGACGCGTTTCCGCAGGTGGAGAATCTCGCTGCGGTCACGCTCGCCGACCTCCTCGGTAACGGCACCGTCTGCCTGGTGTGGTCGTCTCGCCTGCCGGGCGATGCGCAGCGCCGCATGCGCTACGTCAATCTCATGGGCGAGCAGAAGCCGCATCTGCTCGTCAGGACGGTCAACAACCTCGGCGCAGAAACGCGGGTCGAGTACGCCTCGTCCGTCAAGTTCTATCTGCGGGACAAGTACGCGGGCAAACCGTGGATCACCAAGCTTCCGTTTCCGGTCCACGTGGTCGAGCGGATCGAGACCATCGACGCCGTCAGCGGCAATCGCTTCGTCACCCGCTACGGCTACCACCACGGCTATTTCGACGGCCAGGAGCGAGAGTTCCGCGGCTTCGGCATGGTCGAGCAGTGGGACACCGAGGAGTTCGGGTTCCGCTCGGGCACCAACGAAGAACCTGCCACCGATCTGCCGCCGGTGCTCACGCGCACCTGGTTCCACACCGGCGCCCACGTCGACGCCGACCGGATCAGCGGCCATTTCGCCGGCGAGTACTACCGCGAGGAGACCCCCGGCCGCCCGGATGTCCCCGGACCGGGCGCGGCAGGGGGCGCCGCCATGCTGCTCGCCGACACCGTGCTGCCCACCACCGTGCGGCAGCCGGACGGGTCTCGGTCGTCGTGGCCATTGAGCGCGGAAGAGGAGCGGGAAGCCCGCCGGGCGTTGCGCGGTTCGGTGCTGCGGCAGGAGATCTACGCACTCGACGGCACCGAGGCGGCGGGCCTTCCGTATCGCGTTGCCGAGCGCAATTACACCGTGGAGCTGCTGCAACCGCGCATCGCCGATAACCGGCATGCCGTCTTCTTCACCCACCCCCGGGAAAGTGTCGAGTTCCATTACGAGCGAGCCCAATACAGATTGGGCAGCGATCGGTTCGCCGATCCGCGGGTCAGCCACGCTGTAACGCTGGACGTGGACGTGTTCGGGAACGTGCAGCGTGCGGTGTCCATCGCCTATGGCCGGCGGGTCGCCGACCCTCATCCGGTCCTCACCGACGACGACCGCGCGAAACAGCGGCAACTTCTGCTGACCTGCACCGAGACCGACTACACCAACCCGGTGCACGAGCCGGACGCGTACCGTGTCCCGCTGTCGTGCGCGAGCCGGACGTACGAGCTGCTCCAGACGGCACCGGCGGCCCCGGGCCTCGACGAGACCGGCCGTCCGGTCACCCCTCTGTTCAACTTCGAGGAGCTGCGGACACGCCTGGACGAGGCCGCCGCGCCCGGCCGGGAACTGCCGTACGAGGACGTCGGCCACGCCGGTATCACCGCCGCCGGTCCGCACCGGCGGCTGATCGAGCACCTCCGCACCCGGTTCCGCTCGGACGATCTGACCGGTCTGCTGCGGGACGGTGAGTTGCAGCCGCGCGCGCTGCCCGGCGAGTCGTACCGCCTGGCGTACACCCCCGGCCTGCTCGCCGGCGTGTACCGCCGGGCCGGGCAGGACCTGCTGCCCGCCGATCCCGCCGGCCTGCTGAACGGCGAAGGGGGATACGTCCGGCTCGACGGCGACTCAGGCTGGTGGATCCCGTCAGGCCGCGCCTTCCACCACCCGGACGGGCCCGCGACACCCGGGCAGGAACAGCCGTTCGCCGCACAGGAACTGGCCTTCGCCCGCGAGCACTTCTTTCTCCCGCACCGCTTCGTCGACGCCTTCGGTAATGCCACCGTGGTGGGCTACGACGCCCACCATCTTCAGGCCGTCCACACCCGCGACCCGGCGGGCAACACCGTCCGCGCCGAACACGACTACCGCGTCCTCGCCGCACGGCAGGTCACCGACGCGAACGGCAACCGCAGCGAGGCCGCGTTCGACTGCCTGGGGTTGGTCGTCGCGATCGCCGTCAAGGGCAAGGCCACGCAGGACGCGGGCGATTCCCTGGCCGCGTTCGCCGCCGACCCCGGGTTCACCGATCCCGAACTCCCGGCGCTCCAGGCGTTCGTGGCCGATCCGCATCGCCGCTCGGCGGCGTTGCTCGACTCGGCCACCACCCGGGTGGTCTACGACCTGCACCGTTTCGCGCGTTGCGGCCAGCCGCCGCTCGCCGCGGCGCTGACCCGGGAGGTCCACGCCGGTGAGCCCGCCCCCGCCGGTGGGGTGCGCATCCAGGTCGCCTTCGTCTACTCGGACGGGTTCGGACGGGAAGTACAGAGCAAGGTCCCCGCCGAGCCGGGCGAAGCGCCGGTGCGTGACGCCGACCTCCCGGTCGAGGCGGGCGATCCGCCGCGACCCACCGGCGACATCCGGCCCGGCCCGCTGCGGGACGGCGGCGCCCCGGCCCCGGCCGCCCGCAGGTGGGTGGGTCAGGGCCGCACCGTCTACGACAACAAGGGAAACCCCGTCCGCCAGTACGAGCCGTTCTTCTCCTCCACCCATCTGTGCGAGGACGAGAAGGAACTGACCGACACCGGCGTTTCACCGCTGCTCTGCTACGACCCGGTGGGACGTGTCGTCGTCACGCTGCGGCCCGACGACACCTACGAGAAGGTCGTCTTCGACCCGTGGCGGCAGGCGAACTGGGACACCAACGACACCGTCCAGCTCGATCCCCGGACCGATCCGGACGTCGCCGCGATCGTCCGTGCCCACTTCGCCGACCGTCCCGCCATTTGGCAGACCTGGTTCGCCCGGCGGATCGGCGGAGCGCACGGGACGACGCCCGCCGACCAGGCGGCCGCGCAGAGCGCCGCCAAGAAGGCCGCCGAGCACGCGGCGACGCCCGGGCTCGCCTTCTCCGACAGCCTCGGACGGCCGTTCCTGACCGTGGCGGACAACGGGCCGAGCGGCAACCTCCCCACCCGGGTGGACCTGGACATCGAGGGCAACCGGCGTGCGGTCACCGACGCTCGCGGCATCGCGGTGATGCGCGGCGACTTCGACATGGCGGGGAACTCTGTATGCACCCGCAGCCCCGACGCCGGCGAACGGTGGACGCTCCCCGACGTGACCGGCAAGCCGATCCGGTCCTGGGACGGCCGCGGCTTCCAACGGCGCATGAGCTATGACGAGCTGCGCCGTCTTCTGGCCGTCTTCGTGACCGACGCGGAGGGCGAGCGTTGCGTCCAGCGGACCGTCTACGGCGAGGCCATCGGCGAAGGCGCGAACCATCGGGGCCGCGTGCACAAGGTCTTCGACGGCTCGGGCCTCCTCGTCAGCGAGGCGTACGACTTCAAGGGCAATCTGTTGCGCGGCACCCGCAGGCTCCTGTCCGACCACCGGTCCGAGATCGACTGGCCGGACGAGTCCGATCCCGCCGTTGACGCCCTCCTGGAGACGGAGGCCTTCACCGGCGCCACCGTCTACGACGCGCTCAACCGTCCTGTCCAGGAGGTGGCTCCGCATTCGAACCGGCCGGACACGACCGTCAGCGTCACCCGGCCCGGCTACAACGAGGCCGGGCTGCTCGAACGGATGGACGCCTGGCTCGACCAGCCGGACGAGCCGTCCGCGCCGCTCGATCCGGACAGTGCCACCCAGCGCATCGTCGGCAACATCGACTACAACGCGCGCGGCCAGCGCGTGCTCGTCGAGTACGGCAACGGCGTCCGGACCGCCTACGACCACGACCCGCTCACGTTCCGCCTGCGGCGCCTCACCACACGGCGCGGCGGCGACCTCCTGCAAGACCTGACCTACGACCACGACCCGGTCGGCAACATCACCAGCATCCGCGACGGCGCCAACGACCTGGTGTTCCACGATCAGCAGGTCGTCGCCCCCGGCGGTGAATACCGCTACGACGCCGTCTACCGGCTCGTTGCGGCTCGCGGCCGGGAGCACCGCGGCGGAGACCGGCAGGTCGGCCACGACCCCGACCCGTGGACGGTGCGGACGCTGCCCAACGACGGTCAGGCGCTGCGCAACTACATAGAGACCTACACCTACGACAGCGTCGGCAACATCCTCGGCATACGCCACCACGAGGGCCCTATTCTCGACTCGCCCGGCGCGGTCGTCTGGCATCGCCGCTACCAATACGCGGTCGACAGCAATCGCCTGATGGCCACCAGCCTCCCGGGCGACCCGAAAGACCTGCCCGACTATGTGACCGCGCCCGGATACAGCGCCAAGTACCAGCACGACGCCCATGGCAACATGACCGCGCTGCCGCATCTGACCTCGCTCGAATGGGACGACGACGACCGGCTCCGCAGCGTGGACGTCGGTGGCGGCGCACGGGCTTTCTACACTTATGACGTCGCCGGGCAGCGGGTGCGCAAAGTCCGCGAGAAGGCACCCGGGCTGATCGAAGAACGGATCTACCTGGGCGGCCTTGAGGTGTTCCGGGTCCGAACGGCCGGTTCCCTCACGCTGGAACGCCAGACGCTCCATTTGATGGACGACTCGTCCCGCGTCGCGACCATCGAAAGCCGCACGCATCTCGTCGGCGCGGACCCCTCGCCGGTGCGGCTCGTCCGCTTCCAGCTCGGAAACCATCTCGGTTCGGTCGTCCTGGAACTCGACGCCGACGCCCAGATCATCTCCTACGAGGAATACCATCCGTACGGCACCACCGCCTACTCCGCGAGCCGCAGCGAAACGGAAACTCCCAAGCGTTACCGCTACACCGGCAGGGAACGTGATGAAGAAAGCGGCCTCTATCACTTCGGCGCCCGCTACTACGCTCCGTGGATCGGTCGCTGGTGTTCCCCGGATCCCGGCGGGCTGATCGACGGGGCGAACCTTTTCCAGTACGCGCATGGAAACCCGGCGATGATGGTGGATCCAACCGGATTCGCGGCCGAACCGGGGCAGGGTGTGCGAGCGGGCGAGCTGCTTCCGCCGGAGTTTCTCCTTCGCATCAAGGTGGTCGCCACCGAGAAGACGTCCGGGATAACCCAGAAGATGCGGGAAAAGGCTCAGTCGTTCTATCACACGGCAACGGGGCGGCCGGGCAAGGAGGCACAGCTTGCCCATGAGTATGGAAGCGAGGCCGCGACCACGCGACCGGGGGAAACGGTATATGTGCGACCGCAGAGAGGGCCGGAGAACGTCAAGGGGTCCGGCTCGATCCGAAGCCTGGTCGGCAAGATCCGGAAAGGGATCGCCGAAGGCATAAAGAACAGGGGCTACGCCCGCACGACAAAGGGCCACGACCCGGGTGCCGCGGCTCCCGCTGCGACATCTCGGCAACACGTGTCGCCCGCGTCGCGTCCGACCGGCGCCCCGCTCCCGAAAAGCCCGAGTACCCGATCGCCGATCGTCGACCGGGTCGGCATGCGCGGCAGTGCCGATCCGGCCCTCGTCCGGGGGCTGGGAAGGGGAACTCTGACCGTGGTGACCGGGCTCCTCGCCCTCAAGGACTTGAAAGCGGATTTGAAGGCGCACGAATACGGGCGCGCGGTGGCGAGCGGCGCCGGCGTCGCGACGTCGGCCACGGAGATCGCGGCAGGCGGGGCGGGCCTCGTGACGGGGGTCTCCTCAAGCGGAATCGGCCTCGGCGCCGGCGTGGGAGGCATGGGAGTCGCCGAAGGCATAGCGGCCGCTCCCCACGTTGTCGGCGCTTTCGCGCTCGGCGCGGCGACCGGGGTGGCGCTCCAGGAAGGGAGCGCCGCTCTTTCGAAGAAATACCTGGGAACGGAGATCTCCCCGGGCCGGATCATCGGGGACGCGCTGACCGCACAGGACAATCTCGTCTCCAAGATCTGGGCCGACCCCAGCAAGCCCGCACATACCCAGACCCTCGGCTGGAAGATCGCCGGGTGGCTTACCGATTAGGGCGCTTCTCATGGATCTACGTTCTGACGAAATGCGGCGGTGGATTCTGTGACGGCGTCCGATGCGGCGGGGGCGGGGTTCCACATCGGCGGGACGGTGCGCGACGACGCGGGGGTCCCCGTCACCGCGGGCGTCGCCGTGGAGGTCGTCGACCTGCGGCTGGGCGGCGAGCACCCGATCGGCACGGCCGAGGTGCGGCCGGACGGCGCGTTCGCGCTGGCCTACGATCCGGAGCCGGTCCGGTCGAGCCCGGGCGCGAGCCTGGATCTCGTCGTCAAGGTCGTCCGGACGTCCGGCGACGACCCCGCGGTGGAACGTGACGTGCTCGCCCGTTCCGCGCCGCTCTTCGACGCGGGCCCGCGTGAACGGGTCGACGTCGTACTCCCGGCGGACGCTGTGCCCGTCCTCGACGAGCACAGCCGCCTCGTCGGCGACATCGCCCGCGGGCTGGCCGACGCGGGCGAGAACACGATCGGGCTGGCCGGATTCGTGGAGAACGCCGAACGCCGGGACGTGACGTTCGCGGCCGCCAAGAGCGGATGGGACGCCCGGGCCGTCGCCATGGCCTCGCTCGCCGATCGCGAAGCCGCGAGCACCGGGATCCCCGCGCCGCTGCACTACGCGCTCTACCGGGCCGGGCTGCCCGCGGGCCCGCGGCTGTGGGCACTCGCACCGGCCCGGGTGATCGAGACGGTCTGGGCCCGCGCCGCCGAGCAGGGGATCATCGCGCCGGAGCTGGTGGCGGAGGTCCCCGCGAGCCTCGACGCGGTGCGCGATCTCGCCGGCCGGGCCGTCCTCGATCTGCCGGGCGGGGCGGGCGACGGGCGCCTGGACGATCTGCTGCGCGCGGCCCTGCCCGACGAGGCCGACCGGCACCGCTTCGCCCAGATCTACCGCGAGCACCGCGACGCGCCCGAGACGCTGTGGTCGCGGGTGCGAGAGGAGTTCCCGGGCAGCGCCGCTCGCCTGGAGCTCGACGGCGCGCTGGCGGGCCTGACGCGCAACAACGCGCCCCTGATCGCCAAACTCCACGACGGTCCGGCCCCGTCCCGGGTCGGCGATCTCGCGGCGGCCGGCTACCACCGCGCGGAGCGATGGCGACGGGACCTCACCGCCGACGTCCCGGTTCCGGACGACGTCCCCGTTCCGGACGACGTCCCGGGCGGGAACGAGGACGCCCGGCGGGACGCCTACGCGGCGATCCTGGCCGAGGAGCTGCGGCTGCGCCATCCCACCGCCGTGCTGGGCGCCGAGGTGGCCGAAGGGACGATCCCGGTCGGCGGCCCGGCGGGGACCGATCGCGCGGTGGCCGGCTTCCTCGCCGAACACCACGACCGGTTCGAGCTGGCCCTGCACCCCATCGATGACTACCTCGGCGCGCGGTCGATCGATCTCGCGCCGCCCGTCCGGGACGAGGTCGCCGCGTTGCAGCGGATCGTGGCCGTCGCCCCGACACCGGAGGCGGTACGCGGGCTGCGGACGCTCGGGATCGGCTCCGCCCGTGCGGTGGCCCTGCACGGTGAGGCGGCGTTCGTCGCGCGGTTCGGGTCCGCGCTCGGCGGCGAGGACGTCGCCCGGGAGACCTTCCGGCGCGGCGATCAGATCCACAGCGCCGCTCTCGCCACGGCCACCAGCTACCTGGTGGGCAGGGCCGCGCCCGAGGTGTTCGCGGTGCCGCGCGGCGGACCGGCCGCCGCGACCGGTCCGGGGGCTCGGGCCCGTGCCGCGGCCGAGAGCGTGGCCGGGGCCGCCGCCGGGGCTGCGGGCTTGGCGGCCGTGCGCAGGCTGCCGAACCTGGAGACGCTGTTCGGGCCGGGCGACACCGGCGCCTGCGAGCACTGCGAGTCGGTCCTGAGCCCGGCCGCCTACCTGGTCGATCTGCTGGAGTTCCTCGACGTCGAACCCGTCGCGGCGGGCGGCCGCAAGCCGCTCGACGTGCTTCTGCAGCGCCGTCCGGATCTGCAGCACATCGCGCTGAGCTGTGAGAACACCGAGGTCGAGCTGCCGTACGTCGATCTGGTGAACGAGATCCTGGAGCACGTCGTCGTCCACGCCTCGATCGAGGGGTACCAGGGCCATGACGTGGCGCCGGGCACCGGCACGGCCGAGCTGCTCGCGTCGCCGCAGTTCGTGGACGAGGCCGCCTACACGGCCCTGCGCGCCGCGTCCTATCCGCTCCTGCTGCCGTGGGACCAGCGCCTGGCCGCCCTGCGCGCCTACCTGGCCCGGGCGGAGCTGACGCTGGACGGCGCGATGGCGGTGCTCGCCGCCGACGACGCCAACGGCCGATCGTGGAGCGACGTCGTCCGGGAACGGGTGGGCGTCAGCCCCGCCGAGCGGGACCTGCTGTGCGGGCCCGGGGTGACGCCGCAGGCCCTCTACGGCGACGACCCCGCGCGGGTGACGGAGGCGCAGCTCGTGGACGGCGTGGGCAACGCCCGACGGCTCGCCCGCCGCCTCGGTCTCACCCCGGCGGAGCTGGTAAGCCTGGTCCGGACGCGGTTCGTCAATCCGGGGGCCGACCTGCTGGTTCCGCTCAGCGCCCTTGGCGTCGGCCTTCCCGCGATCCAGGGGCTGCGCGCCGGGACGATCTCGCACGCGCAGTTCCAGGCGATGCTGCGCCCGGGCCTGGACACCGCGCCGTTCGGCGGGGACGTCGTCGCGTGGCTCGCGGCCCGGCACGACCGGATCATGAGCATCGTCGTGCTCACCGACCCCAGCGGGACGGAGCCACCGGCCGGGGACTCGACCGGCGCCTTCGCGTCGCTGGAGCTGAGACGGGCGCTGCCCGACCCGGCGCGCAACCGGCTCCGGGCGGTCGACCTGCTCGCAATCGCGCGGTTCGTCCGCCTGCGCTCCCGGCTCGGCTGGAGCATCGAGCGCACCGATGACGTGGTCGCCGCGCTCTGGCCCGACCCGATTCCGGTCACGGCGTCCAGCGACGAGGTCCGGCGCGGCCTCGACACCGGCTTCGACACCGTCCTGGTCCGGCTCGGGCACCTGCTGAGCGCGGTGGACCTGCTCGGGCTCGACGCCGAGGCCGACCTGCCCTGGCTGCTCGGCTGCTTCGCGCCGCTGGGCGAGCGCGGCCCCGACGCCCCGTACCGCAGGCTGTTCCTGACGTCCACGCTGCTCGGGGCGGATCCGGTGTTCGGTCCCGGCGCGGACGGCAGCCCGCCCGCGCGACCGGACGCGACGCTGCTCGACCACGCCCCGGCCCTGCAAGCGGCGCTGAAGCTCACCGCCGATGAGTTCGCCGCCGTCGTGCGCGCGGCGGGGGTCGGCCCGGCCACACCGCTGTCGGTCGCCTCGATCAGCCTCCTGTTCCGCTACGGCTACCTGGCCCGCGTCCTGCGCGTGGGGGTGACCGAACTGGTCGGCCTGATCGAGGCGACCGGCTGGCGGCCCTTCGATCCGCTGGACGGGCCCGACCCCGACTTCCTGAAGCTGATACGCCTCGTCCAGCCGATCCGGGACTCCGGCCTCCCGCTCGCGCGCCTCGTGGCGCTGGCGCTCGGCACGGACGCCAGCCCGGACGCGGCGATCATGCCGGTCCTCCGCTCGGTCCGCACCGCGCTCGCCGACCCCCGCGCACCGGGCGGCGGGCAGTGGAGCGAGGCGGCGCTGCGGACCGTCCTGACGTCGGTGTTCGCGCCGGAGGTCAGCGACGCGTTCCTCGGCCTGCTCGCGGGGGCCTCGACGTACACGACCGCCTACAACCAGGACCAGGCGTCTCTCGCGGAGCCGGTGCTGGCGGCCGCGCCGCGGCTCTCCTACGACGCGGCCCGGTCGCTGCTGATCCATCGCGGCGTCCTGCCCCCTGAGGCCGCCGCCGCGGTGACGGCCCTGCCGGACCTGCCGGTGGGCCTGGCCGAGGCCGTCGCGCGGCTGGTCAACGCCGGGCAGGCCGAATATCTGCCGCTGCTGCGCGCCCACCCGGTCCTGGCGGAGCGCTGGCGGGTCTGGGCCGCCACGCCCGACGACCCCGCCGATCCGGGCGGCGAGGCACGGCGGGCGGCCCTGGGGACGGCGCTGCTGGACGATCTGCGCCCCGCCCTGCGAAGCCGCCGGCTCGGGGAGGTGCTCGGCGCCGCGACCGGCACGGATCCCGAGGCCGTCGCGGCCCTGGTCGGGGACGCCTCCGCCATGCCGGGGTCGGAGGTGCCGCGGTCGGTGGGTGACGACCTGGCCGCCGTGACCGCCACCGGCCTGAGCGTGCGCTTCTGGGCGGGCCCGGTGGCCGGCCCATCCGCCGGCGACCCGGCGCGGATCTCGCTCGCGCCGGAGATCGACTACGGGCCGGGTGCGGCCGGTCTGCGGGAGGCGGCCGAGATACCCGCCGGAGCGCTCAGCGGAGTGTGGGCCGCGTACGTCGACCCGGCGGTCTCGGGCGCCTACGCGCTGTCGGTCGAGTCGGACGGCTCCGCGGTCACCCTCCAGATCGACGGCCGGGCGGTGTCCCTGCGCCGCGAGGGCGGGACCTGGACGACGACGGCGCCGGTCGATCTCGTCGCCGGCCGGCCGGTGCGGCTCGAACTGACCGCCACCGAGCTGACCGCGCGGCTGAGCCTGCGGTGGCGGGCCGAGGGGGTCGCCCAGGTGGTGCTGCCCGGTGCGGTGTGCTGCCCGGCGGATGCCGTCGCGGCGTTCACCGGCGGCTACCGGCGGCTGCTGGCGGCCCTCGAACTGGCGGCCGCGTTCGGGCTCTCGATCCGCGAGATGCAATTCTTTGCGCGCGCACCCGAACATCGGATCGGCGACGTCGGCTGGCTGTCGGCGGTGCCCGCCCCTGGCGCGGATGCCTCGCCGACGCTGGTGCGGGCCGTCGCCGACCTCGCCCGGTACCGGCGGCTGTGCGAGCGCTGGGCGGTCACTGGCACCGCGATCATCGATCTGCTCGACGGCTCCGCGCCGGGCTCGCCGTCCGAGGTGGTCGCGGCGCTCGGCGGCGTCACCCCGGCGATCGTGGACGATGCCGCCGCCCACCTGGGGACGGACGGCGCCGCGCTGCGCAAGCTCGACGGGCTGTGGCGGGTGGCCGGCGTGCTGGACCTGGTGCGCAAGGTCGCGCTTCCGGTGAGCACGCTCGCCAGGGCCGTCCGCACCACGCCATCGGCGCAGGACGTACGCGACGTCCGGGACGGCATCCGCGCGCGCTACGACGACGACGCGTGGGCGGAGGCGGTGCGCCCCGTCCACAACGAGCTGCGCCGCGCCGCTCGCGACGCACTGGTCGAGCGGGTCCTGCACCTGGAGAACCCCGATCCCGACCTGAACGTCGACGAGGTCACCGGCGGGTTCACCTCTCCCGAGCAGCTCTACGAGAAGCTGCTCATCGACGTGCGGATGGACCCCTGCATGACGACGTCCCGCATCGCGCAGGCGATCTCGACGGTGCAGCTGTTCGTCGCGCGGTTCCTGCTCAACCTCGAACCCGAGGTCTCGCCGGAGTCGGTCGACCCGCAGCGCTGGGAGGCGATGAAGCGCTACCGGATCTGGGAGGCCAACCGCAGGGTGTTCCTCTTCCCGGAGAACTGGCTCGACCCCGACCTGCGCGACGACAAGTCGCCGTTCTTCCGCGAGCTGGAGTCCGAGCTGCTCCAGTCCGACATCACCGACCAGGCGGCCGCCACCGCTCTGGGGCACTACCTGGAGCGGCTGGACGAGGTGGCGAACCTGGAGATCGCCGGCATGCACGTCGACGAGCGCGTCGCGGCGGGCACCGGGGTCCCCGATCCGGTGGTGCACGTCATCGGGCGCACCTCCGGGGCGAAACGCGCCTACTTCCACCGGACCCTGGACGGGACCTGGCGGCCATGGGAGCGGGTCAACGTCGACGTCCCGGACGACCCGGTGCTCCCGGTGATCTGGAAGGGCCGGTTCCTGCTGTTCTGGCTGAAGGTGTCCAAGCAGCCCGACGGCAGGCAGCCCGGTGAGTTCGCCGCGAACGCGCCGAAGCAGACCCGGCTGGGGGACCTGGCCCTGCGCGACCTGACCCTCCGCACCACGGCGTCCCTGACCGTGAGCCTGTTCTGGAGCGAGTACTACAACGGCCGGTGGCAGTCGCCGCGCACGTCCGACCCCGACCGTCCGATCGACCTGGGCGCCGAGTTCAGCGTGATCGGCGATCCGCTGGCGCTGCGCCTGGCCTCGGACATCGAGACCGACAGCGCCGGGGTCCGCGACAGTCTCGGCATCATCGTACTGAATCCCAGCCCGGGCGGGACGGGCAACACCCATTTCCGCCTCTACACCACGCACAGCCTGCCCGTCCGCAAGCAGGACGACGCGGGCGGCTCGCCGGGATTCCCCGCCGACCGGCAGTTCTCCACCTCGGGTCCGCTCGTCGTCAGCTACCGCGACGACCCGTTCCACGAATTGACGGTCCTGCGCGCCGGCCAATCGCCCTACCGTGCCATCGGGCCGATGCACCGGCTGAAGGATCCGCACCGGGCCCCGTTCTTCTTCCAGGACAGCAGGCACGTGTTCTACGTCCATCCCGACCCGACCGATCCGGTGCCGTCCCACCCGTTCGGACGCTTCCCCGGGCCGCTGGCCGCGCCGCCGGCGTTCCCTCCGTTCGAGGCCGACCCTTCGTTCGAGGCCGACCCTTCATCCGAGGCCGAGAGGATCCGCCATGGCCGACACGAAATCCTTCGTGTTCCAGAACCACTTCCATCCGTACGTGGGGATGCTGGTGGAACGGCTGAACCAACAGTCGGTGGACGGCCTGCTTGACCTGGCGGTTCAACAGGTCTCCGAGCCGTTCTTCGACCGGAGCTACGATCCGAACGACCCGGCCGCGCCCGGCGAGGACGCCAGTTTCAAGGTCACCTCGTTCCCGAAGAACATCGACGTCGGCGAGGCCGGGCCGTACTCGGTCTACAACTGGGAGCTGTTCTTCCACGCGCCGGTGACCATCGCGGTGCACCTGAGCAAGAACCAGCGTTTCGCCGAGGCCCAGCGGTGGTTCCATCACGTCTTCGACCCGACCAACACCGACTCCACCACGCCCGTCCCCGACCGGTTCTGGAAGTTCGTCCGGTTCCGCGATCCGCGACCGGGCGACATGCCGCGGGTGGACGAGCTGGTGGCCGTGCTGAGCCGTCCGCCCTCCGAGCTCGGCCCCGAGGAGCGGATCCTGCTGGCCTCGGCCGCGCTGAGCTACGAGGCGCTGCGCCGCGAACCCTTCCGGCCGCACCGGGTGGCCCGGACCCGGGTGGTCGCCTACCAGTACTACGTGGTGATGAAGTACCTGGAGAACCTCATCGCCTGGGGCGACAGCCTCTTCCGGCTCGACACCGCGGAGTCGATCAACGAGGCGACCCAGCTGTACGTCCTGGCGGGGAACATCCTCGGCCCGCGCCCGGCGGAGGTGCCCCGGCACCGGTCCGCGCCGCGTATGAGCTACCGCCGGCTCAAGGACGCCGGTCTCGGCGCGTTCGGGAACGCGCTGGTCGAGCTGGAGAACCTGCTGCCGTTCGCCCAGACGACCGCGCCGGGGGCGGCCGGTGCCGGGACGGGCGGCACGGCGCTGCTGGGGATCGGGCGCAGCCTCTACTTCTGCGTCCCGCGCAACGATCAGCTCGTCGGGTACTGGGACGCCGTCGCCGACCGGCTGTTCAAGATCCGCAACTGCCAGGACATCACCGGCGCCGTGCGCAGGCTCTCGCTCTTCGCGCCCGCCCTCGACCCGGGCCTGATGTCCCGCGCCACCGCGGCGGGCATCGACATCGCCGGAGCGGTCGCGGGGACCAGGGCGCCCGCCTCGCCGGTGCGGGCCGCGCTGCTGATCCAGAAGGCGCTGGAGATCACGGCGGAGGTCAGGTCGGCCGGAGCCGCGCTGCTGTCCGCGATGGACCGGCGGGACGGCGAGGAGCTCGCGCGGCTGCGGCAGGGGCACGAGATCGGCATGGCGCGGCTGGCGCGGGACGTCCGCTTCCTCGGCTGGAAGGAGGCCGAGGCGAACACCGAGGCGCTGCTGCGTGCGCGCGCCATCAGCTTCGCCCGCTACCGCCACTTCCAGCTGCTGCTCGGCCGTCCCGAATCCGAGGTCGACAAGCTGCGCGAGGTCGGCCTGACCCGCGTGCCCGTGACCGAGGAGAACTTCTCCGAAGTGCACCAGCAGCTGGTCGGACGGTACGCCACCGCGATCGCCCAGGAGAGCCGGCCGGCGCCGCGCCTGGCGCGGGACGGCGATCCGCGGGTCCAGGCCGGCGCGCAGAGCCAGGGATCGCTGGACCTGATCGCCAACGAGTTCGCCGAACTGAACATCCACATGCCCGCGGCGCGGGACAAGCAGCGCGAGGCCACCGACATCGACATCATGTACGGGGTGCTCGGCATGCTGCCGAACATGGGCATCGACATCGAGCCGTTCGGCCTCGGCGGGCACGTGGAGTTCGGTGGGCCGCTGCTGTCGGCCGTGGGGCGGACGCTCGCCTCGGCCACCCGCGGAGCCGCCGAGCAGGACGTCTACGAGGGCGGCCGGGCCGCCAAGATCGCCGGGTACCAGCGCAGGGACCTCGACTTCGTCCAGCAGAGCAACCAGGCCGCGCTGGAGCTGATGCAGAACGGGCGCCAGCTCATCGCCGCGCTCGTCCACGAGCAGGTCGCGCGGCGCGACCACGACGCCGCCGGCGAGCAGATCAAGCGGGCCCAGGAGGTGGACGCGTACCTGGCCTCGAAGGACACCAACACCGAGCTGTACACGTGGCTGCGCGGCGAGGTAGCGCGCAGCTTCGCCGAGCGCTACCGGATGGCGGTCGACGTCGCGCGCGCCGCCGAGCAGGCCGTGAAGCGGGAGCTCATGCGCCCCGAGATCGACGACACGACCTTCATCGGTTTCTCGCACTGGGACACCGGCCGCCGCGGCCTCCAGGCCGGAGAGCGCCTCCACCACGACCTCACCCGGCTGCAGATGGCCTACCTGGAGAACAACCGGCGCGAGTTCGAGCTGACCACCCACGTCTCGCTGCGCATGCTCGACCCGCTGGCCCTGCTCGAACTGCGCTCGCGCGGGTCCTGCCAGTTCAGCGTGCCGGAATGGCTGTACGACCTGGAGGCGCCCGGACACTACTTCCGCCGCGTCCGCACGGTGGCGCTCAGCCTGCCCGCCGTGACCGGCCCCTACACCTCGGTCGCGGCCACGCTGTCGCTGCGGCGCAGCTCCGTCCGGCGCGACCCGGGGCTGCTCGACAACCGGTACACCCGGATGCCGGGGGAGGACCCGCGGTTCCTGGACTACCCCGGTGCGCTGGAGTCGGTGGTGACCAGCACCGCCGTCCGCGACGCCGGGCTGGTCGACGCCGCCCCGCGCGACGACCGCTACCTGCCGTTCGAGGGGGCGGGCGCCGTCAGCGAATGGACGCTGAGCCTGCCCGCGGACCTGCGCACGTTCGACTACACGACCATCTCCGACGCCGTCCTGCACATCGGCTACACCGCCCGCCCGGGTGTGCGGGCCGACGCCGTGGCCGCCGACCTGCGCGAGCGCTTCGCGGCCGCCACGCAGCGGACCCTCGCACGGTCGTTCAGCCTGCGTCATGACTTCCCCACGGCATGGGCGGCGTTCCTGGCCGGAGGCGACGACCTGTCGCTGCGGATCGAGAAGGGCTGGTTCCCGTACTTCACCCAGTCCGCCACGCTCACGCTGAGCGCGGTCGAGCTGTACGGGATCACCGGCGACGACCTCGTCCGGGGACCGTCGCCGCTGGCCGCCGACGCGCTGCCTGCGCTCGACGCCGAGCTCAGCGCGGAGGGCGCGTTCACTCTGGCCGTTCCCGCCGACGACGCCGTCCTGCGCCGCGACCGGACCGCCGACCCCTACCTCATCGTCCGCTACACGATCCGTTGACCCGCAGCCGAGAGAGGGCCGGCCACGATGAGCGTGAAGGTTCCCTGGATGACGACTCCCCGCGACGGGAGGCCCTGATGGCCCCCGTCACGTGGAGCAGGCTCGGGAGTCCGAGCGAGGTCGCCTGGGCGCGGACGGCCGGCGACGCCGCGGTCATCGTCGCCGGCACCGCCGGTGGCCACCTCTACCTGCGCAGACGCGAGGAGGCCGGGTGGCGTTGGGAGCACGTCGGGGCCCCACCCGGCGCGGCGGAAGTGCTCGGGGCCACCCTGCTCGCCGCCGAGGGATCGAGCGCCGTCACACCGATCGTGGTCGGAGACGACCTCCGGGTCTGGCTGTACCGGCCGGGGGCGGCCACGCCATGGATCGGCCTCGACGGCCCGGTCCCCGACCCGGACCTGCCCTTCTTCGCGGCCTGCGGCGACATCGCCGTCAGCACCTCGCACGGCGGCGCGGCGCCCCAGCACAGGCTCGTGGTCAGCAGCCCTTCAGGACAACCGTGGACACGCCGGGGCATCGAACCCGGCGCCACCTGGTTCCGGCTCGCGCCGGACGCCGACTGGATCGCCGTGGAACTCGCGACGGCGCTCGCGTCCGCCGCGTCCGACCAGGAGCCGCAGCCGCACATCTTCGCCGTGAGCCAGGACCCCGAGACCTCCGCGTCCCGCCTCCGCGTCGCCGTCCTGGAGAACTCCCGCTGGATCTGGACCGATCTGGGCGGCCCGCCGCCGGGGGCCGACCTGAGCGTCGACGGGCTCTCGGCGACCAGCGTCCGCGATGGCGGCGGACGGCTCCAGGCGTGCGCCATCGTGCGGCAGACGATCACCGGCGACGTCGGCATGGTCATCGGCTCGGGCCGGGACTGGCAGTGGACCGGCCTCGGGCGGCCGCCCGTCCCGAACGACCTCAGCGCGGCCGTCGTCGCCGAGAAAGGGCCGGCACCCCAGCCCGGCGACGAGCCCTTCGTCGTGGCCCGCGCCGGCCACCGCCTCTGGACGCGCTCGCGGACCGGCGCCTGGACGGACCGGGGGACCACACCGCAGGACGCCGCGGTCGTCGACCCGACGTCCGCCTTCGAGGCCGCCGCGCCGGACGGGCGGCGCCGCGTGTGGAGCACCGGCGTGTCCTGGGAGTCCGACCTGTGGACCTTCGAGTCGGACGACGCGGGCGTGCGGTGGGAGGACCACGGCCGCCCCGGTTCGGTAACCGCGGTTCTGGGGGTCTCGATCGGCCCGGGGATGATGTACGTCGTCGACGAGAACGGCGCGGTGTGGAGCTGCGACGTATGGGGGAACCCGTCCGACGGCTTCGTCAACCCCGGTGCCTGGACCTTCCACGGCCCGCCCGCCCCCGGCGTCACGGCCGCCCTGGGCGTCGGGGTGCTCAACATGGAGGGCAGCGAACCGCGGCCGACCTGGGTGTTCGTGGTCGGCGGCGACGGGCGCCTGTGGGCGAGGACGGCCGGCGACGAGGGCGGCGAGGCCACCTGGAGCTGGGTCGACCACGGCGCCCCCGCCGGCAGGCCGATCAGGACCGGCGCCCCGCCGGTCGCGGTCGACGTCTTCGGCGGCCCGCCGGCCGTCCACGTGCTGGCCGACGACGGCCGCCTGTGGATGCGCCGCATCTCCGGGGGCGAATGGCGCTGGACCGATCGCGGCGTGCCGCAGGGCCAGCTGATCTTCGCCATCGCGGGCGCGGCCGCCCCGCCGAGCGAGGCGGGACCGCAGCCGGTCGTCGCCGCCGTCACCGGCGACGGGCACCTGTGGATCAGCGTCCCGGACGGCGACGCCTTCCGGTGGAGCGATCTGGGCACGCCGACCCCGACCGAGAAGATCGTCGTCGGGATCGGCGCCGAGGCCGTGTCCGACGACTCCCCGGCGGTGGACATCGTGGTCGTCAGCTCACCGAGCGGGCAGGTGTGGAGCAGCCGATGGGAGCCGGGAAGACCTCCGCTCTGGACGGCGCACGGGCGGCCTGCTGACGCGCGCATCCGCGCCGGTGTCGGAACCGTCCGCGATCCGGACGAGGCGGGCTGCCTCATCTCGGTCATCGGAAACGACCAGCAGGTCTGGGCTACCTCCTCCACCGCGCCCGGGGCGTGGTCGCGATGGGACCCGCGGTCCGCGACCACGATCGTCCAAGGAAGGGCCGTCCTGCTGGGCGGCCGGCCGTGCGCGGCGGTGCTGGACGACGGCCGGCGCGTCCACGTCGTGACCGTCGCGGTGTCGCCGGACGACGGCGGGATGTCCTGATGGCGCCCGCCGAGTGGACCGGTCTCGGAGGTCTGGGCGAGGTCACCTGGGCGCGGGCCGCCGACGCCGCGGTCATCGCCGTCGGCACCTCCAGCGGCCACCTCTACCTGCGCAGACGTGGCGGAGCCGGATGGCGGTGGGAGCACGCCGGGAGACCGCCCGGCGCCGTCGACGTGCTCGGCGCGGCCCTGCTCCCGGGCACGCCGGCGGTGCTCGCCCGCGACAGCAAAGGCGACTCGCGGGTGTGGCTGCACCAGCCCGAGGCGGGGCGCAGGCCGTGGACCCGCCTCACCGGCCCGGATCCGGACGCGGACCTGGAGCGGTTCGACTCCGCCGACATCGCCTTGAGCACCACGCGCCTCGGCGCGGAAGTCCGCGACACCCTCGTGGTCAGCAGCGCGGCGGGACGGCCGTGGATACGCCAGGGCGTCGACCCCGGCGCCGCCGCCTGGCTCCAGATCGCGGCGGACGCCGACTGGATCGTCGTCGAACTCGCGACGGCGCTCGCGTCCGTCGCGTCCGGGGCGGAGCCGCAGCAGCACATCTTCGCCGTGACCGTGGACCGTGAAACCTGGGACGAGATCGCCCTCCGCGTCGCGGTCCTGGAGAACTCGCGCTGGACCTGGATCAATCCGGGCAGCCCCCCGAACGACGGGTTCATCCACGCGCTCTCGGCGACGAGCTTCCGCGACGGCGGCGGCCGCCTCCAGGCGTGCGCCGCCGTCATCGGAACGGACGACAACGCCATGATGGTCACGGGCTCGGGCCGGGACTGGCGGTGGGTCGATCTCGGGCAGGCGCCCGGCCGGCACCGGATCAGAGAGGCCGTGCTGACGGACAAGGGCCCGGATCCGCGACCCGGCGCCGAGCCGGTCCTCGTCGCCAGTGCCTCCCCCGGCCACCTCTGGGCGCGCTCGCTGACCGGAGACTGGACGGATCTGGGAGCCACACCGCGAGAAGGCTCTGTCGACCCGACCGCCGCCCTCGAACTCGACGGGCAACGCGTGTGGGCCGCCGGCGTATCCTCGTCGTCCGACCTATGGACCTTCGAGTCGGACGACACCGGCGGGCACTGGGAGGACCACGGCCGCCCCGCCCCGGCGGCGTCGGTCGTCGGAGCCCACACCGACGATTTCGAGATTCTCGAAAAGCGCCGGGTCGTCGTCCACGTCATCGACGCGAACGGCGCGCTGTGGAGTTGCGACCGGTGGGGACGATCGGGCGCCGGCCTCTCCGACTCGCGCGGCTTCTGGACCCGCCACGGCCAGCCCGCACCCGGCGTCACCTGCGCCGAGGGGGTCGGGGTGTTCACCGCGGGCATCGGTTCCGCGCGGCCCACCTGGGCATTCGTGATCGGCGGCGACGGGCGTCTGTGGGCGAAGAGGGGCCACCGGGGCGGCTGGACCTGGGTCGACCACGGCGCTCCTCCCGGCAGATCGATCAAGACGGGCGTGCCGCCGTTCGCGGTCGACCTGCTGAGCGGCCGGCCGACCGTGTTCGCGCTGGCCGACGACGGCCGGATCTGGATGAGCGCCGAAGGCCCGCGCTGGATCGACTGCGGTGTGCCGCAAGGGCAGCTGATCTTCGCGATCGTCGGCGCGGCCGCCCCCGTGAGCCTGGCGGGACTGCTGCCGGCCGCCGTCGTCATCACCGGCGACGGCCACCTCTGGATCACCGATTCGGACGGCGACGCGTTCCACTGGACCGACCTGGGCACCCCCGCCCCGTCCGAGAAGATCGTCGCCGGAATCGGCATCGAGGTCGTGGCCGACCTGCCGGACTCCTCCGCGCTGGACATCGCGGTGGGCTCCCAGAGCGGGCAGGTATGGTGCCACCGGTGGGCGCGGGGACGACCCTCGCACTGGACGAAACACGGACGCCCGACCGACGCGCGCATCCGCAGCGGCATCGGGACCATGCCCGACCCCGCGAACCCCTCGGGCTGCCTCATAGCGGTGGTCGGAGGCGACCAGCAGATCTGGGTGACCCCCTCCACCACACCCGGAGCGTGGACGCGATGGGACCCCCGGCCCGCCACGACCACGATCACCGGCGGAAAGGCCGCGACACTGCTGGACATGCCGTGCGCAGTGGTCCTGGACGCCGACCGACGAGTCAACATCGCGACACCAGAACGCACCTGAGCGCACGGTGACTCGTTGGTTCGGCTCGCTGGGAGGCACCTTCCGGTGACATCGTGGAGGGGTGACGAGTACGGGCCAAGGATCGTTCGGCATCTGGCTGGCGAAGCTGAGCATCGAGGAACTGGCCGATCTGCTGGCCGAGCGGCCGGAGGCGGTCGCCGCGCCGGAGCCGTTGACGCTGGGCGAGCTCGCGGAGCGGCTGTCCTGGCCGCGCGGAGTGATCACGGCGTTCGCGGAGTGCGCTCTGCCGTCGATGCAACTGGCCGAGGCCCTCGCGGCCCTGGGCGACGGCGCGTCGAGGGCGGACGCCGAGGCGTTGCTGGACGCGGCGCCGGACGACGTCGAGAGGGCGGCGGACGAGCTCGCCCGGCGCGGGCTCGTGTGGCCGGAGGGTGATCTGCTGCACCTCGTGGAACCGCTGCGGGACTGGCCGCTCGGGTACGGGCCGCTCGGCCTGGGCCCGCCCGTCGCCGCGCTGCTGCCGGGCCTGAGAGCGGACGAACTGCGCCGGATCGTCAGTGGACTGGGCATCGTCCCGGCCGGGAAGCGCAAGGCCGACCTGCTGGAGGCGGCTCTGGAGGGCCTGCGTGACGCCGATCGGGTGCGGCGTGCGGTCGCCGCCGCGCCCGAGCGGGTGCGGAGTCTGATCGAAACGGCCGCGCGCGACGGCTGTCCGGCGGGCTACCAGGTCATCTACCCGGTCCGTGATGACGGACCGTACGCATGGGCGTTGGCGCGGGGACTGCTCGTCCAGCTCGACTGGCAGGAGCCCGTCATGCCCGCGGAAGTGGCGCTGGCGCTGCGCGGCCCGTCCTACCGGGCGCCCTTCACGCCGGACGAGCCGTCCCCCGCCACGGTGGCGGTGGACGCAGCCGCGGTGGCGGCCGAGTGCGCCGCGGCTTCGGCCCGCGCGGTGACGGAGGCCACCGCACTCGTCCGATCGTGCGGCTCCACGCCGCCGGCCCGCCTCAAGTCCGGCGGCGTCGGCATCCGCGAACTGCGGCGGACGGCGAAACAGGCCGGGTGCGACGAGACCGCCGCCCGGCTCTGGCTGGAGCTGGCAGCGGCCGAGGGCCTGCTCGACCGGCGCCCGACCGTCGAAAGCGACGGCCGGCCGGCCGATGTGCGCCTCACTTCGATGCTGCGCACCTGGGTGCGGATGCCGCGCCTCCCGCTGCTGGACGATCCCGAAGACGGCCGTGGCGCCCCCCTCGACCCGCGGGCCGACGACCCGGCGGCTCCCCGGCTCCGCGCCGCGGTACTCGAAACCCTCGCGGGCCTTCCCGAAGGGCGCGGCGCGCCCCGTCCAGAGGAACTGGTGGCGGCGGTGACATGGCGGCGCCCGCTCCTGTTCGAGGACCCCGGCATAGCGCTGCCCTACGTCACGGCGGTCTGGCGCGAGGCGGAACTGCTCGGCGTGCTCGCCCACGGCACGCTGACCCCGGCGGGCCGAGTGCTGGCGGGCGCCGAAAGCCCGGTGTCGCTGGACGAGGCCGTCGCGGAGGCAGTGGAATCGGCATGCGGAAGAGTGCTGCTCCAGGGCGACCTGACGGCCGTGGTGCCAGGACCGCCCGCACCGTGGCTGGCCGAACTCCTCGATCTCGTCGCCGATCGCGAGTCCCGGGGCACGGCCTCGGTATGGCGGTTCGGCCCGTCCACCGTGCGCCGCGCCTTCGACGCGGGTCTCTCCGCCGAACGGCTCCGCTCCGACCTGCGATCCGCCGCCGGCGCCGATCTACCGCAGCCGCTGGCGTACCTGATCGACGACGTCCACCGCAGGCATGGCGAGGTCACGGTCACTCCGCTCGCCTGCGCGATCTGCTGTTCCCGTCCCGCCCTGCTCGCCGAGATCCTCGTCCACCGCAAACTGCGCAAGCTCGGACTCCGGGAACTGGCGCCCACAGTGCTGGCCAGTGCCGAGCCGGCGGACGCGACGCTGGACGCTCTCCGGGAAGCCGGTTACATCCCGGTCGGAACGGACAACAGCGGCACGCCGCTGATCGAACGCGCCCCGGCCCGCCCCTC
>NZ_SMKU01000339.1 GCF_004349215.1 Actinomadura rubrisoli | reverse complement strand
GCAGAAAAGACGGCGTCCCCAACAAGGGTCAAAACTGCCAAGACTTGCGGTGGCCGGCTATCAAATGCCAGGCGAGGGGGATGGGTCTCACGGAAGCTCCTGGGGATGGCGGGGAGGGGGGTCGGCCCAGGATGACGATTTCCGGAATTGTGCAGAAAAGACGGCGTCCCCAACAAGGGTCAAAACTGCCAAGACTTGCGGTGGCCGGCTATCAAATGCCAGGCGAAGGCCAGTGCGATCGATGTGCATTCGGCGAATGACGGTAAGTGACGGCCTCCACAAGTTCCTGTTCAGCTCCCACGGCGTCACTGATTGTGAGCATCGGGCGTGCTGCGTATTCAATCCAGTGGATATCGGCCGGGATGCGGTGCACGGACATTTCCACGGCGAATGGCGGGACGAGCGTCCCGAAGGCACATCCGGCGTCACCCGTGGCCGGGACCCGGAGGCGGGTTCCGAGAAGGAAGGCGGTTCCCGGAACCCGCCGGAAAACGCCCTAGTGGCTGTCCGGGGTGCGGCGTCGGCGCGCCAGGGCGACACCCGCGGCGGTCACCACGCCGCCCGCGCCGAGCGCGAGCAGCACGGGCGCCGGGCCCCTGTCCGGCGCCCGATCGCTGACGCCGGTGGTGGGCGAGAAGCCGCCGAGCTTCCCGGAACGCTGGTACGCGGAGCCGGGGAGCTTGTCGGCGTAGCGGCCGTGCACGAGCTTCTGGTACGACCCGACCGTCACACCCTTGGCGACGGACGTCTTGGCGGTGTCGTTCAGAGCCGTCACGCGGCCGTCCTTGAGCCGGTACCAGGCGTGGATCTGCGGCTCGGTGAACACCATGCCGCCGTCCGCCTTCGCCGGGTACACGGCCTCTTCGGAGCCGGAGATCACGTTCATGATCGTCCAACTCGCACCGGACTTGGTCAGCCACACCGTCGCGTGCTGCCCGGTCGCCGACTTCGCGCCGACCGCCATGTAGGCGAACCGCGCGGCGGGAGCGTTCGGCGTCCCCTTGACGAACTCGGGGTTGAGCGAGTAGACGCGGTGGACGTCACCCTCCAGCGTCGGCGCCTTTGCCGCGATCGCCGCCGGTGTGACGGCCTGGTTGGTGAGCTGACCGCGCTGGTGCTGGTCGAGGTGAACGAAGAACTGCCCGAGCCGCTGCTGGGCCGCCGCGGACGAGGCGGCCTTCTGCGCGGCGGCCTCGTCCGAGGGCGGTGCCCCGGCCTGTGCCGCGTTGCCGCCCATGAGGACGGTTCCGCCGATCAGGGCCGCTGCGGTGACTTTCGCTGTGGTCCGCATGTCACGCCCCCACCTTCGACAGGGCCTCGCCCCAACGGAACTCGCCATTGCGCTTGTAGCTGCTGTGGCTCATCTCGCCGTACCTGGGGCTGTACGGCCACGGGTCGCCGTAGGAGAGGATCTGGCCCTGGTAGCCGTAGATCACCTGGGCGTGGCCGCCGCCCGCCGTCCAGTAGATGCCGGTCTCGATCGGGCGCTTCCCGTCGATCTCGGCGACCACGGCCTGGTACGACAGCGGCCCGGTCACCTGGCCGGGGGTGAGCCCGAGCGCTCGGAACGCCGTCTGGTCCCACTCCAGATAGCCGGCCTCGTTCGGGCAATCGCTGCCCTGCGGGAGGTTCCGCGCGAGGTTGCAGAAGTCGTTCTGGCTGACGTCTCCCTTGCCGAGGAACTTGGCGATGGTCAGCCCGCTCGCGGCCCAGCACCACTGGTCCTGCTCCTGGACCTCCTGGTCGATCTGGAGTTCGCCTGCCCAGGCGACCCCGGACGACATCGCGAAGGTGGCAGCGGCCACTGCCGCGACACCGGCCGCGAACGGCCTGCGTTTTCGGGCAGGTCGGATACGCGTTCTCATTCGCTTCCGCCTCTCTCTTGGCTAGCGCCGTGGGACCTCTCGCCTGGGCACGGGTGCGCGGACGCCCTCTCTGCCGAACGGGAGCACTGGCCGTCGGAGGACGAATGGCGCACCTCGCGGGTCCTTCCGGTGCCGGGTGACTTTCGGGCGGGGAGCCCCGGGCGAAAGGCCGAAGGAACGCCATTACAGTCTCATTTGCGACAAAACACAGGTAATGCCAGCAGGGGATAACTGATGTCTATACCCCTGTCGCCGCAGGTGAGGCAGGGTGACGGTGACGTGTGGGCCCCGGACGCGCCGCGTCCCGGCGTAACGGCCCCGGGCGATCTCCCAATCCGATGGTGGATGCCTTTTATCCTCACGGCCGAAGCCGGACGGACAGGGGGTCGCCGACGCCGATGTCCTCGGATCAGGCGGGGTTCACCGCGGCGAGCTTGGCGGGGTTCATCATCCACAGCACCTGGTCGATGCCCTGGTCGGAGGCGGTGACGGTGAGGACGGCGAACACCTCGCCGTCGCGGCCGAGCAGGGCGGCCGCCTGCCCGTTCACGCTGCCCCACCGCACGTCCACCCCCGTCCAGAACCGGTCCGCGAACGCCCTGACGTACCGTGCCACCCGGGACGCGCCCACCACCGGGAAGCGGGACGCCCGGACGGCGCCGCCGCCGTCGGAGTAGCTGACCGCGTCCGCCGCCAGGATGTCCTCCAGCGCGGCGAGGTCGCCGGCGCGGGCGGCGGCGACGAAGGCGGTCAGCAGCCTGCGCTGGTCGGCGCCGGTCACCGGCGCGCGGCGCGCGGACCGCAGGTGCGCGCGTGCCCGGCTGACGAGTTTGCGGGCCGCCACGTCGCTGACCTGGAGGATCCCGGCGATCTGCGGATAGGGGTAGTCGAACGCCTCCCGCAGCACGTACGCCGCGCGCTCGGTGGGTGAGAGCCTCTCCAGCAGGAGCAGGACGGCGAAACCGAGGGCTTCGCCGCGTTCGGCGCCGAGGTGCGGGTCGGCGCCGGTGTCGACGGGTTCGGGCAGCCACGGGCCGACGTAGGTCTCGCGGCGGACCCGCGCGGACCGCAGGACGTTGATCGCGAGCCGGGTGGTCGCCGTCGCCAGGAACGCGGGGACGTCCTCCACGGTGCCCCGGTCGTAGGTCTGCCAGCGCAGCCAGACGTCCTGCACCAGGTCCTCGGCCTCGGCGGAGCTGCCCAGCATCCGGTACGCGATTCCGAACAGGCGCGGCCGCACGCCGTTGAACGCCGCCGCGGCCGCTTCGAGATCGTCCCGCCCGCCGGGGCGGTTCGCCGCCCCCGTTCCGCCCATGCTGGTCGCCCCCGTTCCGCCGGCCGCCGCGCTCGTCTCACCCGTTCTTCCCGTCGAACGGCTACGACAAGATACGCGAGCGTTCTCAACGGCCCGCCCAGCGGGTGAACCGCTGGGCGGGGAGAGACCTGCGGGCGGTGGCGGCGGTCGTCACGTGGGCGGGTTGTCCTTCAGCCAGTCGGCGTACTTGACCTCGCCGAGGGTCGCGTCGCCGACCGGCACGAGGTCCGGCTCGTTCAGTTCCGCTCCGAAGTAGTGCGCGTGCGGGTCGGTGACGACCTTGCGCGGGTCGCCCCAGGTCTCCAGGGCGTTGCGGAAGAAATCGTCCATCTGGGTCCGCTCGGGGCCCGCGATCTCGATCGACCCGTTCAGCGGCGAGCCCACCGCGACCCGGCCGACCGCCTTGGCGACCTCGTCGCCCGCGATGGGCTGGAAGGCCACCGACGGCATCCGGACCGTGTCGCCGTCCGCGGCCCCGTCGGCGATCCTGCGGGCGAACTCGAAGAACTGCGTCGCGTGCACGACCGAGAACGGGATCGGCGACTCCTTGATCAGCCTCTCCTGGGCGATCTTCGCCCGGAAGTAGCCGATGTCGGGCCGCCGGTCGGTGCCCACCACCGACAGCGCGACGTGGTGGCGCACTCCGGCCGCCGCCTCCGCCGCCAGCAGGTTGCGGGTGGAGGTCTCGAAGAAGTCCAGCACCGCGGCGTCCTCGAAGGACGGGGAGTTCGACACGTCGATCACCACGGACGCGCCGGCCAGCGCCTCGGCCAGCCCTTTGCCGGTGAGCGTGTCGACGCCGGTGTTGGGCGAGGCCGCCACGGCCTCGTGGCCGTGCTCGCCGAGCCTCGCCACGAGCTTCGACCCGATCAGGCCGGTGCCGCCGATTACCACGATCTTCATGACAAGCCTTCCTGTCCGCCGGGGCGCCCGTTCGTCCTCCGGTCGCCAGCTAAGACAGGACAGCCGTCCGGCCTGTGACAGGTCCGGCGAAAGACCTCCAAGGTCGGTGCCGGTGATCTGTGTCACCGCACCCGCGGGTCCGTCACTGCACCTGCAAGTCGATGCAGGCGTAGAAGGCGTTGGCGGTGTCGGCTATGTTCCAGACCGCCAGCACCTTCTGGCGCCCGGTCACCCCGCCGAGATTGACCGTGTGGGACGAGCCGCGGCCGTTGAACACGCCGATGCGCTTGCCGCCGAGGTAGTACTCGTAGTCCCTGGTGCTGTGCTGGGCGGTGAACGTCCAGTTGAAGGTCACCGACTGGCCGACGGCGGTGGGCTTCCACGCCTTGCTGTCGTCGTCGAGATCGGAGAATCTCGCGTTTCCGCCGCTGCAGCTTCGCAGACCTTTCGGTCCCTCGACGCTCTGCGGCTCCCACTGGATTTCGCCGCACTGGACGGTCCTTTGCGCGCACTGAGCCTGCCGGCTCGGCGGCGAGGAGACGTAGCCGTGGGCGAAGGCCGAGGTGGCGGGCAGTACCACGGTGACGAGAGGTGCGATTCCCACGCCCGCCGCGACCGCGGCGAGCCTGCGTCCTGATGACTTCATGCGGGGTTCCCTGTGTTCGCGGGGTGGACAGGTTTTCTCCCGGTCACCGGCTCGCGCGGAGCCGATAAGGGGAAGCCGGGGCGAGAAGGGCCGCGACTCCGATAGGCATGGCCTTGGCGGGGCGGGCGATGGAGGGGAGCGGGGCATGCGGGCTCCATCAATAGGAAACTCTCCTATTAGGTGACTGGACGTTAACTCTCCGTCCCGTCAAGGGCAAGACGTCGCCGATGCCCGCGGATTCGCCCATGCCGTACCGCCGCAGGCCAACACCCGAACCACTCCGGCGCACAGGAAATAATCGTCAAGGCCTTCCGAAAACCGGGCGATCGATCGGCAATACCTGCCTAATCGATGCGCCACGGTATCTGGGCGGCGGGCTGGGCGGCGCAGCGGAAAAAGCACGCGCCGGGCGGTCCTGTCTTTCCGCACGCGCGTTCGGTGGTGAGCACGCCGCGGCCGTCCGCTACGCCGCCGACCATTTCGCCGCGACGCCCCGGGCGGTCGGGACGCCCCGGGCGGTCGGGACGTGGTATTCGGCCACGTGAGGCGCGTCTCCGGAAACACTCGTCCGGGTCGGCCGGTCGCCTACACTGCCCGGCATGGAGGACGAGGGCAAGCCGGGACTGCCCGCGCCGGCCGATATGGATCCTCGCCGGTTGCACAGGGCGCTCACCCTGCTGAGCAAGGGCGAGTGGTGGACGCCGGCCGCGCTGGTACGGGAGACCGCGGCGCCGCGGCGGGCGGTCGAGGCACTGCTCGCCGAGATCGGCCCCGAACGCTCCGGCGACCGGTTCCGGCTCGGGTCCGACCAGGTCCGCCGGTATGCCGAGGTCCTCGATGCCGGGCGTCCTCCGTTCAGCCCGGCCGACCCCGTCGAGCATCTGCTGCCCGAGCACGCCGCGGTCGTCGAGCGCCTCCACGAGCTCATCGAACGCGCCCCCCGGAGCAGGCAGGCGCTGGACCACGTCGCGGCGACCCCCGAGACGGTCGTCCGGCGGGCGCTGCTGCTCGGCGCCCGGTTCTGGCTGCGGGACACCCGCCTGCTGTGCGTGGGCGACCACGACCTGACCTCGCTGGCGATCGGGATGATCCACCCGCACGTCCAGACCACGGTGGTCGACATCGACGAGCGCATCCTGGCCTTCATCGACTCCGCGGCCGCGGGCCTCGGCCTCGATGTCCGCACCCGCTGGGCCGACCTGCGGCTGGGGTTGGCGCCGGCGGCCCGCGGGTACGCCGACCTGGCCATCACCGACCCGCCGTACTCCCCCGACGGCATCGGCCTTTTCGTGGCACGGGCCATCGAGGGGCTGCGCGAGCCGGCGCGGGGCCGGGTCCTGCTCGCGTACGGGGCGAGCGAGCGCACCCCGATGCTGGCGCTGAAGGTGCAGAAGGCGCTGCTGGACCTCAACGTCGTCTCCGAAGCGGTCTATCCGGACTTCAACCGCTACTTCGGCGCGGAGGCCATCGGCTCGGCCGCGGACCTGTACATCCTGCGGCCGACGACCAAGAGCCTGCCCGCCGCGACCGCGCGGAGCGAGCAGGTGAGCACGGCCATCTACACCCAGGGGCCGCAGGCGGTGGAGTCGCGGGAGCCGGTCGCCGTCCCGGTCGACGAGGTCACCGCCGGCGGCTTCCAGCCTGACGCGCTGGTGGGCGGATGGCCCAAGGGCGTGCTGCCGAAGCTGCCCCGGGTCCGGTTGACGACCTGGCTGGCCAAGCCGTACGCCGCCCGGTTGGGGCAGGTCGCCGTCGCCCTGCCCGCGGGGTTGGAGTCGGCGTTGCCGCGCGTGCTGCTGGCGACCCGCGCCGGGCACCTGCGCGTCTACACGGCCGAGGAGGTCCGGCTCGGCGAACTGGCCAAAGTGCTGGACCCCGTGTACGAGCTGGCCGCGCGAGGCGGCGTGCTGGAGGCCGTGCGGCGTCCGCTGCCGCAGGACGAGGCCGAGCGCGTGGTGCGCACGATCATGGACCGGGCGCACGGGAAGATCGCGAACTCCTGGCGGGACGCGCTGATCGTTCTGCGGCCGGAGCTGAACAAGCGGCAGGCGCGCACGGTCGTCGACGAGACCGCGCCGTGGGCGAAGGACGTCACCCTGCTGGAGCTGCCGCTGCACCGGCTGCGCGACCTGCTCGGCGCGGTGCGCGATTCGCTGGTCCGCGCCGAGCGCGCCGTCCAGGAGGCCGTCGCGCAGGCGCCCTCCGCGGATCCGGCGGCCGCCCCCTCACTCGGACCGGGCCAGTAGCGCGAGCCGCGCGTTGACATCGGCCAGCCGATCGTTGCCGATCAGCAGGTCCGGACGATCCACGCGACCGAGAAGGGGCCGTCCTCGGTGTAGCCGCCATGCCGCACACGCGCAAGGCCGCCGGAGCGACGTCCACCGCCGTCCCGGACGCGGCCGGCTTGAGGGACGTGTGCCCGACCGTGGCCGTCGCCTCGCCGTCCAGGAGGGACTGCGCGAGCCGGGCGGCCTCCGCGAGCTGCGCCCGCAGCCCGGTCAGCCGATGACGTCCGACGGAACGGCGCCGATCGGCAGGCACCGCCGCTCGTCGCGGAAGCTTCCTGCCGCCTTGCGATGAGTTTCCGCTCCAGCCATGGTCAGACCTGGTGACACCACACAACGATCAAGGAGCGGTTCCATGCGGAGAATCACCGCCGGTCTGTTCATCTCGCTCGACGGCGTCGTCCAGGACCCTCAGGACTGGCACTTCCCCTACTTCAACGACGAGATGGGCGTGGCCGTCTCCGAGCAGCTGGGCACCGCGGACACGATCCTGCTCGGCCGCAAGACCTACGACAGTTTCGCCGGCGCGTGGCCGGACCGCGAGGCCGCCGGTGGCGATGACGCCGCCATGGCCAAGGCACTCGGCGACGCCCGCAAGATCGTGGTCTCCGGCCAGGACCTGAAGTTCACCTGGCGCAACTCCGAGCAACTGCACGGCGACATCATCGAGGCCGTCACCGCGTTGAAACTCCAGGAGGGCGGGACGGACATCGCCATCAGCGGATCGGTCTCCATCGTTCGCCAGTTGCTGGCCGCGGGCCTCCTGGACGAACTGTCCCTGCTGGTCCACCCGATCGCCGTCCGGTCGGGCATGCGCCTGTTCGACGAAGGCGAGCCGATCCCGCTGAGGCTGCTCTCCTCCAAGACGTTCACCACCGGCGTCTTGCACCTCGTCTACGCCCCGGCTGAATCGGCTCCCGAGGGCACCTATGACGACGCGAAGGCACATCTGCCCCAGCCGGAGAACAGCTGACGCCACAGAGGGATCTCAGTGAGGCCGTCCGCTCCCGCGTCAGGGCCCTTCGCCGGTGGACGCGTTGACCGCCTCCAGGGTGTCGCCGTCGCGCACGTAGACGATCCCGGACCCGACGATCAGGTCGTCGGCGTCCATGCCCCGCCGCCAGCGCTGCGTCCCGGTTCGCGCGTCGAGAGAGATCAGCGCGTTCTCGTCGGACCGGAACCGGCGCTTCCTGAACGAGGCGACATAGGCGGCGCGGTCGTCGGCCCATGCGATGTCCGCGCCCGAGTTCGTCGTCTTCCGCCAGAGGCGCCTGCCGTTGGTGAGGTCGACGGCTGCCATCGCCGTCCGCTCGATGTAGTGGAGGAAGCCGAGCTTGGTGGCGTCCCACCACACGTAGGCCATGTCTCCGAGGACGAAGAAATTCGCGTCGGCTCCTACGTTGAAGGACGACTCCCAGCGCCTCCGCCCATTCGTGGTGTCGAAGGCGTCGAGGCCGTCCTCACTGAGCACGTAGAGGCGGGACCGCACGGGCAGCGCCATGGCCCAGGAGGAATAGGCCGCCGAGAAGTCGCCGTCGTCGTCGGAGACCCGGAACGGGATGTCCCAGCGCAGGCGCCCCGTTCCGGACGCGTATGCGCGGATCCGGAGCCCGTCGGCCCCCTTCCCGATGACCGTGTAGACGTGCTCGTCGTCGGACGTCACCAAGCGGGCGTCCCCCTGCGTGGCGCGCCAGCTCGCGCTCGACCCCGCGGCCATGGAGACCAGGGTGTCGTCCTCCTGGCCCGTCTTCCCGGACGCGATGACGCTGACGCGGTCTCCGTTGATGTCCGCGCCGCTCCCGCAGTGGCCCGCCTTCAGCGTCCTGTCCGCGAGCCGCGTGCCGGTCACCGCGTCCACCAGCGAAAGCCGGACCTCGCCGCCGCCCGGCGGCCCGGTGCCGTCGATCACCACAACGTGGCCCGTGGGGCCGGACGGCCCCACGCAGCCGTCTACGCTCAGCGGAATCCGCCAGCGCCGGCTCCCCGACATCGGGTCGAGCGCGCTCAGATGCGTGTCGCTGCGGGTGAGCAGCACGGCGCTGTACCGGCCGATGGCGACCTCTGCCTCGCCCGACTTCGACTTCCAGCGCCGCTTGCCGGTTCGCGGGTCGTAGGCGGCAGCACCGTCGGATTTCCCGATATACAGCAGCCCGTCGAGTATCACAGCCCTGCCGTTCACGTTGTCGACGGACCACGGCTGGAACCCGGCGCCTGTACCGGCGTTCCCGCCGTCGAGGACGACCACGAGAGTGATCACCAGCCCGATGGCCGCCGGCACCGCCCAGCCCGTCCAGCGTGGCGGACGGCGCGGCCGTCGTTCTCCGGACGGCTGGGGCGGCCACGATAACGGCGCGCGCCTCGTCACCACCCGGCGGGGCTCCGGCGCACGCGCTGGCGCGGGTTCCGGTACGAGCACCGCGTCGGATCGGGGCACCACGTCGGATTGGGGCACCGCGTCGGGTTCGGACACCGCCTCGGGTTCGGGCACCGGACGAGGTGGGGCCGGCGCCGGGGAGTACAAGGACATCTCGGTGACGTACTCGTCGATCATCGGGGTGTGCGGCCCTGCCGCCCAGTCCGCGGGGTCCGCCGTGACCGAGTCCGCCAACTCCTCCAGGAGCCGGTCCGGCGTGGGACGCTCGGACGGGCGTTTGGCCAGGCACCGGGCGATGAGGTCGCGCAGCGCCGCCGGGACCGGTGCCAGGTCGGGCTCCTCCTGCGCCACGCGGCACAGCACCTCGCGCAGGTCGCCGGCCCCGAACGGGGGGCGGCCGGTGACCGCGAAGTACAGCACTCCCCCCAGCGAGAACACGTCGCTCGCGGGCTGGACCTCCCGTCCCTCGGCCTGCTCGGGCGACATGTAGCCGGGCGTCCCGACCAGTCCGCCGATCGTCTCGGTGCCGTCGGCCGCGTGCACGATCCCGAAGTCGATCACGCGCGGCCCGTCCTGGGCGAGCAGGATGTTGGACGGTTTGAGGTCACGGTGGACGAGCCCGGCCTCATGGATCGCCTTGAGCGCCTCCGACAGCGCCGCCGCCAGAGCGGTGACCATGGCCCGCGGCAGCGCCCCGTGCGTCACGACGACGTCGTTGAGGTCGGGGCCCGCGACATGCGCGGTCGCCAGCCAGGCCGGCCTGCTGTACGGATCGGCGTCCACGACCGGGGCGGTGTAGAAGCCGCTGACCGCCTTGGCGGCCTCGGCCTCCCGCCGGAAACGCGCACGGAACAGCGGGTCGTCGGTCAGGTGGGTGTGGATGACCTTGACAGCGACCAGCCGTCCCCCTGGCGACCGCGCGAGGTAGACCAGGCCCATCC
>NZ_SMKU01000338.1 GCF_004349215.1 Actinomadura rubrisoli | reverse complement strand
GACTCGGATCGGTGGTGCCGGGACGGGGGACCGCCGCGCGCGACGGGGGGAACAGGAGGGGAAACAGGCACGGCACAGGTGGTTTCGTTTCGGGGGCCGGGCCGCTCAGGCGACGGCCCGCACGGAGGCGGAGCGCTCCGCCGGGGAGGCGGCGTCCGCCGGGACGGGGCCCGCGGGAGGCGAACCGACCAGGACGGCCGAACCGCAATCGACGCAGGCCCGCTCGGGGCACTCCTCACCATGCCCGTCCGGGCACGGCGGCTGCTCGAACATACGTTCATCACCGCAGGTGGAGCAGTACAAGGGGGAACCTCCCTCGGCTATGACACGGATCACGTTCGCATGAGCCGGTGACAGAATGCGGGACTTCGCTCGGCGTGTCCGGAACTTCGTCCCCCGTAAGGGTCCGGGACCGCGCCCCGGTGCGTCCGCGCCGGGGTTTCGTGGGAGCATCACCACGTGGCTGCTGACGCTGTTGGTTCGAACGACGCCTCCCCGAACGCGGACGCCCTGGACGAGAGCCCCTTCTTGCTGGCGTGCCGCCGCAAGCCCGTGCCGCATACGCCGGTGTGGTTCATGCGCCAGGCGGGCCGGTCGCTGCCGGAGTACCTGAGGCTGCGCGAGGGCGTCCCGATGCTGGAGTCCTGCACCCGCCCGGAGATGATCGTCGAGATCACGCTGCAGCCGGTGCGGCGGTACGCGGTGGACGCGGCGATCTTCTTCAGCGACATCATGGTGCCGCTGCGGGCCATCGGCGTCGACCTGGACATCAAGCCCGGCGTCGGCCCGGTGATCGCCGACCCGATCCGGGACGCGGCGGGGCTGGAGGCGCTGCGCCCGCTCGTCCCGGACGACGTGCCCTACGTCACCGAGGCCGTCGCGGGCCTGACCGGCGAGCTGGGGGCGACGCCCCTGATCGGCTTCGCGGGCGGCCCGTTCACGCTCGCCTCGTACCTGATCGAGGGCGGCCCGTCCAAGAACCACGACCGCACCAAGGCCATGATGTACGGCGAGCCCGAGCTGTGGGCCACCATGATGGACCGGCTGGCCGACCTCACGATCGCGTTCCTGAAGGTGCAGGTGGCGGCCGGGGCGAGCGCCGTGCAGGTGTTCGACTCGTGGGTGGGCGCGGTCGCGCCGCAGGACTACCGCGAGTCGGTGCTGCCCCACACCAGCCGGATCTTCGCCGAGGCCGAGGCGCTCGGCGTCCCGCGCATCCACTTCGGCGTCGGGACGGGCGAGCTGCTCGGCCTGATGGGCGAGGCGGGCGCGGACGTGGTCGGCGTCGACTGGCGCGTCCCGCTGGACGAGGCCGTCCGCCGCGTCGAGCCGGGCAAGGCGCTGCAGGGCAACCTCGACCCGGCGCTCCTGTTCGCGCCGTGGGAGACCGTGGAGCACCGGGCCCGCGACGTGCTGGCCCGCGGCCGCACCGCCGAGGGGCACATCTTCAACCTGGGCCACGGGGTGCTGCCGTCCACGAACCCGGACGTGCTGGCCCGCCTCGCGGACCTCGTCCACGAGGCGAGCTCGGAGTACTGATCGTCAGCGCGGCGGTGCCTGGCCTTCCGGCCTCTCCGGCGCGCTTTCCTCTGCGCGCGCGCCGACCGGCACGGGCTCCCGCTCCGCTGTCCTGGACGGGGCGGGGCGCCGGTCGCGGAGCCGGTTCCTGAACGCCAGCGCCGGCAGGCCGATCGCCGCGGCCGCGACCAGGAACGGCAGGAGCCAGCCGAGCACGGTGCCTGCGCCGCCGATGAACGAGGTGAAGGCGTCCCAGCCGTCCTGGAGCCCGCCGACGAACCCGCCGCGGTCGTCGGCCTTCTTTGCCGCCTTGGACGACGCCACCAGATCGACGGTCAGCGTCGCGTACCGGGTGCTCTGCTGGAGGGTCTTCTGGCGCGCCTGGAGCGCCTCCAGGTCCGCCTCGCGGCGCGCGATCTCCTGCTCGACGTTGATCACCTCGCCGACCGTCCGCGCCCGGTCGAGCAGCTTGCGGAACGAGGTCAGCGTGGCCTGCGCCGAGCGCACCCGGCTGTCCACGTCGGCGACCTCGCCCGTCACGTCCTCCGCCCGCTGGTTCAGCGACAGCTTCGTCCCGAGGCCCGGCGTCAGCTGGCCCAGGAGCCCGGCGTAGCGGTCGGCGGGGATCTTCAGCGTCAGCGTGGACGACGGCGGGGTGCTCGACCCCGACTCGTTCTCGACATAGCCGCCCGCCGCCGTCGCCAGCTGCTTGGCCTTGGCGGCGGAGGCGTCCACGTCGCCCGTCCTGACCCGCAGCGTCGCCGTGTAGACGACGGCGCGGGCGGCGGGCGGCGGCACCCGCACGGCAGGCTGCCCGCCGCTCCCGGCACTCCCGCCGCTCCCGCCGCCGCTGGAACCGCCCGGGGACTTGGCGATGCTCGGCGCCTGGGCATCGCGCCCCGGGGCCGGATCGGCGCCCGTCTGGTTCCGGGCGGCCGACTCCGCCCGCCCGGACGAGCCGCGGTCACCGCCCCCGCACGCGGCGAGGACAGCGGCCAGCAGGACGACGATCAGCGCGCATGCCGCATGCCTGACATTTCCGACGATCCGCATGGCGCTTGGACGAGAGGCCCCCCGACACCGTTCCGCACCCCGAATCGCGATCCGGGCACAAAGAGGCCACGCCCAAGTCACGACCCCCGCCCCGCACAAAGGCCGATTCCGGTGGGGGAGCGGGCGGCCCGGTGCGCGGTACGGCGGGGCGTCTGGGAGGCTTGGGGCATGACCACCTCCCATGCCGTCGTCGTCGGGGGCGGCATCGCCGGCCTGGCCGCCGCGCGCGTGCTGGCCCGCAGCGGCGTGCGGGTGACCGTGCTGGAGGGCTCCCCGCGGATCGGCGGCAAGCTGCGGGTCAGCGAGATCGCCGGGCTTGCCGTGGACGAGGGCGCCGAGTCGATGCTCGCCCGCCGTCCGGAGGGCCTCGACCTGGTGCGCGACCTCGGCCGCTCCGGCGATCTGGTGAATCCCGGCACCACGTCCTCGGCGATCCTGAGCCGCGGCGCGCTCCGCAGAATACCGTCCGGGCAGGTCATGGGCGTCCCGTCCGACCTGCGCGCGCTGGCCTCGTCGCAGGTGCTGTCCCCGGCGGGGCTGGCCCGCGTCCCGCTCGACCTCGTCCTGCCCGGGACGCCGCGCGGCGCCGACGTCTCGGTGGCCGGCTTCATCGGCGCCCGGGTCGGCCGCGAGGTCGTCGACCGGCTCGTCGAGCCGCTGCTCGGCGGGGTGTACGCCGGACGCGCCGAGGAGCTGTCGTTCGACGCCACGCTGCCCGCCGTCGCCGCCGCCGCGCGCGCGCACCGCTCGCTGATCTCCGCCGTCCAGGGCATCAGGCAGGCCGCGCCCAAGGACCCGGGCCCGGTGTTCGCCTCGCTGCCGGACGGCCTCGGGACGCTCCCGCACCTGGTGGCCGAGGACATCGCCGCCGCCGGCGGGACGATCCGGACCGGCGCGACGGTCCGCGAGCTGCGGCGCCGCCCGGACGGCTGGCGGCTCACCGTCGGCTCGGCCCGCGCCCCCGAGTACCTCGACGCCGACGCCGTGGTGATCGCCGTCCCGGCGGCCCCCGCATCCCGGCTGCTGGCCTACCAGGTGCCCGCCGCCGCCCGCGAGCTGGCCCGCATCGAGTACGCGAGCATGGCGATCATCACGCTGGCCTACCGGCCCGGCGCGTTCCCGAGGCTTCCCAAGGGCAGCGGCTACCTCGTCCCGGCCGTGGAGAACGAGGCGCGCGGGAGCGAGGTGAAGGCCGTCACGTTCAGCTCGGTGAAGTGGCCCCACCTGCGCGCGCGCGACCCCGGCCTTATCGCCGTGCGCTGCTCCATCGGCCGGTTCGGCGAGGAGCACACCCTGCAGAGGACGGACGAGGAGCTCAAGGCCGCCGCGACGGCGGAGCTGGCCGCGACCTGCGGCGTCACCGGGCTCCCCGTGGAGACCCGGGTGACCCGGTGGGGCGGCGGGCTGCCCCAGTACACCGTGGGCCACGCCGACCGCGTGGCCAGGGTCCGCGCCGCCGTCGCCGGCGAGCCCGGACTGGCCGTCGCGGGAGCGGCGTACGACGGCCTGGGCATCCCCGCGTGCGTCGCCTCGGCGCGCGCCGCGGCGGCCCGGGTGCTCGACCATGTCCGCGATCGGGAACAGCGCAGAGGAGGAACGGACGATGTCAGCGACGGAGCCGGAGGCCAAGCCGAAGGCACGCGAGCTCAATAACACGATCCGCTACACGATGTGGTCGGTCTTCCGGGTGAAGGACCCCGGTACGCTCGGCGAGCACGACGCGGCCGAGGTGCAGGACCTGCTCGACCAGGCGGGCGAGAAGGACGTCACCACGCGCGGCGCCTACGACGTCGCGGGCCTGCGCGCGGACGCCGACTACCTGTTCTGGTGGCACGCGCCGGCCGCGGAGGACCTCCAGGAGGTCTACACGCGCTTCCGCCGGACGGCGGTGGGCCGCGCCAGCGAGCCGGTGTGGTCGCAGATGGCGCTGCACCGCCCGGCGGAGTTCAACAAGAGCCACATCCCGGCGTTCCTGGCCGAGGAGGAGCCGCGGGCCTACGTCTGCGTCTACCCGTTCGTCCGGTCCTACGAGTGGTACCTGCTGCCGGACGAGGAGCGCCGCGCGATGCTCGCCGAGCACGGGAAGATGGCGCGCGGCTACCCGGACGTGCGCGCCAACACCGTCTCGTCGTTCGCGCTCGGCGACTACGAGTGGATGCTGGCGTTCGAGGCCGACGAGCTGCACCGCATCGTCGACCTGATGCGGCACCTGCGGGGCGCCAGGGCGCGGCTGCACACCCGCGAGGAGGTCCCCTTCTACACGGGCCGCCGCAAGCCGGTCGCCGAACTCGTCGCCGGCCTGCCGTAGGGGCCGCACCGTCCGCACCGTCCGGCCCCGGATCGCGGCCCGGGTCCTGGACGACCCGTGACGGACGGCCAGGATCGCGACGTTCGTGATGTTCGGGATGCGGCGGGAAGAACCGGCGGACTGCCAGTAAAGTGCGGCCCGTGACCAAGACTTCCGACACGCGTCCCCGCGGCCGGCACGCCAGGCCGCAGTCCGCCCTCGCCGTCCGCTGGAACCGGCTGGCCGGGCGGGCGCTCCGCGGACGGGGACGGCGCCGGACGGTCGTCGGCGGTGTGGGCGCCGCGTCGGCCGCGCTGATCGCGGGCGCCGTCCTGCTGGGCCTGCCGGGCGGCGACGGCGACGCCCCCCGCGCCGCCGTCGCCGCCCACACCGGACGCCCCGCGGCGAGCCCCAGCGCGACGCCCGAGGCGGCCGCCGAGGACCCCGAGGAGATCACCGAGGCCGTCCCCTACTTCACGGCCAAGGACCCGGAGAAGAAGATCGTCGGGCACGTCACCGACGTCCGCCGCAGCGGCGAGTTCGTCCGCGTCTACACCGACCTGGGCGAGGACGACGAGAACTCCAAGCCCGCCGTCTCGCTGTGCGAGTGGACGACGCAGCTCCTCAAGGACGGCGGCGACGAGGAGCCCCGCGTCTTCGTCCACGGCAAGAGCAGCGACAACGGCAGCGTCGTCCTCGCCAACAAGCAGAGCGACAAGGACGACTGCGAAGTCGCCGAGACGCCCTAGTAGCCGCCGGTTCCGCCTCCGCCGCCGTATTGCGTGTCGGACAGGGTGCTGGATTCGAGGTTCCGGTGGCCGCGGCCCGGGGGGCGGGGGAGCTTGATCGGCTTCGGGTCGCCGGTCCGGAGGATCTCCCGCATCTTGGCGTCCTCGACGCCGTCCGGGCCGAGCGCGGCCAGCCGTCCGGCGTCATCGGCGGCGGCCTCGGCGGCCTCGCGGCGCAGGGCCTTGCCGGCGCGCGTGGGCCGGGACCGGCGCAGCATCCCGGCCTCGCGGAGCGCGTCCCCCACGGCCCTCACCTCGTCCGTCCCGGCGACCGCCGCGAGGACCTGGCCGAGCAGGCGGCCGGTGCCGGGGATCTCCGCCAGCACCGCCTCCTGCACCGGGTCGTCGGCCTCACGCCGGACGGCCTCCACGCGGTGCGTCCCCCGGGAGACGCGGACGCGGCGCTTCTCGTACAGGACGAGGACGGCGGTCTGCGCGACCCGCTCCGGACCCCCGCACAGGTAGGCGATCTCGTAAGGACCGAACTCGTTCATGCAGACCCCCTGGTGGCGCGCCGCCCTCTCTGGGACGCGCCAGGCCAGGCCCCGGTTGCCCGGAGATCACTCGATGGGTTCCAGGGTGAGCGAGATCGAGTTGATGCAGTAGCGGTCGTCCGTGGGAGTGTCGTAGCCCTCACCGTGGAAGACGTGGCCCAGGTGGGAGTCGCACGTCGCGCACCGCACCTCCGTCCGGACCGTCCCGAGCGAGCGGTCTTCGAGCAGCACGACCGCGTCGGACTTGGACGGCTCGAAGAACGACGGCCAGCCGCAGTGGCTCTCGAACTTGGTGTCCGAGCGGAACAGCTCCGTCCCGCAGGCGCGGCACCGGTAGACGCCGGTGGTCTTGGTGTCGGTGTACTCGCCGGTGAAGGGCCGCTCGGTGCCCGCCTCGCGGAGTACGTGGAACTCCGCGGGGCTCAGCTGCGCCCGCCACTCGTCCTCGCTCTTGCGGATCTTCTCCATACCTCCGAAGGTACCCGCCCGGGACTGTCGTGCCCGTGCGTTAACGTGCAGGTATGGCCTCGCCCTTCATCGAGATCCCGGTCGGGGATCGGCTCGTCAAGGTGACCAACCCCGACAAGATCTACTTTCCCGAGCCCGGCTACACCAAGCGGCAGCTGGTGGAGTACTACATCGCCGTGGGCGAGGGGATCCTGCGCGCCACCCGCGACCGTCCGACCACCCTGGAGCGCTGGCCCGCGGGCGTCTTCGAGGGGGCGAAGATGGCCACCCGCGAAGACTACGCGCGCGGCCAGGCGGGCATGGGCGCGGGCAAGTCCGACGCGTTCTACCAGAAGCGGGCCCCCAAGGGCGCGCCCGACTGGGTCAGGACGTCCCGGATCGAGTTCCCCAGCGGACGGTCCGCCGACGAGGTCCGCCCGACCGAGGTCGCCGTGATCGCCTGGGCCGCCAACCTCGGCACGCTCACCTTCCACCCGTGGCCCGTCCGCGACGGCGACGTCGACCACCCCGACGAGCTGCGCATCGACCTCGACCCGCAGCCCGGGACCGACTTCTCCGACGCCGTCCGCGTGGCGCTCGGCCCGGCCCGCGACCTGCTCGCCGAGCTGGGCGTCGCCGGCTACGTGAAGACCTCCGGCAAGGGCGGCGTGCACATCTACGTCCGGATCGAGCCGCGCTGGACGTTCACCGAAGTCAGAAGGGCCGCCCTCGCGTTCGGCCGGGAGGTGGAGCGCCGCGTGCCCGCCGAGGTCACCACCAAGTGGTGGAAGGAGGAGCGCGGGGAGCAGGTCTTCATCGACTTCAACCAGAACGCCCGCGACCGCACGATCGCCTCCGCCTACAGCGTCCGCCCGGCGCCCCACGCGCCCGTCTCCGCCCCCGTCACCTGGGACGAACTCGCCGACGCCGACCCGCACGACTTCACCATCGCCACCATGCCCGACCGCTTCGCCAAGCTGGGCGACCTGCACGCCTCCATCGACGACCGGGCGTTCTCCCTGGAGACGCTCCTGGAGATGGCCGACCGCGACGAGCAGGACCACGGCCTCGGCGACATGCCGTACCCGCCCAACTATCCCAAAATGCCCGGCGAGCCCAAACGCGTCCAACCCAGCAAGGACACCGACCAGCCCACCTGACGCACCGGGAGCCACCCTTGATCCACAACCGGAAGCCGCAGCACACGCCGAGTACTTGGCCTACTCTGGAGCCATGAGCGCGCAGCCCGTCCACAACCAGGACCCGGCGGACCCGTGCGACCCTGAAGCGATCCTCAGCCTCCTGCCGAAGCGGGAACACCCCTTCTTCCTCAGCCGGTATCGGGAACACGTCCAGGCCGCGGCCACAGACCTTGCGAAGTACAAGGACCTGCAGCGGTTCCTGCAGACCTGGAGCATCCGCGCGCGGGCTTTGCGTCAGGCGCTGGCGGCTAACCCGAACTACTACGAAGAGGTGGCCGCTGACCGCGAAGGCATCCAGAACGGGACCGTCCCAACGGTCCCCATCGAGGAAGCCCTGGCGCAGGTCACCGGCATGTCCCTCGACGCGGCCACCGCGTACTGGCAGAGCAAGGTAGAGCGGGCTCGACAGAACCGCGCATGATCTACCGTTTGGAACTCAGCCTGCGCGTGCTCCACCAACTCGCAGGCTTGTCCGCTGAAGTGCGCGACGCGCTGGCGGAGACCTTCGCCGAGGTCGTCGAGGACCCGCACAACCCAACGACCTCGGACCCCACTCCCACAGAGGGCGTCCGGCAAGCGACCTTCGACGGTGTGGGAATCGTCGAGTTCCAGATCTGGGACGATCTTCTGGTGGTCATCGCACTCGATCTCATCTGGGCCGGGTAGGCGTTCGCCGCGTCTTCCGCCACACCTGCCAGGATCGGACCGTCACCCACCAGCGGAACACCATCACCCAGTTGAAGCCGTGGCCGGTGAGCGACATGCCCGCGAGGTGCGGGCATGGCGTGCGGCCGAGTGTGAACCGGTCAGTGCGGGACGCCCATGCGCGCCGCCATCCCCCGCAGCTCACGGCCCCCGGCCGCCGTCCTCGCCTGCTGGAGCAGGACGGCGACGGTTTCGCGGACGGGCTTGGAGTTGCGGGTCCGCTGCGGCGCCACCTGCTCCGCTCGGTTCAGCCAGCCGAGCGCGTCGTCGCGATGCCGGGAGTCGCGTGCCAGTCCGCGGCCGACGTCGGCGAGGAACGCGGCGTGCCGTGACCGCCGCACGCCGATCTTCTTCTCGTCCACCTTCGCGGCGCGTTCGAGCACGGCGCCGCCGGCCTCGCCGCGTTCCACCGCGAGCGCGACGTCCCACACGTTGACGTTCGTCGCTGAGAACGACGACCAGTTGTCCTGCGGCTCGTCCGGAACCCTCTCCGCGAGCTTGCGCGCCTCGGCCATCCATTGCCCGGCGGCCTCGCCCTTGTGCTGTACGGCCGCCGCCATCGAGGCCGAGAGCGTCAGCATGCCGAGCACCTGGACGCCGAGGGGGCCGGTCGCGTGCGACTGGAGCACGTCTGCCGCCCGTTCCGCGGCGACCTGGGCGCGTCCCCACGCGTTCTCGCGGGGCATCGCCTGAACCCTCAGGTAGTCGGCCTTGCCGATCGTGACCGGGTCGCCGAGGAGATGGGCCGCCTCGTCGGCCCGGGAGGCCGCCTCGTGCGCGAGGTCGAGATAGCCGAGGTCCTTCGTCCGGAACGTGACGTACATGAGGGCCTCGACCAGCGTCGCGAGGGCCTCGCGCCGCGCCGCCTCGTCGCCCGGCTCGGCGATGTGCCGGTGCAGCTCGTCGATGACGCCGGGGAGGCGCTCACCGAGGGCCACGTAGTCGCAGCCGATGAAGACCTGTTCGAGCGAACGGGTCTCGGCGACGAGGGCTCGCAGCGGCCGGGCCCGGTCGACGGCCGCGTCCCCGATGCGGTTGGTCTGGATGGCCACGCGCAATGCCGGGACGGCGCCGTGCGGGGCTGCCTGGACGGGGTCGACGCTGAGGTGCGGGCGGCCAACCAGGTCGCTCTCCGACACCCTCAGCGCGGCAGCGAGGGCCGCGATGTGCGATCGGCGATCGACGGTCCGCCTGCCGTTCTCGACGTCGGACAGGAACGCCTTGCTGAGTCCGGACAGTCCGCCGACCTGTTCGAGGGACATTCCTCGCCAGCGGCGCAGGGTCTTGAGCCGGGACCCGATGGTAAGATCATCGTGCATCGGCCTCGCACCTCTTCCTGATGGACTTCGACACTCCTCAGGCTACGGCGCGGGGCCGATTCTCGTCAGGACGTTCGAGGGCGCCACCGGTCGTCCAAGAACATTCGGGTGCCCGATGCCGTACAAAGGGGATTTCCGCCTCGCGGACCTGGGGCACCTGGGTGGTCGGCTTGTAGATCGGCCATCCGGGAGTGCCGCGACCCGCCGCGTGAAGCGCTGCGCGGACGTTGGCGAGGAAGAGGCGGATCGCGTCCGCCTGGGTGTTCGCCGTGACGCCCATGAGGACGCCGGCCCACCGCCGTGTGATGTTCACGGTGATGCCCGGGTCGATGATCCGGTCGTCGACCTCCGCGAGGTCGTCGAGAGCGTCGGTGACGGCATCGGTGAAGGCGTCGAACTCGTCGTCGGTGTCGCGTGCCGGGTCCACACAGACGAAGGTGAGATCAGCCGTGAGGTAGAAGGTCATACCGGCTCGTCCCTTCCAGCGTGTGTCCTGGCGGCGGGACCTCCATGGTGTCCTAGAGCAGGGGGCGGCGGGGTGGTTTCGCGGCGAGGCCGCCGCCTTCCCTTGCGGGGAGGCGGCGGCC
>NZ_SMKU01000337.1 GCF_004349215.1 Actinomadura rubrisoli | reverse complement strand
GCCCCAGACGCAGCCGTCCCGTCATCAGACACAGGCCACCGAGCCCAGCCACCCGGTTCCCGCCCTGGCCGTCGGCGAGGCGCAGGCGCTGGTCGAGCGGCAGTACAGGCAGGCCGCGCAGGCGGGCGACCCGGCCGCGATGCGCAACCTCGCCGTGCTGCTCAGCCAGCAGGGGCGCACGGCCGAGGCCGAGACCTGGAACCAGTACGCCAACGCGATCGCAGCCCAGGCCGCCGCGTACCCGCAGAACACCGGCTACGGCCCGTACGCCGCGCCGACCCGGCCGCCGCACCTGGCCCCCGCGATGCACCCGCACGCCAAGGCGCGCTACAGCCACGCCGCGATCTACTCGCTATCGTTCGGCCTGGTCGGGCTGATCACGTGCGGCCTTCCGTCCATCCCGGCGATCGTCGCGGGCCATGTCGCGTGGGTGCGGATGCGGCGCACCGGCGAGCGCGGCCTCGGCATGGCCGTGACCGGCATCGCACTCGGCTGGATCATGGTCGCGTTCTGGGCGCTGGTCGCCTTCGGCTGGTCGCTCCCGGACGAACCGTCCCCCTGACGAATAATGCGTTGCGGCCGTCCGGGCGCGCTGGCACCGTAGACGACGTAAGCCCGTCCAAGAGGGCGACACGAGACCTTGAGAGGAGGACCGGCCATGGCACTGGAGCAGCTCCGCTATCGACTGCCCTCGGCGTCGCACGCCCGCCCCGGCCGGTACCCCCGCTCCTAAGAGGTTCCCGGCCGAGCCGCCGCGAGTGACGCCTCCTCGCGAAGTCCATGCGGCTCTACCCCAATCGGCAGAGGGGCCACTCTCAGGAAGTGGATGTTCCGGGTTCGAGTCCCGGGAGCCGCACGCATGCCCCCGTAGTCCAACGGCAGAGACGGCAGCATGAGGTGCTGTGCGATGTGGGTTCAAATCCCGCCGGGGGTACGACCGAGCCTTTGAGGCTCGTGCACGGGGCGGCGCCGACGCGGGAGAGTCGGGTCTGGCTGTAAACCAGGAGCCTTAGCGCTGAGTGGGTTCGAATCCCACCCGCCCCACCGGACACCGCCACAGGCGCGAATGACGTGACGCGAGCGTGCGCGCGACGGGAGAGCGGCGGCCTGCTGGTCACCGGGCAGCCGGGGGTCGGCAAGTCCGCGCTCGCCGACCGGAACAGCCGCGAGCTCCATCTCGGCGACCTTGCCCCCCGCCCGCCGGTCGGAGACCGAGCACCGCTGGCCCGGGGACGGCGATGTTGCCAAGCAATGACTGCTGAACTATTGTCTGGACATGTGTCCGGGGAACAACGACTGACAACCGAGCCCACACGCCGCCGCCTGACCGAGCGGCAGGCCGACACGGTGCGGCGGCTGACCGACGCCGCCGTGGAGGAGGTTCGCGAGGCAGGGTACGAGGGGCTGACCGTCCGGAACGTGGCGCGGCGGGCAGGAGTGGCCCCCGCGACCGCCTATACCTACTTCGCCTCCAAGAACCATCTGATCACCGAGGTGTTCTGGCGGCGGCTCAGCGCGCTGGCCCCGGTGGACGCGGACGGCCCGCTGCTCGACCGCGTGGTGGCCGTGCTCCGCGAGATCGCGCTGCTGGTATCGGACGAGCCGGAGCTTGGGGCGGCCTGTACCACCGCGATGCTCGGCACCGACCCCGACGTCCGGGAGCTACGAGTGCGGATCGGCGCCGCGATCCGCGAGCGCATCCAGGCCGCCCTGCGCGATCAGGACGACCCGAAGATCGTCGGCGCCCTGGAACTGGCCTACACCGGCGCGCTCGTCCACGCGGGCATGGGCTACACGTCCTACGCGCGGATGGCCGACCGCCTGGCCGAGATGGCCAAGCTCATCCTCCCCGATCCCGAGTGAGGCGACGGCTATGGACGCAGGTTCGTCGCTCTCCCACAACCCCTCCGCCCACGCCGCCCACGAGAATCCGCACCCCGCTCCACACGCCGGCCTCCGCAAGAAGAGCCGCCAACTCCCCGACGCCGAGGGCGCTGTGATAGGTAGGTAGTTGCCTCAAGCGTCGACGGCCTGAACGTTGCGATCGCGTGCGAAGCCAGTTGCGAGCCTGCGAGCAACTGATCGCGCAGCGAGCCGCTAGGCGAGTCGGAGCGATGCAGCGATCGCCGCAGTGCCCGTTGAAGGAGGGCGCGCTAGCGCCTGACGCCGAGGGCACTGCAATAAACTCAAATCTCCCCTTCTGGCTTGGCTGGGATCGTTGCCTTGATGGAGCCGCCCAGCTCGATCAGCACGTCCCCCGCCGGGTTGTATTTGACGGGGACGGTCACTTCGACGTAAGCCTGCCGCGCCACCGCCGTGAACGTCACCGGGCGGTCTACGGGCTGCCCGAACCAGTCGATGCCGTTGATGGTGACCAGCTGCGATGTGGGCTTGAGGGCGGGGGGTCTGGCCACGCCGCAGCGCAGCGCGATGGCGGGTGAGCCCCAGGCCGCGGTCAGGGGCGAGTCGGGTGAGGCGTCGCGCCGCGACTGGTCGTGCACCTTTTCGGGGAGCCGCAGGCCGTCGCACAGCCGTGCCGTGGCCGCGTCCGGGTGCGGCACCGGGATCTCGACGGCCGAGTCACCGCAGGCCGAGGCCGTCAGGGCCAGCGCGGCGAGCACCAGCGCCGCGCGCCGCCGCCGCAGCACCGCTTCAGATGTGGACGATCGGACACGTGAGGGTACGGGTGATCCCCTCCACCGCCTGGATCTGCGCGACGACGAGCTTGCCCAGCTCGTCCACATTCCGCGCCTCCGCTCGGACGATCACGTCGTAAGGACCCGTGACGTCCTCCGCCAGGGTGACCCCCGGTATACCGCTGATCTCGGCGGCGACGTCGGCCGCCTTGCCGACTTCGGTCTGGATGAGGATGTAGGCCTGCACCATCACGTCCTCCCCGGGCGGAGAAATAGCCGTCGAACGGTCACCGTATCGTGTAACGCGCCGCGGTGGGCGGACGGGGGCGTCCAAGAACGTTCTCGCGCTGTCCCGCCCGCGTGAGCATGGACTTCGCGGAGCACGATCACGGAAACGGGGCCGATGAGCACGATCGGGGACCTGGGCGAGTTCGGCCTGATCGGCAGGCTGACGCGGCGTCTGCGGCCGGGACGGGCCGTGCGGCTCGGCCCCGGCGACGACGCGGCGGTGATCGCGGCGCCGGACGGGCGGGTCGTGGCCACCACCGATCTGCTCGTGGAGGGCCGCCACTTCCGCCGCGACTGGTCGGGCCCCTACGACATCGGGCGCAAGGCCGCCGCGCAGAACCTCGCCGACGTGGTCGCGATGGGCGCGCGCCCGACGGCGCTGCTGGTCGGCTTTGCGGCGCCCCTCAGCACCCCGGCCGCCTGGGCCGAGCGGCTCTACGACGGCCTGGACGACGAGTGCCGGGCCGCGGGCGCCTCGGTGGCGGGCGGCGACCTGGTGGGCGCGCCGGAGGTCACGCTCGCGGTCACCGCGCTCGGCGACCTCGGCGGCGAGCCGCCGATCACCCGGTCCGGCGCCCGTCCCGGCGACGTGGTGGCCGTCCGGGGCAGGCTCGGGTACTCCGCCGCGGGGATGCGGCTCCTCGCCGAGGGACGCGACGGTCCCGCCGAGCTGATCGAGGCGCACCGGCGTCCACAGCCGCCGTACGCGGCCGGGGAGGAGGCGCGGGCCCTCGGCGCCACCGCGCTGCTGGACGTCAGCGACGGGCTCCTCCAGGACCTCGGGCACATCGCCGCCGCGAGCGGGGTGCGGATCGAGGTCGATTCGCGGGCGGTGCCCGTCCCCGCGATCCTCGGCGCGGACGGGCCGCGCCACGTCCTCACGGGCGGCGAGGACCACGCGTTCGCCGGAACCTTCCCCGCGGACACCGTCCTGCCCCCATCCTGGAGTCCGGTGGGCGTGGTCGCGGAAGGGGCGGGAGTGCTGCTGGACGGGCGGGAGCCCGAGGTCGCGGGATGGGATCATTTCCGCGCGTAGAACGCCGGTGGAACGGAGTGCGACCGCCCGGGTGCGTTCACGCATCCGGTAGGCATGTTCGGTACTGGTTTGGTATACATCCTGTGATCGAAGAGGAATGGGATGGGACGACACACCAAGTTCGAGCAATCCGATGACGAGCCCGTACCGGACGCCCAGGCGCCTGCGGGACCGTTCTTCGGAGCTCCTCACGGATCGTCCTATGAAGCCTTCTCCAGCCCGACCGACGACCAGGTCTTCGTGGCGTCGTACGAGCGTGAGCCCGCCTACGAGCAGGGCATTCCCGGCGGTCATCAGCCGGACGCGCGCATCGTCCCCGAGCCGGACGCCGACCGGCCGGACCCCCCGTCCCGGCCCGGGACGACCACCAAGAAGCGCGTGGGCAAGCTGTTCTCGCTGCTGCCCGTCCCGCTGCTCCCGATCGTCGCGCTCGTCGTCGCGGTCGGCGTCGTCGCCTACGCGCTGAGCACCCAGCAGATCTCCCTGAACTTCGCCGGCGGCGCCCCCAAGGACCCGGCGCGCAACGCCCACGACAGCCAGGTCTCGCAGCGCGGGCCGGGGGAGCGGGCCAGCCGCGGCGGGGGCCGTCCGGACGGCCTGGTCGTCGAGTTCCGGGTCGTCTCGCGCGCCCCGGGGGGCTTCAAGGCGACCGCCACGATCGTCAACCAGGGGCAGGCGCCGGTCGCCCGCTGGGCGCTGGCCTTCAAGATCCGGGACGCCTCGGTCCGCGCGCTGAGCGGCGCCACCGTGGTCAGGACCGGATCGCTCGCCTTCGTCCGCGGCCGGACCGGCATCGCGCCGGGACGGTCCGTGCGGATCGTGTTCACCGCGCGGGGCACCGCCACGAAGCCGTACTACTGCCTGCTGAACCATCTGGCCTGCGCCCTCGTCTGAGACGTTCCAGGCGATCCGCCCCGAACGCTTAAAGTGGTCGGCATGACGCCGAACCCGCCCGCTTCCCGCCGTCCGCAGGCCCCGCCGCTCGTCCTCACCGTCGCGGGCTCGGACTCGGGCGGGGGCGCCGGGATCCAGGCCGACCTGAAGACGATGCTCGCGCTCGGCACGCACGGGATGAGCGTGATCGCGGCCGTCACCGCGCAGAACTCGCTCGGCGTCCAGGGCTACTGGGAGCTGCCGCCCGAGGCGGTGCGCGCCCAGCTCGACTCGGTGCTGTCCGACATCGGCGTGGACGCGATCAAGACCGGGATGCTGGCGTCCACGGTCCTGGTCGAGACCGTCGCCGAGGCGCTGAGCGGTTCGGACGCGCCGTCCGTGGTCGATCCGGTGGGGGTGTCCAAGCACGGCGACCCGCTGCTGGCGCCGGACGCCGTCGACGCCGTCCGGACGGCGCTGCTGCCCGCCGCGACCGTGGTCACGCCCAACCTGTACGAGGTCGAGCAGCTCACCGGCGTCAAGGTGGTGGACGAGGCGGGCCTGCGGGAGGCCGCCGAGGCCGTCAAGGCGCTGGGCCCGCGCTGGGTGCTGATCAAGGGCGGCCATCTGCCGGGCGAGCCCGCCGACCTGCTGTTCGACGGCGAGCGCGAGTACCGCTTCACCGCGCCCCGGCACGACAACCGGCATACCCACGGCACCGGCTGCACCCTCGCCTCGGCGATAGCGTCCCACCTCGCGCTGGGCGAGGACGTCCCGGCGGCGGTCGGCAAGGCGAAGGAGTACGTCACGGGCGCGATCGCCGCGGGCTTCCCGCTCGGCGCCGGCATCGGCCCCGTGGACCACGCCTGGCGCCTGCGCGGCTGACCACCGGCCTCGGACGCGCGAAAGCCGGCCCACCGGAGACCTCCGATGAGCCGACCAAGGCTCTCTTACATCGGCCGGACGGCCTGGCCGGGCGTCCCGGTCAGACGGTCGGCTTGACGACCTTGCCGGCCTTGATGCAGGACGTGCAGGCGTTGATCCGCTTGGTGCTGCCGTTCACGACGGCGCGCACGCGCTGGATGTTGGGGTTCCAGCGGCGCGGGGTGCGGCGGTGCGAGTGGGAGACGCGCATGCCGAAACCGGGTCCCTTGCCGCAGACGTCGCAGACGGAAGCCACGGGAAACTCCAAGTGGGTGTCGATGCTCTGAACCGGAGCGCCGCCCGGCGCCGTTGCGGGCGGGAAGGGCTTGGTGGGCGCTCACTGATGGCGCCCCGGACGAGGCGCACGAATCAGAGTAGCCGACCGCCCGTCGGGTAGGCGAATCGGCGCCCGCCCGTTCCCATGGACGGGGTCCGCACGGTACAGAAGGAGCGCGGAAAGCAGCAAGGAACCAGGACGAAGGGGTGGGCGTGGGGCAGATCCTCGACGGGGCGGCGGTACGGCGGTGGAGCAGGCTCGCGGCAGAGGCGCTCGGCCGGACCCGGGGGGAGATCGACGCGCTCAACGTGTTCCCCGTCCCGGACGGGGACACCGGCACGAACCTGCATCTGACGGTCCTGGCCGCGGCCGACGCGGTGGACGAGCTGCCCGGCGGCGCGGGCGTCGCCGAGACGTGGCGGGCCCTGGCGCAGGGCGCGCTGCTGGGCGCCCGGGGCAACTCCGGCGTGATCCTCAGCCAGGTGCTCCGGGGGCTCGCCGAGGTCCTGGGCCCGCCCGGCACGGCACCGGACGGCGCGGCGCTCGCCGGGGCGCTGGAGCACGCGTCCGGGCTGGCGCGGGGCGCCGTGGAGCACCCTGTCGAGGGGACGATCCTGAGCGTGCTCGCCGCCGCCGCGTCGGAGGCGTCGGCCGCGTCCGCGCCGGCCGGACCGGACGGCCCGGGCCCGGAAGCCGACCCAGGCGCGGCGGGGGCCGTGCGGGCCGCGGCGCGCGGCGCCCGGCAGGCGCTGCGCCGCACCACCGGGCAGCTCGACGTGCTGGCGCGCAGCGGGGTGGTGGACGCGGGCGCCGCCGGGCTCTGCGTGGTCCTGGACGCGCTCGCCGCGGTGATCACCGAGGAGTACCCGGAGCGGTACGAGGTGCCCGCCCGCGTGGCCGGACGGGCACCCGCGCGGGACGGGCCGCCGGAGCCGCGCGGCCCCGGCTACGAGGTGATGTACCTGCTGGACGCGCCGGACGCCGCCGTCCACGGGCTTCGCGAGACGCTGGACGGGCTCGGCGACTCGCTCGTCGTCGTGGGCGGGGACGGGCTGTGGAACGTCCACGTCCACGTGGACGACGCCGGGGCGGCGATCGAGGCGGGCCTGGCCGCCGGGCGTCCGCACCGGGTCCGGGTCACCTACCTCCACGCCCACGACACCGATCCGGAGGCGGCGCACGTCCCGCACCGGGGGCGGGCCGTGGTCGCGGTGACCGCCGCCGGGGGTCTGGCGGCGCTGTTCGAGGAGAGCGGCGCGCGGGTCGTCCGGCGCGAGCCCGGGGCGGTGCCGCCGCTCGCGGTGCTGGCGGAGGCGGTCCTGGCGGCCGGGGACGAGGTGGCCGTGCTGCCGAACGAGCCGGAGGTGCTCGCGCTCGCCGAGGCCGCCGCCGAGCGGGCGCGGGACGGCGGGGCGCGGATCGCGGTCGTGCCGACCAAGGCGTCGGTGCAGGGGCTGGCGGCGCTCGCGGTGCACGATCCGCTGCGCCGCTTCGCCGAGGACGTGATCGCGATGACGCGGGCCGCCGGGGCGACGCGGTTCGGGCACCTGGAGGTCGCGGCCGAGGAGGCCGTCACCAGCGTGGGCCTGTGCCAGCCCGGGGACGTCCTGGGCCTGATCGAGGGCGATGTCGCGATGATCGGCGCGGACGTCGGCGACGTGGCGCGGCACGTGCTGGACCGGATGCTGTCGGGCGGCGGCGAGCTGGTCACGCTGATCGCGGGCACGTACGCGCCGCCCGGTCTCGCCGCCGCCCTCGAAGATCATCTACGGGAGCGGCACCCCGATGTCGAGGTCGGCGTCTACGACGGCGGGCAGGAACGCTACCCCCTCCTCATCGGCGTCGAGTGATTCCCGCCGCCGCCATGGGCTAGAAAAGGGTGCGTGGCGAATGTGGCGAACCTCGACGAGCCGTTGCGCAAGGTCCTCGGCGACAAGACGGCCAAGGTGCTGGAGAAGGGCCTCGACCTGCACACGGTCGGCGACCTCCTGCACCACTACCCGCGCCGCTACGCCCACCGGGGCGAGCTGACCCCGCTGAGCGGGCTGGAGGACGGCGAGCACGTCACCGTCATGGCGGAGGTGGTGAAGGTGCAGGGCCGCACGCTCACCCGCAGCCCCGGCTACGTCCTGGAGATCACCGTCACGGACGGGACGGGCGAGCTGAAGCTGAGCTTCTTCGGCCGCAAGGGCTCCTACCGGGCCGAGAAGGACCTGTCGCCCGGCACCCGCGGCCTGTTCGCCGGGAAGATCAGCACGTACCGGCCGCGCAGTGGGAGGCCGCAGCGCCAGCTCACCCATCCGCAGTACAAGGTGGTAGAGGAGAAGTCCGCCGAGCAGGCCGCGCAGGAGTGGGCCGACGAGATCATCCCGATCTACCCGTCCACCAAGGGCCTGGACATCGAGACCATCGGCACGTCCGTCGGGATCGTCCTCGACCAATTGGAGTTCCCCGCCGACCCGATGCCCGGGGTCCTGCTGGGCCGCCGCCGCCTCATCGGCCTGCGCGACGCCTACGAGGGCATCCACCGCCCGAAGAGCTGGGACGAGCTGGGCCGCGCCAAGAACCGCCTCAAGTGGGACGAGGCGTTCGTCGTCCAGATCGCCCTGGCCCAGCGCAGGCGGGCGGCGGCGGCGCTCCCGGCCACGCCGCGCCCGCCGTCCTTCGGCGGGCTGCTCGCCGAGTTCGACGCGCGCCTGCCGTTCGAGCTGACCGAGGGCCAGCGCGAGGTCGGCGACGAGATCGCCGCCGACCTCGCCGTGGAGCACCCCATGCACCGGCTTCTGCAGGGCGACGTCGGCGCGGGCAAGACCGTGGTCGCGCTGCGCGCGATGCTGCAGGTCGTGGACGGCGGCGGCCAGGCGGCGCTGCTCGCGCCCACCGAGGTCCTCGCCCAGCAGCACTACCGGTCGATCACCGGGTTGCTGGGCGACCTGGCGCAGGCCGGGCAGCTCGGCGGCGCCGAGCACGCGACGCGCGTCGCGCTGCTGACCGGCTCGCAGGGCGCCAAGGCGCGCAAGGCGGCGCTGCTGGACGCGGCGTCCGGTGCCGCCGGGATCGTCGTCGGCACCCACGCGCTGCTCCAGGAGAGCGTGCAGTTCGCCGACCTCGGCCTGGTCGTGGTCGACGAGCAGCACCGCTTCGGCGTCGAGCAGCGGGACGCGCTGCGCGAGAAGACCGCCGGCGGCCGCCCGCACGTCCTGGTCATGACCGCGACGCCGATCCCGCGGACGGTCGCGATGACGGTCTTCGGCGACCTGGAGACCTCGGTGCTCGGCCAGCTCCCGGCGGGGCGGTCGGAGATCAGGACGCACGTGGTGCCGCCCGAGCGGCCCGCGTTCCTCGCCCGGACCTGGGAGCGCATCCGGGAGGAGGCGTCGCAGGGCCGGCAGGTCTACATCGTCTGCCCTCGGATCGGCGAGCAGGAGGGCGACGAGGGCGACGCGATCGTGGACGACGCGGCCGAACGCGACCGCCGGTCCCCGCTCGGGATCATGGAGCTGCTGCCGAGGCTGGAGGAGCTGCTGGCCGGGCTGCGCCTCGGCGTGCTGCACGGCAAGCTGCACCCCGATGAGAAGGACGCGGTGATGCGCCGCTTCACCGAGGGGGAGCTGGACGTCCTGCTCGCCACCACGGTCATCGAGGTCGGCGTGGACGTCCCGAACGCCACCGTCATGGTGATCATGGATGCGGACCGGTTCGGGGTGTCGCAGCTGCACCAGCTGCGGGGCCGGGTCGGCCGCGGCTCGCTGCACGGGCTGTGCCTGCTGGTGACCGACGCCGAGCCGGGCGGCGGGTCCAGGGAGCGGCTGGACGCGGTCGCCTCCACCACCGACGGGTTCAAGCTGTCGCGGCTCGACCTGGAGCAGCGCCGGGAGGGTGACGTGCTGGGCGCGGCGCAGGCCGGGCGGGCGTCGAGCCTGCGGCTGCTCACCCTGCAGCGGGACGAGGACGTGATCCGCGACGCGCGCGAGGAGGCGTCCGCGCTGGTCGAGGCCGATCCCGAGCTGTCGGACCACCCGGGCCTCGCCGCCGTGCTCGACTCGCTCCTGGACGAGGACCGGGCCGGGTTCCTGGAGAAGACCTGAGACTCCCTATATTTCCGACTAAAAAAGTTGACTTTAGCCCCGCGCCGGGTCAGGATGAACGCGTGAATCCGAGTGAGGCCCTGACCAACCGCCTGCACGTCGATCTCCGGCGGCAGGCGAGCGCCCTGTGTTCCCGTCGCTGATCCACTCCCTTCCCCGGGCCCGGCGAAGCACGTCCGGCCCGTCCTGGATCCGACGGCTCACAGGAGGCCGTGTCATGACGATCACCAGCCGTGCCGGCGACGCCGCACGCGCCGGCGGCACCGACCCCGCCGCCCCCGACTCCTGTCTCTTATACA
>NZ_SMKU01000336.1 GCF_004349215.1 Actinomadura rubrisoli | reverse complement strand
AGATGGGTATAAGAGACAGGGTGTGGGCGGTGGCGGGGGGAGGAAGCGTGCGGGGTCGTCTCGGATGGCGCGGATGACGTACGGGAGCGGCTTGTCGACCTGTCGGCCGTCGAGGAGTTGTCGCCGGACTTTGGCGGCGTGGTCAGGCGGGCAGGGGCGGCCGGTTTGCTCGGTGAGGAGTCCGGCGATGGCGCCGTCGAGGTCGTTGTCGCTCGCGCGCACGTAGCGGTCCGCAGGATGACGATTTACAGAATCCCGGGAGGAACTACCGGAGGTAGTTCCTTCTGTCTCTGTATCTGTAGATGAAGATGCCATCGGTTTGCCATCGGTGACCGATCCGGGAGCTATCGGTTTGCCATTGGTGGGGCCATGGCTAGACCCATGGGTTGAGTTATCGCAGTGGGAGCACTCCGGGTCAGTGATGCCGCGATTGAGATGCCATCGGACGTGTCCGCCGTAGGTGCCGCCCTGGGAGCGGGCGGCCTTCATCTCCTCGACCTCGGCCGCGGAGCGCTGGTGCTCCAGGTAGTCATGGAATCGAACGGTGCGGTCGTCGAGCTGCTCGACGAGGCCGGAGTCGACCAGCTCGCGCCGGGCCTTGGGGGTGCCGCGCTTGTGCCACGTGGCGGCGGGCATGCGCCCGTCGGTGAGGTGTCGGGAGCACCAGCACCAGGACTCGACGAGGACCCGGAAAGCCTTGTCGCTCAACCCGTCGACCTTGGGATGGTCGGGCATGCCGTCGTGGACCCTGATGTAGGTCCGGGTGTCTGCCATGTGCGTGTGTCCCTGCTGGTCGTGCGGTTGGCGTGAGCGGGGGCGGCGGGGCCGGCCGGTAGGGAGCTCCGGCCGGACCCGCCGCGGTCAGGGGAGGGATCAGGTGGGCGGGGCGCCGCGCATGATCTGGACGCCGATCTCGGCCTCGACCTTCTCGACGACGGTCTTGACGGCTTCGCGGAGGTGTTCCTCGGGCCGGTCGAGGATGTACATCAGCCGGAGGTTGCCGCCCTCGATGCGGTGCCGGAGGCGGGCGCGGATGAGGTAGCGGTCGGTGTCGTCGAACGCGGCGAGCGCGACGGCGAACTCGTTGGGGACGGTGAGCTCGCCGCGGGCACCGCCGGTGGCGTCGGTGGTCTCCTCGTACTTGAGGCGGATGTCGCCGGACGCCTGGACGATGCCGGAGGAGAACGAGACCTTGGTGCGGGCCTGGAAGGTGCGGGCGATCTCCAGGACCTCGGCGGCCGGGACGGGCTGGGAGGCGAGGTCGTCGAGGTTGTCCTCCAGGAACTCAGCGAAAGCCACCTGAGGGAGCAGGCGCCGGTTCTGGGCGCCCCAGCGCTGCCATGCCTCGGTGGGGGTCAGGCGGAGCTGGAGGACGTGGTCGCCCCAGCGGGGCGCGTCGGGCTCGGGCTGGTGGGCGTCGAGGACGGCGATGATGAGGCCCTCGTCGAGGATGACGTAGACCTCGGAGTGCTCGTCGCTGTGCTTGCGGTAGTACTGCGCGAACGAGCGGACGTCGCGGACGACCGTTGTTCCCTGCTTGCGGCGGGGCCGGTCGGCGCGGCGGGCGTACTTGTCGGCGTCGAGGTCGACGACCTCCAGGCCGGTCGGGGTGTGGAACACGGCCAGTTCGCCGCCGGCCGCGGTGTCGAGCAGCGCGGGCCCGGCCGCCTGGCGGGCCTGCTCGACAATGGCGTCGTTCTCGGTACGGGTGGTGTCGGTGTTCATGCCTTCTTGAGGTCCTTCGGGTCGGAGGGGGCGTTCAGCTCGCGGAGGTTGAACTTGAGCTGTCGGGGGTCGTCGCGCAGGAGGTTGCCGTCGTCGTCGTAGAAGAAGACGGCGCCGACCGGCTCGGCCGCGGGGAGCTTGAGGTCGCTCTTGGCATGCACCATCAGCGCGGCGCTGTTGCCCTTCATCGGGGCGACCTCGACCGTCAGGACAAGGCGTCCCTTGCGGCCGGACTCGGCGACGGTGTTGACGAGCTGCTGAAGCTGGACGCCGGCCTCGTCGACGACCTTCTCTCGGCCGAGGTCGGCGAGGACGTCGGCGAACGGACGGACGCGGATTTCCCCGGTGTCCTCGTCGATAGGGGTGGTCACCATGTGCCTTTCTGGTAAGTGGGCTCGTATCTCTTGAGGGCGGTATCGACGCTGATCCCGACCCGCGCGGCAGTGATCTCGACGCTTTCGCCGGTGTCGCGGCAAAACGCGTAGTCCTCCATGCGGGCGTCGGCGACGGACTGCCGTCCGGGCGGGCGGCCGGCGGCGGCCTCGGCGAGCAGCTCGGCGAGCGCGTCGGGCGCGATGCTGGGCAGGGCCCGCGCGGCGGCGCGCGGCACGGGCCGGAGGCGCTCGGCCTCCAGCGCCAGAGCGCGGGCCGGGTCGGCGGTGGCCTGCTCATGGGTCACGGCTGGTCTCCTCGGGGGCGAAGAGGGCATCCATGCCGACGACGGCCTCGGCGTGCCGGGTGCGGGCGCGGGTGGCCGCGTGCTGCTCGGCGTCGTAGGACAGGTGGCACGCCTGGCACATGTCGCGCAGGTTCGCCGGGTCGCAGTGCTCGGGGACGTGATCGAGGTGCGCCACGGTGAGCACGACCATCGAGCGCGTCTCGGGGTGCGGACGGCCGTGCCACGCGCGGCAACGTCCGCGGTGGCCGCGCCCGCACTCGCCCTTGCACTCGCACCGGCCGCCAGAGCGGCGCCGGATGCTCGCGGTGATGTCGGGCCAGTCGGCCGGGTAGCGGAGCCGGTTCTCGGGACGGATCGGCATCAGAACGCGTCCCGACCGGGGTGGATGGCGAGGCCGGGCGGCGGCTCGTCGTACGGCTCGTAGTCGGCCGCCCGGTCGTACACGGGCCCCTCGTCGGGCACGTCGGTCGGTCGGGCGGCGATGCGGGCGAGGGACTGCGCCGTCCCGGTCGCGGTCGCCGCGAGGGCGTCCAGGACCCGGACGGCGGCGGGCGCGAGGGCGAGCAGCCTCACCGGGCACCCCCGGTGGCCTCGTCGAGGGACTCGATGGTGAACGTGCCGCCGTTGTTGCAGCCGCACAGGATGAGCCCGCGCATCTCGTCGAGGTTCACGGCGACCTCGACATCCCTCGACCGCAGGAACGGGCGGGCGTACTGGTAAATCCGGTCGGCGAGGACGTCGGCGTTGAGGACCCGGGCGACCAGCGGCTCGGGCGGGGCGGTACCGTCTCGGCCGCCCGTCCGGCCGATGCGCTGGAACGTCACCCGGTACGAGCGCTGTTGGGCACCGATCGCCTCGGCGAACTCGTCCGGAGGTGTCAGGATCGCGGCCTGGTCGGTGAGCCTCTTGGCCGCGCGGTAGTGCTCGGGGCCGGTCACATGCGTCCTTTCTTGTGCCGCGGGCCCGTCAGCGGGGTCGGCTGGGCGGAGGGGTCGGGCATGGTCTTGGTCGGGCCGGACGTGGCGACCAGCGCGCCGGGGACGTCGAGGCCCTCGCGGACCTGCTCGGCGGGGCCCGGCTGCCCGGACGGCACCGACACGGGCGCGGCGCTCTGGGCCGGGATGGTCGGGAATCCGCCGGTTGTCGAGGCGACCTCCTCGCGCGAGTCGGTGATGATCCCGGCGGGGCCCGCGAGGGGGTCGGGGTCGGGGCGCGGCCGGTCGACCAGAGGCCCGGCGGCCGGGGCGCTGGTGGGGTTCAGGCGCCGGATCAGCTCGTCGAGCGCGTCGGCGGCCTCGGCGGCGGCGCGGTGTTCGGAGTCCCGGGCGCTCCGGTTATCGCGGCGGCGCCGGACGTCGGCGAGCTGCGCGAGGAGTTCCTCCTCGACGCGGGTCAGGTCAGCGACGGTCGGCGCGATGGCCAGGTCGGCGGCGATCCGGTCGGCTTCGGTACGGTACTCGTCGCGCTGGAAGGTGAGCCGCTCCAGCACGCTCGGTGTGGGCCGCGGCGCTATCGTGAGGGTCACGGTCGATTGGTCCTCTCTGCGTGGGGGGTAGTGGCCGGCGGGCGTCCCGGGGGTCGCATCCCCGGGACGCCGTTCCGGCGGATGAGCCGCCGCCAGGGGCGGCGGGCGGCGATGCGGGCGCGGATCACGACCAGGCCGTCCGGGGCGGGCGTGACCGTGTTCGCGGCGAGCTGGAGCAGCTCGGCGAGCGTCCGCTCATAAGGGGTCACAGCTACGCGCCGTCTGCGGTGTCATCGCGGGCGGGCTGCTCGGCGGTCTCGACCAGGTACCGGCCGTCCGGGACGAAGTTGATTTGGAACGCGCCGGTCGGGTCGTGCTGGACGACCTTGGCGATCGTCACTTCCTCGCCGGTCTTGGCGTTGGCCAGGATGCGGCCGCCGTTGGCCTCGGCCTCCTTGACCTTCGCGGCACGCCAGACGGGCCGCACGCGGCGCGTGACCAGGTCGGGGCGGTGTTCACGCAGCCACGCCAGGACCTCGGGGTCGGCGAGGACCTGCAGGTCGGCGACGTCCTCGACCTCGTCGGGCTGGTGCTCCTCCACCGTCGCCAACAGCGCGTCCTCGTCGACCTGGGTCTCGACGGCACCCGCCTTGAGGGTGACGGTGGCGACCTTCCCAACCCCGGGCAGACTCACTGCGCACTTCTCGACGCCGTTCTCGGCGTAGGCGTCGGCGAGGGCCTTCTCGGTAAGCTTGCGGGCGTCCTTCTCCTCGGCCGCCGCGCGCTCGGCGCGGACCTTTGCCAGGATCGCCCTGCGGTTGATGTCGTGCAGGCTCATGCCGATGCCCCCGTGGTTGCGGTGTCCCGCTCGCCGGGCCGGGTGTTCTGGGCGATGTAGCGCTGGAGGGCGGCGATGACCTGCTCGGCATCGGCGCCGGTCAGTTCGCTGCTGGTGGTGATCTGGCGGCCGAGGATCTCGCTGGTGTAGGTGAGCCGGTCGAGGCGGTCCTCGAAGTCGCCGGCCTCGCGCCAGAGCGCATGCATGCGCCGGTGCTGGATCTCCTCGGCCGGGCCCTGCCGGGCGCGGACGGTACCGAGGTAGGCGATCAGGTCGCGGAGCGCGCCCTCGTTGCCCTGCCGGTCAGAGACGCTGTCCTCGGCCACGCCGAGCGCGTCCCCCTCGTGGGCCAGCTCGCGCAGCCTCCCCGGGTCGGTGCCCGGCTTGAGGGCCTCGTCGGCGATCTCCTGCGCCGAGCGTTCGGGCCCGCCGGTCGCCATGCGCCGCGGCGCGGCCTTACCAGGCACGCACTTGAGCACCTCGAAGATCAGCCATTCGAGAGTGAAGTTCGGCGCGGTGACGGGCCGGTCGACACCGGGCCGCACCCCAGAGTGCACGGAGCGCAGACCGACCACCATCGGCGCGGAGTCGCGCGAGAGCCGCACCCACGCGGACGCGTCGTAGGCGAGGTTCTTGTGTCCCTCGACCTTGTAGTCCTTGCGGCCCTGGATCGGCTGCCCGGAGGCGTCGAGCGCGGCGACGTCCTTCCCGCGCGCGGTCACGATCACGATCCCGGGGAAGGTCATGAGACTCGTCATCAGGCGGCGATGCCGGGCGCCGACGTCGTTCCACAGGTCTATGGAGATCTTGACCTCTTCGCCCGAAGGCAGCGCCTTACCCTTCTGCGCCAGACGGCGGCGGGCCTTCTGATCGGCGATGTCCTTGAGCTGGTCCCACTCGGCCGTAGCGGAGTCGATGACCAGCACCACGGGCGGGCGGCCGGCGGCGGCCTCGGCGGCGGCGACCTGGCGGACCTCCTCGACCTGCCCGACGATGTCGGGCCAGGTGCCGTCATGGTCGATGACCTCATAGCGGGCGCCGGGGATCGCGCCGTACTCGTCGGCCGCGCCCTCGCCCCAGTCGATCCAGTAGGTTCGCCCGACCTTCTCGGAAGCCGACAGCTCGGCAGCACACCAGGACTTGCCGGCCTTCTCGCCACCCTCGACGAGCACCAGCGGCCACGGAACGACGCCGGACGGCTTGCGGGTACGCGGCGCCATCAGATGGCCTCATCCGCGGTGAGCTCGTCGAGCAGGCCCTCGACGCGGGTCTCGTCCCGCTCGACCAGCGCGGCGCACAGGTGCGTGAACGTGTCGTCGCGGACGATCGGATCGGTGATCGTCGACAGCTCGGCGAGGTCGTCGACCACAGACATGAACGGCATGGCCAGCACGCGGCGGGCCAGGACGCGCAGGGTCTCGCGAGGCGTGCGGTCGATCTCGGTCGCGAGGCTCATCGGGTGCGCCTCCGCGTTCTGGTCGCCGCCGTCCGGGCGGCACGCGGGGCGGCCGGGGTGGCGGCGAGCACGAGGCAGCGCTCGTTCATCCACATCGGCGGCAGGCCCTCGCCCGGCTCGGGCTCGACGTGGACGATCGACACGATTCCCGCGACGGCGTGCGCGGGTTCGGTCACCAGGGCGACCCCGGGCGCGTCCCCGGACACGTCGGCGACGACGCGCGCCGTCCAGCCGGCCGAGGTGTGCCGGACGCGCGTGCCGACGGGCCAGCGGCCCGTGAGGGCGTCGAGCTTGCGACGCGTCTCCGGCGCCGTCATCGCACGACCGCCAGGGGCCGGGCGTCGACGAGGTCAGCGGGGAGCGCGTCGGCGACGGACGCGGCCAGCGCGCGGGCCCGGTGTTCGTCCGGGGCGGTCGCGTGGATCTGGACGTACTTCCCGCCGCGCCGCTCGACGATCGCCAGCGTCCCGGGTGCCTCGCCGAGCCCTCGCCGATGGACGGCGGTCGCGTCGAGAGTTTCGATCGAGACCGTGTGCCCGGAGAGGTCGCGGATGCGGGTGACGACCGGGTAGGCGGGCGGTGGCGCGGCGGGCCGGTGCCGTGCCGCCGAGCCGAACAGCAGCGCGCATGCGACTGCGGCGCCGGTGAAGGCGACCACGGCGAGGTACTCGCCCTCGGCCGCTGCGGCGCCCATGGCGACCGTGAACGCGGCGGACGCGACAGCGGCGCCGGACAGGGTGATGGAACGGCGTCGACCACACAGCGCGCCGACCGTTCCGAACGCGACCAAGCCCACCAAGAGCCAAGTCACGAAGGTGTTCGGATACATGGGATCTCGCTCCGTATCGGGTGGAGAGTCAGGAGGTTTCGGTCGCTCGCTTGGTGCCGCGCTTCTTTACGAGCTGGCCCATGTAGGCGCGGCGGGCGTTCTCGGCAGCTGCGGGGATGTCGGCCTCGGACACGACGCCTTCCGCGCGGAGGAGGGCGATCCAGTACTCAAGGCGGCCGGGCGAGTTGCGGCGCGCGGCCTCGGTGCGCTCGGACCTGATCGGCGTCCGGGCCCATGAGGTGTTCACCGCGATCCGGGCGTTCGTGCGGCGCGCTGCGGCGGCTGCCAGACAATCCTCGCCGCGGCAAGTCTGGACGTGGCCAGGGTTGACGGTGTTGCAGGTGCGGCAGGTCCAGCGGGGGCGGGTCACGAGGCGCTCCGCCTTGCAGGCGGCTCGTTCCGCATGTCCGACTGGTCGGTCGGCGTGGTTCGTTCGCCGTGCAGTGCGTGCGCCCCTGGCGCCGCGGCGTTTCTCGGTTCGCAGGCGGTCAACTGCTCGACGGGAACATCCAGGATGGCGGCCATCTTGGCGAGCAGGTCGGGCTGCGCGTTGCGGGTGCCGCCCTCGATCTCGCTGATCAGTGACAGGGACCGCCCCACGGCCCCGGCAAGCGCGGTCTTGGTGAGGCCGGCGTTCCGGCGTGCTTCGGCGACCCCCTCGGGGCACTGGTTGAGCTTGATTCGCATAATCAGGAAGGTACGCGAGAACCTTCGCGAACAGCAAGATCGTTCGCGAAGGTTCTTGAGAATCTTAGCGCGAACCTTCTTACTGGACGGCTAGACCGCCGTACCGGAGGCCCTGTGTGGCTGGACTTCGCGAAGGTTCGCGAAGGAAAATGGGGCCATGCAGGCTCCCGACAACGTGCCCCGCTGGGGCCGACTGATCGACGAGGCGCGCGATCGGCAGCGCCCAGCGCTTTCCCAGAACGAAGCCGCTCGACGGGCTGGGCTCAGCGGTACGCGCTGGCGGCAGGTAGTGGACGGCCGCGCCGGACCCATGGACAGCGCGCGTGGCGTGAAGACGGTCGCCCGGATGGCCAGGGTCGCCGGCGTCACACCCGAGCAGCTCGAAGAGGAAGGACGTCCGGACGTCGCAAAGGAACTGTCCGAGCTACTCGGACACCACGTCCAGACCGCCGGAGAGCAAGCCGCGCTGACCACCGAGACCTTGGCGTCCAGGTTGCCGCCGAGGGTGCGGCAGGTGCTAGAGGACGGTCAAGTCCAGGAGTGGCACCTGGTGGACGTCAGCTCCCCCGATTCCGACGACGTCATCATGGTCATGTGGGTCGGCCCGAAGCCCGAAGACGTCGACCGGGTCCGCCGCGACTTCGCCGAGCATCGCCTGCGTCGTCAGGCCGTACGTGAGGCGGCCACGGCCCAACAGGACAAGTGGGACGAGATCATCGCGCGCGAGGAGGCCAAACGCCGAGAGGCCCAGAGGGCCGGGGAAGCGGCCCCAGCGGAGGAGCCGGGCGAGGACCAATCTAACGGCACCTTTGACTCCGGCTAGATTCCGAGTTGCTTGTTGCCGTCGGGTGCGATGCTACCGAAAATAGGTTCTTGTCCGTTTTTGGTCGAAACTATGGCGCGGCAGGCCCGAAATATGGTCTTGTGGATCTCCGATACCTGTGACTCCCCGGGGGGAGGGCAGCACATTTGGAGTCGCCGATGCCGCCGACCGTCCGTTTCGTCCCCTACCGCGTGAATACGCCCCACGGCGCTCCCGTCCGGCTGGACTTCCACCCGGACGGCCTCATCGTGGTTCGGGTCCATCCCAAACTGAACCTGACCGACGTCTGCGACACCTTCACCTGGTACGGCACCCGGATCATGAACAGCCGCCTGTGGTCCCACCGCACGGCCGCCGGTCCGCTCAGCGTCCTCTACACCACCGACGACACCCTCCCGCGCGACCAGCCCGTGGAGTATGACGGAGAAGACGGCCCCGCAACCGTCCGGCTTCGCGCCGACCTGGACCTCGATGAGGCCCTCGGGCGCCTCATGCCGATGCTGTCGGCGGGGATGAACGAATTCTGGAACCTGGCGCCGTCCCGGCTGGGAACGTGGTGCCGGATCTGCGGGGCGCCCCTCGATGAGAACGGCGTGTGCTTCGTGTGCTGAGGTGCTGAATCGGCGCCGCCCGGTTCCCCGCTCCCGGACGGCGCGCTCATGTCCGGTCAGATCCGATCACCGGGCGATAGGCGTGCGTGCGCCTGCCGGGCTCGGGCGTCCGCGCGGGCCGCGGTGTAGTGCTGCACCATCGCCAGGGACTTCCATCCGCCGATCCGCATCAGGTCGAGAGGATCGCCGCCGGCGTCGAGGTAGGCGTCGGCGGCGGTCCGGCGGAAGTCGTGCGGGCCGATGCGCCTGCCGAGACCGGCCTGCTCGCCTCGCTTCTCGATCATCTGCTGAATGCCGGTCTTCCCGAACCGGCCCCGCTTGCCGAGCCAGAGCCACGGCTCGACGGTGGCGTCACGGCGTCGAGCTCGCGCCCTGATGTACCGGTCGAGGGCGGCGACCGTCTTCCGGCCGATGGGCGCCCAATGCTCGTCCCCGCCTTTCAGGACGATTCGGAGGACGTACCGGGAAAGGTGAACGTCGTGCGTTTCGTCGTCGTCGGGTGTGTAGCGAAGTCCGGCAAGTCCCTCGACCCTGACGCCGTTGTCCATCAGAATTCGGATGATTGCCGTGTCTCGCCGGTCCTCGAAGGTGTCGCCTTTACACGTCTTGAGGAGCGCGCGGAGCTCGTCATCGGTGAGTGGCTGGAATACCTTCTTGGACGGGTTCGGTTCGTCGTCGGAGTCGACGGGTGAGGGGGCCGTCCGCTCGTTCTCCTTTATGAGCCAGTTGAACATGGTTCGCAGCGTGCGGAAATGCTTGTGTGCGTCGGCGGCGCTGTTCTTGAGTCGCCGATGTGTGAGGTACAGCCGTATCTGTGCGGTCGTGATGTGCTCGACGCCGGACGCCTGGCGGAGCGCGGCGCGGCCGGTGACGTCCACGCCGGCCGGGCACGGCTGCCCGGCGTCCTCGGCCTGGTGGCACAGGCAGCGATCGGCGTCGAGGAGCCACGCGGCGAACGACCGGACGACCAGGTCGTAGACCTCGATCGTGTCATCGGAGAGGCCCCGTGCTCGCATCGATATCAGCCATGAGTCCCATGCGGCCATCAGCGGCAGGCCGGCCGGGACCTGTCCGGCCGGCTGGACCCGCGGACGGGATCCGCGGCGGCGGCGGGATGGGTCGAACTCGATGACGTGGGCTTCCATGAGGCACCTCCTGGAGGGTCGGGTGCCGGAACCCCCCGGCCTCCCGCTCCGGGGAAGCCTGTACTGAATCCACGGTGTACGATCGATGCCGGTTGCGCTGAACCGGTGTAACCGCAGGTAGATAGCAGGAGACCAAGGGGCCTTAGCTCAGTTGGTAGAGCACCGGCTTTGCAA
>NZ_SMKU01000335.1 GCF_004349215.1 Actinomadura rubrisoli | reverse complement strand
GGCGGCGGGCGGGGCGGGGTTGCGTGTCCCGATCATGACCAGGGCCGAGCACAGGGTGCCCGCGGCGCCGACGGCGAGCGCGAGGCGGGTGCCGGCCACATCCGCCAGGACGCCGCTGAAGGCGGCGCCGAAGGGGATGGCACCGAACAGCACCGTCATCGAGGCCGCGACCACGCGCCCCATCAGGTGGTTCGGCGTGATCAGCTGGCGCCATGTCGTGGCGCTGGAGACGAGGACCACCATGCCGCCCTGGGCGAGGATCTGGCCCGCGCACAGCAGCAGAACGATCAGGGCGGTGGCGCCGTCGGCCAGCGGGACGAGGGCGTAGCCGACGCCGCGTGCCAGCGCCCCGGCGATGATCGCCTGCTTGGGGCGCACGCGCCGGCCCAGGCGCCGCAGCAGCGTGGACGCGCCCACCGCGCCCACGGCGCCGACGCCGAGGACGATGCCGATCAGCAGCGCGGACAGGTCCAGGTCGCGCTTGGCGTACAGGACGTAGAGGGCCAGCACCCCGGCCGCGAAGAAGTTGTCGACCGCCGCCGCGAGGGCCAGCCGCCACTGCACCGGCTCACCGAGGATCACCTTGACGCCCTCGGCGAGCTCGGATCGGAACGAGCCGCCGCCGGGGCGGGCGCCGCCGCGTACGGTCTTCATGCGCAGGGCGGCCGCGGCGGAGACCAGGTACGTGGCCGCGTCGGTCACGACGGCCACCGGCGCGGACAGCGCCTGCACCAGCACGCCGCCGAATCCGGGCCCGGCGCCCTGGGCGATCGATCGGGACATCTCCAGCTTGCCGTTGGCGTCGAGCAGGTCCCTCTCCTCGACGATCGACGGCAGCAGCGCCTGGTAGGCGGCGTTGTAGGCGACCGACAGCAGGCCGGTGACGAACACGGCCAGATACAGGTACGCGAACTCCAGGTGATCCGTCCAGTGCAGCAGCGGGATCGCGAGCAGGGACAGGAAACGGCCGATGTCGGTGAAGATCAGGACCTGCCGGCGGTCGAGCCGGTCCACCCACACCCCCGCGACGGCGCCGAACAGCAGCGCGGGCAGGAACTCGAACGCGAGGACGAGGCTGACCTGGAGAGGGGATCCGTCGAGGAGGATGACCGCGACCAGCGGCAGGGCCAGCTGGGTGATCTGGGTGCCGGTCCACGAGAAGGACTGGCCCACCCACAGCAACCGGAAATTCGAATTCTGCCATGCGCCCGGACGAGGACCTTCGACGACCTGGTTGTCGGGAGCGATGACGATCACCTCCACTATCCGATGATGGGTTCATCCCAGTGGCACGGCTTTCCGTTACTCCTTTCTCCCCGAGGTCAGAACCTATGGGGACAGAATGGCGCCAAATCATTTGAAAACGCCCGCGAAACGGCGGCCAAGGCGGCCGGATCGGCGACGTTCACGCGGCCCGTCTGGGCGAGCGCGCGCAGAGTGAAGCCGCCGAGGTAGATGGAGCCCAGATCGGCCGCGTCCAGCGAGATGTCGGGGCGCGCCGCGGTGGGCTCGCAGACCGCGCCGGTGGAGTCGGCCGACAGCCGCCAGTGCCGGGTGTTCCACGGACAGAACGGGTCGTCGACCCGCAGCACCACGTCGACGTCCCGGGCGTAGCGGCGCGACGCGAGGGCGCGGCCGACGTCGACCAGGCGGACCTGCAACTGGTCGCTCACCGTCGGCCTGGCCGCCCTGGGGTCGGCCATCAGGTGCAGGAGCGCGTCGTCCACGGGCAGCCTCGCCACCGCGATGGTCGAGGTCAGGTCCATGTCGAGGACGAACCGCCACAGCGCCGCGTAGGCCGCGGGTTCCGTGGCGGCGATATCGCGCAGCCGCACCGTCCCGGCGGGCAGACCGTGGTCCGTCCGGGCGGCCGTGGCGTATCGGACGTAGCCCAGCGTCGTGCCCCCGCGGTGGGCGAGCACGCAGCGCAGCCGTGAGGCCCCCGCGCGCATCGACGGTGGATCGGCGATGACATAGCGCGCCCACGCGTCGTCGCGGACGGGCATCCCCGGACGCAGGGGCACCACGTCCGCGTAGATCCGCTCGGTGGCGGTGAGGGCCTCGGCCGGATCCACGCTCGTGAGCCGGATCCCCTGATCGCCTGGGACGTTCCCGAGAACGTGCCGCGGGATGGACAAGCTGATCTCCTGGCTCGCCGGCCCGAAGCCGTACCGCCCGTAGATCTGCGGCTCCGTGGTGAACAGCGCGGCGAGCGGCTCCCGGCCGTCCTGGCGGATCTCGTCGAGCAGGTGCCGCAGGAGCATGGTCAGCACCCCGCGCCGCCGGTGGGTCGGCAGCACCCCTCCCCAGGTCACGCCCGCCGTCGGGACGACGACGCCGCCCGGCGCGCTGACGCGCAGCGAGAAGCACGCCAGGCAGCCGCACATCCGGTCACCGTCCTCGGCCACCAGGGCCCGGTCGACCTCGAAGACCCCCCGCTGGACGGCGCGGACGTCCGGCGGCTGCTCGCGGCCGTACGCCTCGCCGAGCACGGCGTCCAGGGCGTCCCACTCGTCCTCGGTGGCCGCGCGGACCTTCACGGCAGCGCCTCGGGGTTCGGGCGGCATTCCAGTACCGGCCAGGTCCCGAGGACAGGCTCGGCCGCGGGTTCGAATCCGCCGTCGCGGATCAGCCGCCACCACTCCTCCAGCGTCCGTTCCCGGCCGCCGAAGGTCACGAGCATATGGACATCGAGCAGCTTGCCGTGGTCGGGCGCGTTGCCGCCGGCCAGGACCGAGTCCAGGACGAGCAGGCGCGCGTCGCCGTCATCGCCGATGGCCCGCCGGACGGTGCGCAGGATCCGCCGGGCCCTGTCGTCCGGCCAGTCATGCAGAATGGACTTGAGAATATAGGCGTCGTACCCGGCCGGAACGGTGTCGAAGAAATCCCCGGGAACGGCCCGCGCCCGCGAGGCGACGCCGAGGTCGGCGAATACCTTCGTGGACTCCTCGACCGCCGACGGCCGGTCCACCAGCAGTCCGCTGCCGTCGGGATTCTCCTGGAGCAGGCGGCCGAGGAAATAGCCCGTCCCGCCGCCGATATCGGCCACCCGCCGGAAACGGCCGAAGTCGTACGCCTGGAGGTATCCGTCCGTGACCGGCCCGGCGACCTGCTCGGCGGCCCGGTTGAAGAGCGCCTCCTGTTCCGGATGGTCTGCGAGATAGTCGAAGATCGGCTTCCCGAAGACCTTCTCGAAGGCGGGCCGGCCGGTGCGCACGCTGTGCATGATGTCGCCGTACTGCCGCCAGGTGATGTCCTCACCGTGCAGCACGATCAGGTCGCGGAACGTCCCGGGCCGCCCCGAGCGCAGGCCTTCCGCCTCGGGCGTGAGGGTGAACCGCCGGTCGGGCAGTTCGGCGAAGACACCGACCGACGCGGCGCAGCGCAGGATCCGGTAGAGGGCCCGCGGGTCGGCGCCGACCTGCCCGGCGAGCTCGTCCGCCGTCCGCGGGCCGGGAGCCAGCAGGTCGGCGACCGACAGCTTGGCCAGGACGTAGATCGCCTGGGCCGCGTACTTCTGAGTCATGATCCACAGGGGCCGCAGCGCCGGGGGAAGCCCGGCGGGGTCGTTCCACGCGCCGATCGGCCGGTCGGCGGGCTCGGTGTCCGTCACGTCTCATCTCCTGTCGTCCGGCCATCCCAGGTCAAGGTCGTCGCCGTCGCTCCCGGAGGCGGCGCGGCCGAACAGGGGGCCGCGCGGGGACCGCCCGCGCACCAGGCCCACCAGGTCCACTCGTCCGGCCCCGATCGCGGTGTTCGCCGCGTCCCGCCGCCACGGCCCCGACACCACCGTCAGGCAGCGAAGCTCGTTGCGCAGGACGTCGCTCGCCGCCAGGAGCCCGCCGACGACGTCGGCGGTTCCGGCCGTCCGCCCGGCGGGCACCAGGTGGACTCCCGCGCACTCGGCGGCGGCCACCATCGGCTCCATCGCATGGATCAGGGCCTCGGAGACGACGCCGTCGCCGTCCAGGCGCACCACCAGCGGTGCCCCCAGGGCGTCGGCGACCATCGCCATCATGGACCGGATGCGGATGACCGCCCGCCGGGCGCCGTCGGGCTCGGCGGCGTCCGCCCGCGTCGGCCACCGGGGCACCAGCTCGACGTGCGGCGCGCCGGCCAGGGCGAGAGCCGTCACCATCCGCCGGACCCGGATGCCGGACGCGTCCACGGGAATCGTGACGGTCCGGAAGACGGGCGGCTCGTCCCGGGGGACGCCGCGGGCGAACGTGATGCCGGCGAGGACCGGCCGCCCGTCGTCGGCGTCGAAGGCGCCGGCTCCGGCATCGGCTCCGCAGGTCCTGGTGAGCCAGTCGTCCACGACGGCGACGGTGCGGCGGGGGCTGTGCACCGTACCGATCGTGCAGGGCGTCAGGAGCGGCTCGGCGTCGGGCCCGTCAGCGCCGTCCTGCCCGAGCGCCCGGCACACGCGCGCGGTGAAGCCCGGGTCCATTCCGCGCAGCCGGTCGAACGTCGTGGTGTGCTGGCGGGCACGCCAGGAGAAGGCGAGCTGCACGACGGGGAACCGGTAGTAGCGTTCGACCCGCTCGAACCAGGATTGGCTCTCGGCCGCCCGCCGCTGCCCCTCCTCGACCGGCTCGCGCCGCGCGTGCTCGTAGGAACGCAGCGCGGCCTCCAGGTCGTCGTGACGGGCCAGGCGGGTCGCCAGCTGGAGGGCGTCCTCGACGGCGAGCCGCGTGCCCAGCCCGACCGAGTAGTGGGCGGTGTGCGCCGCGTCGCCGAGCAGCACCCTGTTGCCGGCGTGCCAGCGTTCGTTGCGCACGGTCACGAACCTCGACCAGCGCGCGTCCCCGGCGAGCAGGGCGCCGCCGTCCAGATCCTCCGCGAACACCTCGCGCAGGAAGCCGACCGACTCCGGCGTGGTCATCTCCGCCAGCCCGCTGCGCCGCCACATCCGCCCGCCGCATTCGGCGATGAAGGTGAACATCCCCGGGGCGAACGGGTAGACGTAGGCGAACACGACGCCGTGGGGGGTGGACCGGAACAGCATCGACGGTCTCAGGTGGTCGCTCTTCGCTGCGAGCCAGATGAAGTGGCCGGCCCCCGCCGACAGCGCGCTGCCGAAGGCGTCCGGGGCGGCGGCGCGCACGCTGCTGTGCACCCCGTCCGCCCCGATCAGCAGGTCCACCCCGGGCGCCCGGCCACGCACATCGTCCGCGTCCAGCGCGGTGCCGTCGAGGAACTCGACCCCGTGTTCGAGGCATCCCTGCCGGAGCGCCTCCATCAGCCGATGGCGCGTCACCGCCCCGAGCCGCGAGCCCGCCGCGGTGATCTCCTCGTGCTCGCGCCGCAGGGTCACGGTGTCCCAGGGGTGCAGGGCCTCCCGTACACGTGCCGCGCTGCCGGGGTCGATGCGGTGCAGGACGTCGACGGACGCGTCGTCGAGCGAGACGCCGAAACCGCCGGACGTGCCCCGGGCGTGGCGTTCCGCCACGATGACACGTTCCGCGACCGAGGTCCGGCGCAGCAGCAGCGCCGCGGCCAGGCCGGACGGGCCGCCGCCGACCACGAGAACCTCGCCGAGCCGGGTCACGGAACCGTCTCCCGCCCGGGAGCGGCCGCCACGATGACGTCGGTGAGCCCGCTGCCCGGCATCTCACCCGCGGCCGTCAGCGCCCTGACCTCGGTGGCGCCCAGCTCCTTCAGCCAGCGCTCCACGTCGCCGCGGCGGTGCACCGTGCCCCGCCGCGTGCGGATCGCCAGCATCAGCGCGTACAACGCCCGGATGCGGCTGCGCGCCGTCGTCCCGGAACTCAGCGCGTCGATGACGACCAGCCGCCCGCCGGGCGCCAGCGCGGACCACAACCGCGCCAGCAGGGACCTGGCCCGCGGCGCCGACTCCAGATGCAGGACGTTGCCCACGATCACCAGGTCGTAGACGCCCTTGGGCACGGTCACCGCGTGGTAGTCCCCGGCCAGCACGTCGACGTCGCCCGCGAGGCCCCACGCGGCGGCCTCGGCGCGGAAGAGCGGGACGACCTCGGGAAGATCCAGCGCGGTGACCTGGACACCCGGGTTGGCCTCGGCGACGGCCAAGCTCCACACACCCGAGCCGGCCCCCACGTCCAGAACCCTTCCGCGGACGGGTGACAGAGCGACCGCCGTCGTTCGCGCCGGGGCCTCGAACACCTGCCGGAGCGCGCCGGCGACCTTCTTGTAGGCGTCACCGCGCTGCCCTGCCGTGCCGTCCATCGCCACCAGGGGCGCGCCCGAACGCAGGAAGGCGGGGGCGTGCCCGCACAGCCGCAGATGGAACCCGACACCGCCGGGCGCCTCCTCGTCGTAGCGATGGAGTTCGTCGGAGGCGGTGAAGAGGCCGTCCTCGGTCGCGCTGACCAGGTCGTAGGCCAGCAGGACGCCGAGGACCAGCTCCGTCGCGCGCGAGTCGAGCCCCAGCCGGTCCGCCAGTCCATGTGACGTGTCGGCCCCGCTGAGCAACGCGTCCACGATCCCGGCATCGGCCGCGGCCTGCAGCCCCGCCCACGCCGGCGCGGCGTCCAGCAGCCGCCGCCCGGACAACTCGGTGAAGATCTCCATCATGGCGTTCCGGGCACCTCAGCGCGCTTCGCCGTCGGGGGCGGACAGCACGTTGCCGAGGCGGTCGATCCGCTGGCCGCGCGCGATCGCCGCCCCACGCGAGCACGCGGTCATGTCGAGACTCGCGATGGTCATCACGCCGATGAAGTCCGCCAGCTCCCGTTCCGGGGCGCCCGCGTCCCCGCCCGCCTCGCGCATCAGCTCCAGCCAGCGCAGGCGCTGGTCGTTGCTGACGACGAAGCGCGTGTGCGCGGTCAGCACACGGGGTTCCCAGGCCGAGAGGAGGTCCGGCGTGCCGTAGAGGTTGACGAAGTAGTCGGCCAGCCGTTTCGAGTGGTGCTCCCAGGCCCCCTCGAACAACGGGGACAGCAGTTCGTCCTGGGCCACGCGCTCATAGAAGGCCCTGGTGAGTCGGCGGAAGAAGTCCTCGCCGCCGATTCTGTCGAAGAAGTCGCTGGCCGCCGCGGCGGCGTCGTCAAGGGTCACGTCCTCCCGAAGCTCGGTCCCGCCTTCGGAAGCGATGAACACCTTCTGCAGCATGTGACTCACCTCAGTTCCGGTCGAACAGGCCGGTGCCGGTGATGGCACGGGCGAGGCGGACGGCGTCGTCGGGCGACGCGCCCGGGAAGCTGACACGCAGGGCCGGTACGTCGCAGTCGAAGTCCCGGCCGGGCGCCAGCCGGAAGCCGAGGCGCTCAAGCCGGGCGAGGGCGTGCTCCTCGCCGACCCCGGAAACGAGCGGGAGCAGCATGTGCGGTGCGGCCGGCCACCGGTACGGCACTTCGGCGAGGAACGCGGCGGCCGACTCGCGTGCCGTCGTGACCGCGTGCTCGGCCAGCACGTCCAGCCCGCCCTTCGCCGCGAAACGCGCCCAGCACCGCTGCCAGACGGGAGAGGGCGTGGTGCCCAGCAGCTCGGCGACCGCCTCGCCGAAGTACGAGGTGCTGTACACCCAGCCCAGCCGGCAGCCGTGGCCACCGATCTTGTGGAACGAGCCCAGCAGGTCGGCTCCCGCCAGGTCGGGAACGCCGCCGGGGGCGAACCACAGGTACGCGCCGTTGACGACGACGCGCTGGCCTTCAGCGGCCCGCCGTCCCAGTTCCTCGCACAGAGCGGCGTCGAGGGTGGCGCCGTCGGGATTGCGTGCCGGCGAGGTGACCCAGAGGGCGCCGGAACGCGGCACCGAGGGCAGGGCCTCCCAGGAATGCCGCTCCACACGCGCGCCCGCGAACTCAAGCACCCGGACCACGCCGCCGAAAGTGGGACGCTCGACGTGGACGACGCCGTGCACCCGGGCGTAGGTCAGCGCGGCGGCGCGCACCCCGGCCGTGATCGTGATGAACCGCGGGTCGAGCCCGAACCGGGCGCCTATCCACTCGCGCAGGAGCTCGTCGCCCTGAGGCATCGGGACGGCCCACAGCGACTCCTCCCGGAAGGAGACGCAGTCCTCCCACAACCGGCGCGCCTCTTCCGTCCAGCGAGGCGCCGTCCCACTGAAGTCGATCACCACTTCACGTCCCCGGCGGCCGCCCCGAGCGGCACCTCGACGCATCCGCGCAGCCGCTTGGCGTGCCAGGAGCCGGGCCCGTACACGATCTTGCGTATCCCCATCCCCGGCGCCAGCTCGGCGGGCCGGTAGTACGCGGTCGCGAAGTACGTCAGGCGCGCACGGTCGGTGGAGTAGTCGGTCCCCGTCATGAACGCGGTCCACAGGTGGCCGTCACGAACCATCAGCGTGAAGCCGAGGATCTCGCCCTCCGCCTCCGCGACGACGACCGTGAGGTCTTCCGGAGGGAACAGAGAACGCACTCGCAGGAGCAGCGCACGCTCGCGCTCCACGTCGGGCCGCCCGCCGTACTTGGCCACCACACCGCACCGCAGCTGGACCAGCCTGTCCAGGCAGCCGTCCAAGGGGCGTTCCCGTGTGACGACGCCCCGGGCGGCGAGCTCGCGCATCTCCCGCCGGGCCGCGCCCCGGCGCTTCTTATCCAGGGCGTGCAGGTAGCCGGAGGAGTCCTCCCAGGTCACGGGCAGCTCGCAGCGCGTCGTCAGGGGAATCACCGCGAAGCCCGATTCGTCCAGGACCTCGGCGAGCGCGTTCGCCTCGGGCGAGAGGTAGAGGAAGGCGATGCTGCGCACGCCGTTGTCGGCACACCACTCGCGCACCGCCGTGACCAGGCCGCGCAGCGTCCCGCGGTCGTCCGCGCCGGGCCCCACGGGGAAGAACTCGTAATTCGGGAGCATGAAGAACAGGCACGGGAAGCGTTCCCCCACCGGGGCACCGCGCCACGGATGCGGCCCCGCCTCGTTCAGCCCATCGCCGGCCGCCGCCCCGGCGAAGACCGCGTACGGGTCGATCCGCCGATTGCGCGGCGGTGCCGTGAGCAACGTCCCGCAGAGGACGGCCGGCCGGCCGCCGCCGTGCCGGAACACCAGGGCGGGCCCGGGGAGCCGGGTGCCTATCAGCGAGAACCAGCGGTACCGCGCCGTCGGGGACGTGTGACCGACCAGCTCGTCCCAATCCGCGGGAAGACCTTGCCGCACCGCCGGCCGGCAACCCGCCCCTTCGGCCGTCGTCATGTCCGCAGTTCCAGCCAGGAGTCGGTCTCCTGCAGGCGGAACACCTCGCCCAACGAGGCGATCTTGTCCTCGACACCCGCGGTGGACCCGCTGGCCCGGATGGCGCTCAGCGTCTCCCCGATGGCCCGCACGGCGGAGCGCAGCCCGTGATTGGCGTAGATCACCATGCCGGCGCCCTCCATCTCCAGCTCCCGGGCGGAGATGCCGTGGTAGGTGGTGGGAACGACGATCACCGGTACCGAGCCCCGCCACTTGCGCAGGAAGTCGACGATCCGATCCGGTGTCGAGTCCCGCGAGTGCACCAGGACCGCGTCCGCGCCCGCGTCGACATAGCACGCAGAACGGAACAGCGCCTCCTCGACGTCCCCGCCCGCCACCAGCGACTCCGTGCGCGCGATCAGGGACAGCTCGTCACCGGCCGCCTCCCTGGCGCTGCGGAGCTTCCGGCAGAACCGCTCGGGCCCGAGCAGCTCCTGGTCGACCGGCAGGAAGCTGTTGCGCTTGGGAAAGACCTTGTCCTCGACGCACACCGCGGTGGCCCCGGCGGCGACCGCGCTGCGCATGAGCCGCACGACGTTCAGCTCGTCCCCGAATCCCGTGTCGCCGTCGACGATGACGGGAACGGACACCGCACCGGTCATCTGCCGGGTGACGTCCATCATCTCGGTCATCGTCAGGAGCCCGATGTCGGGCAGGCCGAGACTGGCGGACACCTCCAGACCGGACACCCACACCGCGTCGAACCCGGAACGCTCCACCAGCCGCGCTGTCAGCGCGCTGCAAGCCCCCGCCGTCCAGACAAGCGATTCGTCCCGGAAGTGCTTACCAAGTCCAGCAGACCAGACCATGGGACCACTTCTCCCCCTTCACCGGATTAATCCCCCTGGTGATCGTAAAGGAGCCCCCGATGACCGTCCATGCGGCGATAGCGGCACCCGACCGTACTCGAATGGCGTTCACCGACTACGCCGGAAGTGGAATCCTCACCCCCCACCACCGCCCTGACCTGTGGGTCCACATTCCCAACTAAATCAATCAACTACCCATAGAACCGTACACACCCGAACTACCTCAGAATCCACATTCACGCCCTCTGGAAGAGAAACGAGCTGCGGCGCCCCTGACCAAAGAACCTCAAGTGACTTCTGTGACTTAACCTCTGGCAATACACGAAACCGCCCACAGCTCGGCGCCGGCACGATGGGCCGAGTACGGCTATTGCGCGTCGCATCCCGCCCAGGCCGCAAGAGCCTTGAGGAATTCCAAGAACCAACCCCAGGGAAGACAGGGGCCGAAGCCCCAGGGGGGCTAGGGCCGAAGCCCCAGGGGGATAGGGGCGAAGCCCCAGGGG
>NZ_SMKU01000334.1 GCF_004349215.1 Actinomadura rubrisoli | reverse complement strand
CCCATGCGGACCACCCCCGTCTACCGGGGCGACGTCCCCTCCCCCAAGCAGGTCCTCGGCTTCGAGCTGGGTGAGCGGCAGGCCACCGCCGCCGAGTCCGACAAGTACCTGGAGACGGTCGCCGCCAAGAGCGGGCGGGTCGTCTCCGGGACGCTGGCCACCACCGCCCAGGGCCGTCCGCTGAAGTACGCGATCGTCGGACGGCCCGAGCTGGTGTCCAGGGCGGGCCTGGCCAAGGTGCGGTGGGAGGCGGGGCGGCTGCGCGACCCCCGCACGCCGGACGCGCTGGCCAGGCGGCTCGCCGAGCGCGGCGTCCCGATCCTGTGGGTCAGCGGCAACGTGCACGGCAACGAGCCGAGCGGCACCGACGCGGCGCTCAAGGTGCTGCGCGACCTCGGCGACCGGACGGACTGCGCCGCCAAGGCCGTCCTCGACAACGCCCTCGTCGTCGTCCTGCCCACGCAGAACCCGGACGGACGAGAGCTGAACACGCGGCAGAACGCCTTCGGCTTCGACATGAACCGCGACTGGTTCGCGCGGACCCAGCCGGAGACGGACGGAAAGCTGGCGATGCTCGGCCAGTACCCGCCCGCGCTCTACATCGACGCGCACGAGATGGGCGGGACGTCGTACTTCTTCCCGCCGAACGCCGACCCGATCTACCACGAGACGCCCGAGCAGGCCGTCGGCTGGATCAACGACGTCTACGGCGCGGCGATGGCGGCGGAGTTCACGCGACAGGGCATCGACTTCTTCAACCGCGACACCTACGACCTCTTCTACCAGGGGTACGGGGACACGGTTCCGACGACCGCCTTCCACGCCGCCGGCATGACGTACGAGAAGGGCGGCGGCAGCCCGTACCCGGAGCGGGTGAAGGAGCAGTACATCACCCAGTGGGTGACGCTGTCGGCGGCCGCGCGCAACCGGCACCGGATCCTCACCGAGTGGCGCCAGATGGCGGTGGACGCCTACAAGCAGGGCAAGGCGGGGCGGCTGGAGCCCAACCAGATCTACAACCCGCCGAACCAGATCGACCGCCCGGTGCCCGACCGCAAGGTCCGGAACTACTTCCTGCGGGACGACGACCCGGCCAAGCGCACCGAGGTCCGCGTCATCGTGCGGCGGTTGCAGCGCATGGGCGTGCGCGTGGAGCGACTCGTCCGCCCGCTGAGCGTCCCGGACTTCAAGGCGTACGGGCGTGCGGAGGCGAAGACCACTCTGCCCGCGGGGACGTACCGGATCTCCATGGCGCAGGGCCAGAAGCACTGGATCCAGGCCATGCTGAACGAGGACTCCTACACGCCGTTCCCGTACTTCTACGACGTGACGGCGTGGAGCATGCCGCTGCTGGGGAACGTGTCGGGCGGCTCGTCCGGCGCCGAGCTGCGGCCCGTGGCCGTGACCGCGCCGACGCCGCCCGCGCCGCGCCCGGGCCATGACGGACGCGCGCCGAAGATCGGCGTCCTCCAGCTGTCCACGACCTCGTCGGCGTCGCGCCAGTCGGTCGGCTGGCTGCGGCACCGCCTCGAACGCGAGTGGAAGCTGCCCTACACGCTGCTGACCCCGGCCGACGTGGCCGCGGGCAAGCTGGCGGGCACGCAGGTGCTGCTCGCCCCGAACGGCCCGGCCCCCTCCGCCCACACCGCGCTCGGCGACACCGGACGGGCCGCGCTGCAGAAGTGGGCGCGCGACGGCGGGCGGTATGTCGGCTGGCAGGGCGGCACGCAGCTCGCCGCGCGCCTCGGGCTGACCACCGCGACGCTGGCCGACCCGGCCTCCGACATCCCCGGCACGCTGTTCCGCGTGAAGGTGGACGCCGGGAGCCCGCTCGCGAAGGGCGTCGGCGGGACGGCGTGGAACTTCACCTCCTACGACCCGGTCATCCGGGCGTCCAGCGGCGTCGTCGTGTCGTATCCCGCCGTCGACTCGCCCGATTGGTTCGTCTCCGGCTTCCAGAACGGCGCGTCGGAGCTGGGCCGTACCGCGGCCGTCGTGGACCAGCCGGTCGGCAAGGGCCGCTCGGTGCTGTTCGCCGCCGAGCCCAACTTCCGCGCGTTCAGCGACGGTACGGCCAAGCTGCTCTACAACGCGATCCTCGGCAGGGACCCGAAGAACGCGCCCGCGCCGCAGGCGTCCGCGACCGCGAAGGCCGCGCAGGAGGCGGCGGCGCTGCCGTCCTACGAGTCCCCGATCCGGGTCTCGGTCAGGTCCGGTGACGCGGCGAAGACCGCGTCCGTGCTCCGCTCGGTCGGCGCGAAGTGGACCGAGCGCCGCAGCGGCGACGTCGTCCGCTACGTGGTCGACAACCCGCAGGGCCTGTCCGTCGACCACCACCCGTTCGCCGGACGCCTGCCGTCCCTCATCAAGAAGGCGGGGATCACCCCCATAGCGGTCACACTCCCGTAACCGCGCCCGTCCACTCGCGGCGAGTTGTTGTCAGGGCGGACAGCCCTGGCAGCGACTCGCCGCAGTGGTCAGCGGACGATCCAGGCGATGGCGGTCATCGTGCCGGGCGGGACCTCGGTGAAGCCGCCATCGCGGACGGCGACCGTCGCGTGCTTCACGCACCGGCGCCAGGGGACGTCCCGCGTGAGGTGGACGCGCGCGCCGGCCTCGGTCCACGCCGCGGCGTCCTTGCGGCCCGCCTGCCGCAGGAGCAGCTGCGCCGCGTGCCCGCACTGCGCGGCCGCCTTGCCGGTGGTCATCGTGACGTCCGGGTTGAGCGCGATCGCCGCGTAGGGAGGTTCCGGCGGCGGCTTGGGCTCCTCTTCGGCGAGGTCGAGCCCGGCGACCTGCAGCTTGGCCAGCTCCGACGGGACGTCCGACACCGGACCCGGCACGAAGGCGCGCACCTCCGCGCCCGCGTGCGCGACGGTGACGCCGGGCAGGACCTGGACCTCTGGCCAGCGGATTCCGCGCGCGCGCCGCGTCACCTTGCGGATCCGCCGCGACTCCCACTCGTGGACGGCCGCACGCCACTCCCCCTCGGGTTCCGTGACGCGCGGATCGGCCAGCAGCCGGACGACCGCCGTCGCCGCCGCCTCGCACGCGGCGTCGTGACCGGGCGGATCCGCCTTCTCCGCGCGTACCACCAACTGCATCGCCCAGGGCGGATCGTCGAGAGGGTCGTAGTCAGGTCGCACGCATGGAGTATTCCAAACGCGATCCGATGCCCGGCACGCGACTTTCCCGAGGCGGAAGTGGGTACTGCAACTCTTACGGTCCCCCGGACGTCAGTCCTGGTACGAGAGGACGGCTCGCCGGACGGGCGAGGGGGCACGGCGGAGGAGTCGGGTCGGAGGTCGCCGGTGACCAGTGGCGCGTGGAATGAATCCATCCCCGGAATCGGGACGTTTTTCGTCGGCATCGACGTCGCTCCGGGCCGCTACCGATGCGACGACGGCCGGGGCGGCTGGTGGGTCCGCTTCACCGGGCCCGGCGGCGGCGATCCGGTCGGCTCCTGGCCGCTCCCCTCGGGCCCCACCGAGATCGAGATCGCGCCCACCGACTTCGCGTTCGAGACGCACGTCTCCACCTACTGGCGGCGCGTCGCGCCCGCCCGCGGCCGCGGCGACCCCGCCGTGGAACCCCGCCCGGTCGCCGACCCCGGGCTGCGGGCCGAGCTCGACACGATCGTCGCGCGCCGCAGACCGCTGGTGTGGCTGGCCCCGCTGACCGTCCTCGGCCTCGGGCTGCTCGGCTCGCCGCTGCTCGGCTCCCTGTGGCTGCTCGGCCTCGGCATGCTCGCCGTCCTGGTCGCGCTCGGCACCCCGTCCGTCTCGCTCGACCTGCGGCGCGCCCGGGAGCTGGAGCGGCGCCGCGACCGCTACCTCACCCCCGAGGACTTCGACACCGAGGGCGCGGCGATGCTCGCCCGCGTCCAGGCCGCCGTCGACGCCGTCCGCGACTCGGAGGTCAACCGGGAGGGCCTGCTGGACACGGTCGACAACGCCGTCACGCTGCCGCGCCAGGAGTGGGAGATCGCGCAGGTGCTGGCGCGGCAGTCGAAGCTGCGCGCCGAGCAGGAGGAGGCCGCCGAGACCGCGCGGCTCCCGGAGGTCGAGGCGGCGCTGCGGCCGCTGCGCGACAAGCTCGACGCGTCGGTCGAGGCGGTGACGCGGCGCGTGGACGCCCTGGAGCGCTACGCCGAGCGCGCCCGCGCGGCCGACGAGGCGCTGCGCGCCCACCGCCACCTGGAGGCCCTCGCCGAGAAGGCCCACGAGTACGACGAACTGCTCGCCGACACCGTCCGCGACGACCTGGCGCTCCCCGCGATCGAGCGGCTCACCGAGCAGGGCGACGCGCTCGTCCGCACCCTCCGCGACCGGCTCGCCCAGGCCGCCGAGGCCGGCGGCGAACTCCCGCCGCCCGCCTAGCCATCGTTCCCCAGTTCAGCCGCCTTCCCCGCGTCAGCCGCCGGTCTGGAGGTCGTTCTGAAGCCGCTGTAGTTCTTCCACCTTCCGCGTGATCTCGTCCATCTTGCTCTTCACCTCCGCCTGGAGGCTCTTGAACCGCTCGACCTGCTCGTCGTCCAGGACCTCCTGATCCTCGCCCATCACCTCCTCCCACTTCTCGTTGAACCGGTCGATGTGCGGGGTCATCCCCGCGGCGAAGGCCGGGACGTGCGTCGCTTCCCGCAGTGACCGCCGCCCGTCCAGAACCTCCTGGACCAGGCGCCGGAACTCCGGGTCCCCGGAGTTGTCCCGGAGCAGCTCCAGGTTGCCGCGCACGCGCCGGGAGGCGTTCTCGTCGCCGCGGGCGACGTCCATCATCGGCAGGCCGGTCTCGTCGAACTCCGTCATCCTCAGATCACCTTGTTGTCGTAGGCGCCCTTGGGGAAGGGCTGGGCGTCGAGCCCGTGGATCGAGCCGAGCAGGCCGCTGATCAGGCCGATGAGGCCGAAGACCGCGGCGACGGTCAGCCCGACGTACCCGATGATCTTCAGCCACTTCTGGATGGCCAGCCCGATCTGGGCCATGATCAGCGCCATCCCCACCGAGGGCCCGACGATGGTCCAGCTGGTGGCGGCCGAGGCGGCGGCCTCGATGGCGATCATGACGGCCAGGTCGAGGACCGCCTCCAGGCCGCTCACCGCGGCCTTCGCGGACGACCACGCCCCGAAGGCGGTCGACTGGCACTCCCCGGCCACGGTCTTGATCGGGGCCACCTGCTTGTCGATCGAGTCCGCGAAGCTCTTGAAGTACGTCCCGCACGCGTCGGCGGCGTTGCCCTCCCAGCTCTTCAGCATGGCGCCGGAACCGTCCCGCACGTCCTTGGCGTAGGCCGTGTAGAACTCGCTCACATGCTCAAGGGCGGACGAGAACTTCGAGATCGACTCCCAGTCGCCGGCGAGCTGCTTGGCCAGCCATTCCGCCGGGTTCACTCCGCAGATCTTGTCGATCGCCCACAGCAGCCAGTGGCTCGGGCTGACGAAGTCGGTGAGGGACAGCGTGATGTCGACGGCCTTGGGCATGGGCTCGGCCGTCGTCGGCGCGACCAGCTTGGCGGCGGGTGATGCGGTCATGTGACCCCTTTCGAAACGGCGCTACTTCGGGTAGATCCCGTCGATCCTCTCGGCGTTCTTCTTCTCCGTGTGCCGGTAGACCTCGGCGCACTTGTGCAGTTCCTTCGCCGACGTGGCGGTGAGGGCGTCGAGCCGCGCGACGTTCTTCTGAACGGCGTCGCCGATGCGCAGGACCCCCAGGGTATAGAGAAAACCGAAGACCACTCCGCTTTTCTCGTCCACTTGCTGCTGACTGGAATCGACATAGGTCTTGGCCTTCTTCGCGTCACCGGAAAGCCCGTCGAGGGACGTGCCGAACGTTTCCAGCGCGCCGGGTTCGACCCGGAACGACATCTGTTCTCCTTCCATCAATGGTCACGGCGGGACGGCGCCCGCTCTCTTGCGCCGCTGTCGGAAGGCTGACAGGATCTGGTCCGCCGTCCACAGCGAGGAAGTGAGAGCGAGATGGGTCATCATGTCCGCCTGCGCGTGGTGGGCGGAATGCTCATTGTCATGGGCGCGGTTTACGGGATCGCTTGCGCGTTCATCCCTTTCTTCGGCGGCCTCTTCGGCGCCGCGGGATTCCTCATAGGCGGATTCCTGCTCATCCGCGCAGCCCGCTACGAAGGCAAGCGCGCGGCCGCTTTCACGCTCGCGGGCGTGGCCGTCGCCGGCATTCTGCTGTCAATGGTCTACCTCTTCCCCAAGCCCGACTGAGTTCCGCCCCGTCAAGATCACCAGGACTATAGGCGGACACGGCCGGGCATTGCAGGCAGACGCGCCAACCAGATCGGACCGGGCGTCCCAGAGCCCCTGATTCGGGCTTCAAAACCGTCCCGTATTACGGTCTGTCCGCAATATGGTCGTCAGGCGCAGCCACGGACGGGCGAACGGAGCACGCCCCAGGCCATCCTCCTCCGGACGGCCAAAACCCGCGATAACATCGACCGTAATCCGGAGTGAGTCTCTGCCCGGCCAGACGGCCCGTTTCCGGCTCCTCCGAGATCCCCTTTCCGGTAGCGGGTGGCCGCATCCGGACAGTCGCGCGACGCCGCAGGCACGGCCCGTTTCGCACGGCGTCCCTCCGGACGGACGTGATTACTCTGACGGGTTGAAGATTGTCAGGAACTCCCGGAAGGTCCCCCATGGACGACGGCGCGCCCCTGTCGACCCCCGTGATCGACGCCACCAGGCCGCACCAGGCCCGCCTCTGGAACCACTGGCTCGGCGGCAAGGACACCTATCCGATCGACCGCGAGGTCGGCGACAGGATCGCCGAGGTGTACCCGGAGATCGCCGACGTGGCCCGGCAGTCCCGGGCGTTCCTGGTCCGCGTGGTGCACTTCATGACGGGTCAGGGCATCCGGCAGTTCCTCGACGTCGGGACGGGGCTGCCCGCCGTCGACAACACCCACGAGGTGGCGCAGCGCGACGTCCCCGGCGCCCGGGTCGTCTATGTGGACAACGACCCGCTGGTGGTGACGCACGCCCGCGCGCTGCTCACCGCCGTCCCGGACGGGACGTGCGCCTACATCGAGGCCGACGTCCGCGCCCCGGAGGCCATCATCGAGCAGGCCGCGGCCGTCCTCGACCTCTCCGAGCCCGTCGGCCTGCTGCTGCTCGGCATCGTCGGCAACGTGCCGGACGAGGACGACCCGCCCGCCATCGTCCGCCGCCTGGTGGAGGTGCTCCCGTCCGGCAGCCTCGTCGCGATCAACGACGGGACGAACGTGCTGGGCGTCGACGAGTGGACGCCCGCCGAGGCCACCGCGCGCGGCGAGGCGCTCCGGCTGTGCGCCCGGGCCGGGACGGTCCCGTACCACGCCCGCACGCCGCAGTACATCGAGGCGCTGTTCGACGGCCTGGAACTGGTGGAGCCGGGCGTGGTGTCGACGCCGCTGTGGAGGCCGGACTTCCCGGAGATCGGCGAGCCGCGCCCGATCGACTCCTTCGGCGGCGTGGCGCGCAGGCCCTGACCGTTCGGCTTGACCGTTCGGAGCACGCCCGTGCACGTCAAGGCGCATACGGGGCAGGAAGACCGGCCCGGCTGATAGGGAAAGATCGGCCGGAGCCGGGGGCCGAACGCTGGCATACATTGCCCGTGCCGCGCCGTCCCGGCCTTATGGATCATGAAGCGACCTCCGGTCCCCCCGCGAGAGGTGCTTCATGCGGTCCTTGCTCGCCTCCGTCGCCGCGCTGGCACTCACCGGCGCCCTCGCCTCCGCCGTCCCGTCCGCGTCCGCCTCCCCCGGCGGGCCGGCCGCCGAGCAGCTCGTCCGGGTGAGCGTGCCGGACGCCGCCGCGGCCCGGCGCCTCGCCGCGCTGGACCTCGACCTCACCGAGGCCACCGGCCCCGGCTGGGCCGACGTCGTCCTGCACGCCCCGTCCGACGCGGCGGTCCTGCGCGCGGCCGGCTACACCTGGCGCGTCCGGGTCGCCGACCTCGGCGCCACCCGCGCGCAGGACCGCGCCTACGCCGCCGGGACGGCCAGGTCGCCGCTGCCCAGCGGCCGCACCTCCTACCGGACGCTGGACGACTACGAGTCGGAGATGTCCGCGCTCGCGCGCCGCCACCCCGACCGCGTCCGCCGGTTCACGCTGCCCGAGCGGACCCTGGAGGGACGGCCGGTCCACGGCATCGAGATCGGCCACCGCGTCGGCGCCCGCGACGGGCGCCCGGTGTTCCTCATGGTCGGCCTGCACCACGCGCGCGAATGGCCGTCCGGCGAGATGACCATGGAGTTCGGGTACGACCTGCTCCGCGGCGACCGGCGGGACCGCGCCGTCACCCGGCTGCTGGACACCACGCGCGTCGTCCTGGTCCCGGTGGTCAACCCGGACGGCTTCGACGCCTCGCGCGGCGGCGCGCTGGAGAACAAGCGCAAGAACTGCCGCGTCGCCGACGGCCGCGACGCCCCTCCCCCGCTCTGCACCCGGCCGGAGAACGCCCAGCTCGGCGTCGACGTGAACCGCAACTACGGGTTCGGCTGGGGCGGCACCGGGTCGAGCACGAACGTCCGCGCGAGCGACTACCACGGCGCGGGCCCGTTCTCCGAGCCCGAGTCGCGCAACATCCGCGACCTGGTCACCTCACGCCAGGTCACCACGCTGATCACCAACCACACCTACGGCGGGACGATCCTGCGCCCCTACTTCAGCAAGGCCGAGGGCGACACCCCGGACGAGACCGCCTACAAGGCGCTCAGCGACCGGATGTCGGCGCAGAACGGCTACACCGGCATGCGGTCGGGCGACGACTATGAGACGACCGGCGAGACCAACGACTGGTCGTACTACGCCACCCGCGGTCTCGGCTACACCTTCGAGTTCGGCCGCGAGTCGTTCCACCCCGCGTTCGAGAGCCTGATCGGCGAGTACTACGGCAGCGGCCCCACGGCGGGCAAGGGCGCCCGGGGCGCGTTCCTGGTGGCGCTCGGCAACGCCGCGTCCCGCGACGCGCACTCGGTCATCCGGGGCCGCGCCCCCGGCGGCGCCACCCTGACGATCAGCAAGAGCTTCACGCTGTGGACGTCCCCGGCGCCCGGCACCGGCCGGCCGCTGCCCGTCCCGACCCGGCTGACGTCCACGATGCGGGTGCCGCCGAGCGGCCGCTTCGTGTGGGACGTCAACCCCTCGGTCCGTCCCGAGTCGCCGTTCACGCCCGAGGGCCAGCACCCGGTGACCGGCCTGGTGAAGGAGAGCTGGACGCTCACCTGCACCCCGCACGGCCACGGCCACGGCTCGACGGTCAAGGTCCAGGTCGATCGCGGTGGGCGGGCGGACCTGGATCTGCGCCGCTGCCGCTGAACAGCTCGTCCAGGTGGTACCGCAGGACGTCCAGGGCCGCCGCGGGGCTCCGCTGCCCGACCAGGACGCCCGTCCCCAGCCCGTGGACGAGCGCGAGCAGCCGCGCGGCCTCCGTCCGCGGATCGGCGCCGCGCCGGATCGCGCCGTCCAGCGCCTCGGCGATCTGCCGCTCCAGGCGGTCCGGCCCGTCCACGAACGGCCGGGCCGCCAGCGACGGGTCGGTGATCGACAGGACGGCGTAGGACGTCCACACCTGGTGGAACGCGCGGCTCTCGGGGTCGGTGGGTAACGCCTCCTCCAGCAGCGCCTCGACGAACGCGCGCGGTGACGGCTCCGGCAGCGCGGCCAGCCGCGCCTCCCACCGCTCGCGGCTCAGCCGTTCCAGGCGCCGCAGGGCCGCGTTCATGAGCTCGGCCTTGCTGTCGAAGTAGTACTGGACGAGCCGCAGGGACACCCCGGCCTCGGCGGCCACCGACCGCATGGTCACGGCGTGCAGCCCGTCCCGTCCCGCGACGCGGACCAGCCCGTCGGCGATCTGTTCCCGGCGCGCGTCGTGATCGGCGGTTCTCGGCACGGCTCGATCCTCTCGCACCAGCGTCCTGATACGCATGTATCATTATGATACAGACGTATCACGAAGGTGGCCATGACCCGACGCGACCGGACGGTGCTCGCCCTGGCGTGCGCCGCGCAGTTCATGGTCGTCCTGGACGTCTCGGTGGTGAACGTCGCGCTCCCCTCGATCCAGGACGACCTGCGTTTCGGCCCCGTCGACCTGCAATGGGTCGCGGGCGCCTACGCCCTGGCCTTCGCGGGCCTGCTGCTGCTCGGCGGCCGCCTCGCCGACCTCTACGGCCTCCGCCGGACCTTCGTCCTGGGCCTCGCGCTGTTCACCCTGGCCAGCCTGGCGGGCGGCCTGGCCGACAACCGCGCCGCACTGATCGCCGCCCGCGCCGTCCAGGGCGCGGGCGCCGCCATCCTCGCCCCGGCCACGCTGACCGTCCTCACCACGACCTTCGCCGAGGACGTGCGCCCGCGGGCCCTCGCCGCGTGGACGGCCGTGGGCCTCGCGGGCGGGACGGCGGGCAACCTGGTCGGCGGCCTCCTCACCGACGCGCTGTCCTGGCGCTGGATCCTGCTGGTCAACGTCCCGATCGGCGCGCTGGCCCTGCCGCC
>NZ_SMKU01000333.1 GCF_004349215.1 Actinomadura rubrisoli | reverse complement strand
CACCGACGACGGCGCTGCCCGCGGGGCCGCTGCTGGGCGGGCTGCTGGTCGACTCCGCCGGCTGGCGGTGGATCTTCCTGCTGAACGTGCCGATCGTGGCGGCGGCGATGGCGGGCGTGCTCGCCGTCGTCGGTGAGGCGGGGGCGAGAGAGCGGCGGGCCGTCCCGCTGGACCTGGCGGGGATGGCGCTGGCCCCCGTCGTGCTCGGCGGCCTGGTCTGGACGGTGATCGCCTTCGGGCACGGGCAGCGCGGCACGGCCGCGGCGACGGCCGTCCTGACGGTGGCGGCCGCCGCGGCGTTCGCGGTGGCGGAGCGGCGGGCGGCGGCGCCGATGGTCCCGGGCGGGCTGCTGCGGGCCCCGGCGTTCCTGGGCGCGGGCGGCATCGCGCTGATCATGAACCTCGCCACGAACGGGGTGCTGTTCGTGGCGACCCTCCGGCTGCAGCAGGCCGAGCACCGCTCGGCACTGGCCGCCGGGGCGATGCTGCTGCCGATGGCGGTGCCGCTGGCGATCCTGGCGCCGGTGAGCGGGCGGCTCACGGCGCGGTTCGGGACGCGGGTGCCCCTCGCCGCCGGGACCGCCATCGCCGCCGCCGGGTCCCTCGGCCTGCTGGCGACGGGCCCGGGCGGCTCCTACGGGGCGCTGCTGCCGGTGCTGCTCGGCGTCGGGATCGGGGACGGCCTGATCGTCACGGCCGTGGTCGCCGCGGCGATGCGCGCCGTCCCGTCCGGGCACGCCGGGCTGGCCGGGGGCTTCAACAACACCGCCCGCCAGGTCGGGACCGCTCTCGGCGTCGCGGTGTACGGGGCGGTCGCTGGTTCGGCGCTGCGCCCGGCGCACTTCACCGCGGGCCTGCACACCCTGGCGTGGGTGAGCCTGGCCCTGTGGCTGGCGGCGCTGGGGCTGGTGCGCGTCGTCCCGTCCCGCTGATATCCGGTTGGCAGGGCGGGTGTGACCCTTAGAACGGTCGGCGTGCTTCGCAAGTACCCCCGGACACGGCACATCAAAAGCTCCCGGCTCCAGCCCGGTGACCACGACCTGGCCTCGGTGCCGTTCGACGCGATCGCCGGGCGGTACCTGGTGGTGGAGGAGAAGCCGGACGGCGCGAACCGCGGCATCAGCTTCTCCGCCGACGGCGGGCCGCGGTTACAGAGCCGCGGTCACTACCTGGCGCGCGGGCACCTGCGTGCCGGACGGTCGTTCGTGTGGAACGCCACCAACGTGTCGGGGCAGCTGCGCGAGCGGTGCGCGGCTCGGGTGAGCCGCGTCCGCGGCGGTGGCCTGGGTGGGCGGGGGCGTGACGTTTAGGTCGCGAGCAGGGGGAACGGGCTCTAGTCCAAGCTTGAAGCAGGCTTCGGAAACGGAGAGCACGTGGAGGGGGCCCAGAGGCTATGAGCACCGTGCGGCCGACACACGACGGCAGAACAGGTGCCGGAACCGCGGGCGCGTCCCGGCACGACGGCGCGTCCCGGCAGGATCACGCCCGGACGGTGCCGGGCGAGCACGACGGGCAGGGCACCGGCGAGCTGGTGAGGCAGGCCACCCAGCAGGTGTCGGAGCTGATGCGGGCGGAGCTTCGTCTGGCCGTGGCCGAGCTGAAGGACAAGGGCCGGCACGCCGGGACGGGCGCCGGGCTGTTCGGCGGCGCGGGCCTGGTGTCGCTGTACGGGGTGGGGGTGCTGCTGGCGGCGGCGGTCGCCGCGCTGGCGCTGGTGCTGCCGGTGTGGGCGTCGGCGCTGATCGTCGGCGCGGTGCTGCTGGCGGTCGCGGGTGTGCTGGCGATGCTGGGCCGCAGGCAGACCGCGCAGGCCACGCCCCCCAAGCCCGAGATGGCGATGGACGGCGCGCGCCAGACCGTCAGCGAGATCAAGGAGAGGGCGCACCGATGACGACCCAGGGCAGGCACGGCGCCGACGCCGGGACCGAGGAGCTGCGCCAGGAGGTGGACCGGGCCCGCCACGACCTCGGGGAGACCGTCGAGGCGCTGGCGGCCAAGGCCGATGTGAAGGGCATGGCGAAGGAGAAGGCAGCCCACGCCAGGGACAGGGCTCGTGATAAGGCCGTCTCGGCCCGGGACGCCGCGTCGTCGCGGGCGTCCACGGCCAAGGGCGCGGCGACGTCCCGGCAGGGCAAGGCCAGGGCGCGGCAGGGCGGCGCGGTCGCCGCGTCGGCGGGGGCGGTCGCGCTGGTGGCGGTGCTGGTGCGGCGCCGCCGCGACCGGTCGCCGGCGGTCAAGGCGCGGTTCCGGCGCTCCCGGTCCGGCCCGGTGCGGGTGCGGCGCCGTCCGTTCTGACAGCCGCCGCGAGAGAGCGAGAGAGGCAGTCATGAGCACACCCGCCGGCCCCACCGACCTGCCCCCGCCGTCGTGGGGGCGCGCGCTCAAGCGCACCGCGGGCGAGTACAAGCACGACAACCTGTCCGACTGGGCCGCCGCGCTGACCTACTACGCCGTCCTGTCGATCTTCCCGGCGATGCTGGTGGTGGTGTCGCTGGTCGGTCTGGGCGGCCGGTCGGTGACCCAGGATCTGATCAAGAACGTGGGCGGGCTGGCCCCGGGCCCGGTGAAGGACCTGCTCGTCAGCTCCCTCACCGAGCTCCAGGGCAACCGCGGCGGCGCGGGGGTGGTCGCGCTGGTCGGCCTGGCCGCGGCGGTGTGGTCGGCGTCGGGCTACGTCGGGGCGTTCATGCGCGCGTCCAACATCGTCTACGACATCCCCGAGGGCCGTCCGATCTGGAAGACCGTCCCGATCCGCATCGGCGTCACGCTGGTCACGCTGGTGCTGCTGTCGGCGTCGGCGATCGCCGTGGTGGTGTCGGGCCCCCTGGCCCGCAAGGCCGGCGACCTGCTCGGGCTCGGCTCGGCGGCCGTCACCACCTGGAACATCGCCAAGTGGCCCGTCCTTTTGATCGTGGTGAGCTTCCTGTTCGCGCTGCTGTACTGGGCGGCGCCGAACGCCAAGCGCGGCTTCCGGTGGGTCACCCCGGGCGGTGTCCTGGCCATCGCGCTGTGGCTGGTGGCCTCGGCGGCGTTCGCGCTGTACGTGGCGGGCTTCTCCTCCTACAACAAGACCTACGGCAGCCTCGCCGGTGTGATCGTCTTCCTGGTCTGGCTGTGGATCACCAATCTGGCGATCCTGCTGGGCGCGGAGCTGAACGCCGAGCTGGAGCGCGGGCGGGCCATCGCCTCGGGCCTGCCGCCCGAGCGGGAGCCCTATGTGGAGCTGCGCGACACCCGCGCGTTCGACGAGGCGGACAGGCGCGAGGCCGGAATGGACGGGCCGCGCGGCGCGGACGGCTCCGGAAACGGGCGGCGGGAGGACGAACTTCGGGCTTCGGGGCGGTTTCCGGGAAATCACGGGTCGCCCAACAGGGAATCACGTGAATAGGATCACCATGTGCTGCGTCCCACATATCCCATCGAGACCGAGCGGCTGACCCTGCGGCCGTTCCGTGAGGGCGACCTGGAGGGCCTGTTCGCCTACCAGTCCCTCCCGGAGGTGGCGCGGTTCCTGTATTGGGAGCCCCGGAACCTGGAGGAGTCCAGGTCCTTCCTGAAGCAGAAGATGACGGCCTCCACCGTCGACAAGGAGGGCGACTGGCTGGTCCTGGCGGTGGTGTGGCGCGAGACCGGCGCGGTGATCGGCGAGGTCAACCTGCAGTGGCGCAGCCGGGAGCACCGCCAGGGCGAGATCGGCTACATCCTCAATCCCGGCTACCACGGCAAGGGTTTCGCGACCGAGGCGGCCGAGGTCGTGCTGCGGCTCGGCTTCGAGGGGCTGGACCTGCACCGCATCGTGGGCCGGCTGGACGGCCGCAACGCCGCGTCCGCCCGCGTCCTGGAGCGGCTGGGCATGCGCCGCGAGGCGCACCTGGTGGAGAACGAGATCGTCAAGGGCGAATGGACCGACGAGATCGTCTACGCGATGCTCCAGGACGAGTGGCACGCCCGCGAGAAGAGCTGAGCCCTAGCGGCCGGCCTGCTCGGTGAGGGTCCTGGCCAGGTCGCGGACGTGGTCGCGCAGTTCGGCGGGGCGGCGGACGATGAACGGCCAGCCGAGTCCGGCGAGCATCCGCGCCATGCCGTCCAGGCGTTCGGCGCGGGTGGCCATCAGCACTCCCCCGTCCACCTCGGTGAGCGTCGCGGTGGAGGCGGGGACGCGGCGGCGGGCCTCGGCGAGGGAGGTCTCCAGCACCACCTCGACCTCGTGGGCGTAGGGGACGGCGGCCAGTGACCGGGTGACGTGCCGGACGGGGTCGACGCCGCCGGGGATCTCGAACGCGGCGGTGCCGGGCTCGGCCGAGGCCACGCGGTCGACCCGGAAGGTGCGGACCTCGCCGCTGCGGTGGTCGTGGCCGGTGACGTACCAGCGGCCGGAGTGGAACACCAGGCCGTAGGGGTCCAGGTCCCGTTCGCTGTCGGCGCCCCGCCAGGAGCGGTAGCGCAGCCGGACGCGGCGCCGCTCGCGGGCCGCGGCGGCGAGGGTGAGCAGGGCCTCGGTGGCGGGCGCGGCGGCGTCTCGGGCGGCGAGGGTGAACCCGAGGGTCTCCCGCAGCGCCTGGACCCGCTCGCGCAGCGCGGCGGGCAGGACGCGCTGGACCTTGGCCAGGGCGCTCTCGGTGGCCTGCCCGGGCAGGCCCATCCGGCGCCCGGCGAGCAGGCCCAGGACCACGGCGGTGGCCTCGTCGTCGGTGAGCATCAGCGGCGGCAGCTTGTAGCCCGGCATCAGGCGGTAGCCGCCGTAGCGGCCGCGTTCGGCGACCACGGGGACGCCGAGGTCCTCCAGCCGGGCGGCGTAGCGGCGGACGGTGCGCTCGTCCACGCCGAGCCGCCGCGCCAGCTCGGTCCCGCGGATGCGGTGGTTGGCCTGCAGCAGTTCGAGCATGGCCAGGACGCGGGTCGTGGGGTGTGACACGGGTCACTCGCTTAATCCGGGCGGTTTCTGTCCGGTATCGACTTTACGCTGGGATCACATTCACGAGGAAGGGCGCTGACATGGCGACGTTCGTACTGGTTCCCGGTTTCTGGCTCGGCGGCTGGGCGTGGGACGAGGTGGCGGCCGGGCTGCGGGCCGGCGGGCACGAGGTGCACGCGGTGACGCCGCCGGGGCTGGCCGAGCGGGCGGGCGAGGCGGGTCCGCACGTCGATCTCGACGCCCACATCGCCGACCTGGCCGGGCTGATCGAGGACGGCGGGCTGCGCGAGGTGGTGCTGGTCGCGCACAGCGGGGCGAACATGGCGGCGACGGGGGCGGCCGACCGGGTCCCCGAGCGGGTCGCGCGGATCGTCTACGTCGACACCGGGCCGATGCCGTCGGGGCTGGCCGGCATCGACTTCTACGACCCGGACACGCGCGCGGCGATGGAGAAGCGGGTCGCGGCGGAGGGCGACGGGTGGCGGCTCGCGGTGCCGCCGTTCGACCCCGGGGCCGACCCGGTGAACCTGGCGGGGCTGAGCGAGGAGCACCTGGCGGCGATGCGCGAGCGCGGCACGCCCCAGCCGTTCGGGACGGTGACGCAGCCGCTGACGCGTCCCGAGCCGCTGCCCGACGTCCCGCGCACGCTGATCCTCGACACCTTCACGGTCGAGATGGTGCGGCAGATGGCCGCGGGCGGGAACCCGGTCTTCGCGCTGATGACCGGGCCCGGCTGGACCTACCGGGAGCTGCCCACCGGGCACTGGCCGATGTTCTCCCGGCCGCGTGAGCTGGCGGCGCTGCTGGAGGAGTCCGCCGTCACGCAGGGGTGAACGCGCTCAAGTGACCGATCGGTCACCGTCGAGTGCGGTGCCGGTCCTGCGATCGGGGGCGCGGGTGCGGGGGACGACCAGGGCGCGGCCCGCGCAGGCCATCAGCACGCCGAGCCCCCACCCGGCGAGCGCGTCGGTCGGCCAGTGGTAGCCGAGCGCGACCACGGCGAGGGCCACCCCGGCCGCCAGGGCGTGCGCGGCGGCCGTCCAGCCGCGGGACGCCCCGGCCAGCGCCGCGGCGAACAGCAGGCAGGCGGCGGCGTTGGCGGCGTGGCCGGACGGGTAGGACAGGAAGCCGCCCGCGAACAGCGCGTCCTGCCCGGTGCGCGGCGGCGTCCGGCCGAACGCCAGCTGCGCGCCCCGGATCGTCCCCTCGCTCGCGGCCAGCCAGATCCCGGCGCGCACCAGCAGCGCCGCGCTGCGGGACCGCCAGGCGACCACGACCGCGGTGATCGCGGCCAGCGACCCGGCGAGCCAGTACTGGCCGCCGTTGACGACCGTCCGCCAGGCCCAGTGCCAGGCCCCCGAGCGGGCGGGCAGGCCGCCGGAGAACACCCAGTGGTCCAGGTGGCGGAGCGGGCCCCCGGCGAGCACGTCGAGGGTGGCCGCCGCCGTCACCACGGCGGCGGCCACCGGCAACGCGTGGGGAGGCGGCCGACCGCGAAGGCGCCCGCCCCCCGACCGGGGCACCCGCATCCCTCGATCCTGCCTCATGCGGCGGGATTCGGGGAAAGTCCCACTTCTCCGCAATGCGGCGGGGGCTTTTGTTACTCCGCCTCGCAGATCGTTTCGGTGGGGTGCAGGACACACCCGGCGGATTCCCTGCACCGCGCACATCTACGGCGACGGCCGCCACAACCGCCCGCGCGGGCCCGGGAGGCGCGCCTGGTCTGGCCGGCGCTGATGAAGGCGGTCGGCGCCAAGGCGTCCTGACCTGCGGGCCCGGTCAGCGGACCCGGCCGCCCGGGCCCCGGGCCTCCCGGACCCGGGTCCACGCGGGCCTGGTCAGCGGACCCGGCCACCCGGGCCCGGGCCACGCGGGTCCCGTCAGCGGGTGCGGTCGCCCCGGGCGCGGTTAGCGGGTTCGGGGCACCAGGGCATCGCCCAGGTGCGGTGTCCCGCGCCCGTGCGGCGCGGAGTGGAACACGCCCCGGTTCCGGGCGGCGGCAGCGGCCGCCGCCCGGAACCGGGGCGCCGGTGCGCCTGACGTCAGCCGAAGTCGACGTCGGAGCACTGGTAGAAGGCGTTGCCGGTGTCGGCGATGTCCCACACGGCGAGCAGGATGTGCCGGCCGTGCCGCGCCGGGAGGGTCCCGGTGTGGGTGGCGGTGGTGGACGGCTGGCGCCCGTTGTAGTTCTGCTGCAGGAACGGCGTGGCGTCCAGCGCGGCGCGCGTCAGCGGCTGCGTGGTGTTCCATCCGTCCTTGGTGAGGAAGTAGCGGAACGACGTGGTGGAGTGCGGGGCGGTGAAGCGCCAGGCGATGCTGATGGCGCCGGCGGTCACCTTGGTCGCGGGCCAGCCGGTGCCGCCGCGCTGGTCGTCGAGGGGCGACCAGCGGCCGTCGGCGCCGGCGCAGATCGTGCCGTCGCGCGGGCCGCTCTGGGGGAACCCCTTGGGGCCCTCGACGCCGTCGGGGTCCCACTCGACCTGGCCGCAGTTGGTGACCTTGTGCGTGCCGCAGAGGTAGCTGCGGCTCGGCGGCGAGTTGGTGAACCCGTGCGAGAGGGCCGGGACCGCGAGCGCCACCGGGAGTGCGACGGTCGTGGCGGCGGCGAGCGCGAGGCTGGTCTTCCTGGGCATCCTGCGTCTCCTTGGCGGGGAGGTCCTGGGGACCTGGAGTGCGGAGTGAGCCGGGGGTCGCCCGGATGGACGGCCCGCCAACTCAAAGGAAACTTTCCTGTCAATGAGAAAGGTGGCCCTTCCGGCGCGGTCCGTCAAGTGCTGGGCCGGACGAGTCGCCGGACCGGGCGCCGGACCGGGCGCTCGCGACCGCTGGTGGGGGCGGGCGGCCTCAGGCCGCGACGAGGGCGCGGCGGCGGGCGTGCGCGGTGATGGCGTCGGCGGTGTCCTCGGGGGTCATGGCGGCGGTGTCCAGCCACCAGCCGGTCCCGTCCAGCTCCTCGCGCATCGACCGGTCGAGCGGGCCGAAGTCGAAGTCGACGCGCTCGCGGGCGGGCCGCGCGAGGTTGCGGCGGCGGCACACCTCCAGCGGCGGCGCGAGGACCACGAACATGACCGGGAGCGGGCGCAGGCCGCCGGCCATGAACGCCAGCACGTCCCGGTCGGGGACGACGTGGTCGATGACCGGCGTGAAGCCGTCCCGGGCGAAGCTCGCGGCCAGCGCGCACAGGTTGCGGGCGCGCAGCCGCAGCTGCCGCCGGGACTCCTCGCCCGGCTGGTCGACCCGGACCCGGCCGTTGACGATCATGTTGGCGACGTCGTCGCCGTCCAGGCGGGCCGAGCGCGGCAGCCGGGCCGCCACCAGGCGCGACACCGTGGTCTTTCCGGCCCCGGGGAGCCCTGAGATGATCAGGCATCCGGGAAGGGGCCCGCCGGCCGCGTCGGGGTTCGAAGGGAGGGCCATGGAGATCATCCTGCCGGGGCGGGCCGTCCCGGCGCACGTGGATTTCCGGTGGTCCTGGGCACGGCGCCGGGCGGGCTCGGGCCGTCCCGCGGGGTCAGTGCCGGTAGCTCAGGCCGTGGCCGAAGGGGTAGAGGAGGGTGCCGGGCCGGTCGCGGGCGGGGATGGCGACCGGCAGGCGCCCGCGCGGGTCGATCTCGCCGAACAGGGCCTTGGCGGCCGCGCGCAGCGACTCGGCGGTGGCGGAGTAGGTGGCCAGGTAGGTGCGGGCCTCGGTGAAGTAGGCGATGTCGTAGGGGTCGCGGGCGGCGATGACGACGACGGGCCGGCCGGTGGCGACGAGCGCCTTGACGAGGTTCATCTGGCCGGGGCCCTGGTGGGCGCCGTCGGTCCGCACGTCCCAGGCGCGGTTGGTGACGGCGACGACCAGGTCCTGGTCCCGGGCGGCGGCGACGGCCCGGTCGACGGCCGCCTGGCCGGGGCTCAGGCCCGTCTCCCGGACGGTCGTGGCGGCGCCGCGCCTGCCGATCTCGGTGGCCAGGGCGGCGGTCGCGGCGGCGCCCCATCCGGTGACCAGGACCTTGCGGGGGCCGGGCCGCAGCGGCAGGACGCCGCCGTCGTTCTTGACCAGGGTGGTGGCGCGGTCGGCGGCGCGCTGCGCGGCGGCCAGGTGGGCGGGGGTGCCGACGGCGCGGCCGACGCGGGACTCGTCGGCGTAGGGGGCGCGGAACAGTCCGCGCCTGTTCTTCAGCTCCAGGATCCGGTAGACCGACTCGTCGACGCGCCGCTCGGTGAGCTCGCCGCTGCGGACCGCGCCGGCGACGGCGGCGAGCTGGCGGGCGAACACGCCGTTGCCGGAGGCGTCGGCAGGGGGCTTGAGCAGCACGTCCACGCCGGCCTTGAGCGCGAGGACGGGGATGCGCTCGTCGCCGTACTTGTCGCGGACGCCCTGCATGTCGAGCGCGTCGGTGACGACGACGCCGCGGTAGCGCAGCCGGTCGCGCAGGATGCCGGTGAGGATGGGCCGCGACAGGGTGGCGGGGTCCAGGGAGGGGTCGAGCGCGGGGACGACGATGTGCGCGGTCATGATCGAGTCGGCGCCGCGGGCGATCGCGGCGCGGAACGGCGGCAGGTCGAGCCGCTCCCACTCCTGGCGGGTGTGGCCGATGCGCGGGACGCCGGTGTGGCTGTCGGTGGTGGTGTCGCCGTGGCCGGGGAAGTGCTTGACGGTCGCGGTGACGTTCCCGGCGCGGTACCCGTCGATCTGCGCGGTGACCATGGAGGACACCAGCGCCGGGTCGGAGCCGAACGAGCGGACGCCGATGACGGGGTTGGCGGGGTTGACGTTGACGTCGGCGTCGGGCGCGTAGTTCTGGTTGATCCCGATGGCGCGCAGTTCCCGTCCGGTGATGCGGGCGAGGGCCTCGGCGTCGCCGGCGCGACGTCCGGCGGCCAGGGCCATGCCGCCGGGCGACTGCGTGGCGGGCGGCGGGACGCGGGCGACGATGCCGCCCTCCTGGTCGGTGGCGATCGTGGCGGGGATCGGGACGCGCTGGGCCATCGCGGCGCGCTGGATCCCGTTGGAGAACGCGGCGAGCTGGGCGGGGCTCTCGACGTTGGCGGGGCCGGCCGAGTAGTAGATGAACCCGCCGGGGTGGTAGCGGGCGACGACCTGGGCGGCGTTGTCGACCCCGTACAGCCTGCGGTTGGCGGCGACGGCGGCGGGGTCGGTGGTGTCGGCGCTCTTTCCGTGCACTTGCAGGACGAACAGCTGCGCGATCTTCTCTTCCAGCGTCATCGACCGCAGGACGCGCAGCAGCCTGGGGTCCTTCCCGGCGTGGTGGCCGCCGGCCCGGGCGCCGGGGGCGCTGAGGGCGGTCACGGCGAGCACTCCGGTGGTGAGCGCGGCCAGGCATCTGCGGGGACGGTACATGACGGCTCCCTCCCGCCCCCGAGCGGCCCGATGAGGACGATCCGAAAACGATCAAGCTGTTGGTGGCACGCTAACCCGGCGCCGCGTCCCCGTCCACCGTGCCGGGTCGACGATGCCGTCCGGGCTCGTCCTGGAGGCGGTAAAGCGTCCGGGGTCAGCGGCGGCGCCACCGGACATGCACCCCGCGGTCGCGTTCGGGCTGGTGCTGGCCGGCGCCGCCGTCGTCGGGCC
>NZ_SMKU01000332.1 GCF_004349215.1 Actinomadura rubrisoli | reverse complement strand
GTCGGCCGCATCAGAGGTGTATAAGAGACAGAACCCACCCCCTCGCCGTCCGCCTCCGCACACAGGCCGCACGCGCTCAAGCCCGCCTCGGCAACCGCGAGGAGTGCGAGAACTCGATCCAGCAGGCTGGCGACCTCCACGACAAATTGCCGAGCCGCGCGCCGCTGCGCCTGGCGATGGACACCGGCTCACAAGCGTTGTTCACGATGACGTCCTATCCAGCGCAGGCGTACATCTGGCTCGGAGACACCGAACAGGGTGATTTCCAGAAGGCCAGGAGTTACGCGCAGTCGGCCATCGCACTCCAGACCGCAGTACCGGGTCGCACAGCGATCGCCCGTATCGATCTCGGCATTGCCCTTGCTCAACTAGGCGAACCCGAAGAGGCCGCTGCGCTCGGACGCCAGGCGCTGGCCGCACCGCGGCTGTTCAACTCCCTCCGAGCCCGGGCGGCGGACTTGAATGACGTCCTGGCCGCGCGGTACCCGGAACTGCCCGCTGTTCGCGAATTCAGGAAGGTGCTCCGGGAGGTTCGCTCGGAGGGGGTACCACGATGAGCCAGACCGGCAGATCCGAGCCGAGTACCCGCCTTCCCGATGAACCGGCCCTTTCCCCGCCATGGATCGGCTGTTCGAACTCGACACGGCCTCGCTGTCTCCTCGCCAGTTGACCACCGGCGTTGCGACGTCCCCTCGAAGCCGCCCCGCGTCCGGCCAACGCGACGCACATCGGCGCGCCGGGCCGCCATGCGGACGGCACCGGACTCTGAGCGTCCCCGGCGGCGAGGCCCATCCCTACCGGTCGATCCGATGGTCCTCGGTGTCGAGCCAGACGTACTGGCCCTCGCCGGTCACGGTCAGGCCCCACCGGTCAGCGGCAGGACGGTCGAGCCCGTCCCACCATCGGTAGGCGTCCTCCACCTCCCGCCACAGGTCCCGGTCGCCTGATTGCCGGACCGGGAACTTCTCCGCGTCGGCCTGATGCTCCACACTGGCCCACGAGCCCGACCACGGATCGACCAGCCACACCGTGTAGGCCCCGCCGTCGTCATGGGTGACGATCAGCTTGCAGTGCGGCACCTTCAGCCCGATCGCCAACGAGGCGTTGTACTCGCCCAGCACGTCGTAAGGGTGCAGACCGGTGAACGAACGGCGAGACCCGGCCACGTCGCGCACGTCGCGGTCCAGCGAGGCCCGCTTGCCGCGCTGGTCACGCAGCCGCATGAACGCCACGTTGCCCACGATCCGGCCCCGCATGGAGCCGTCCCGCGACACCACGAACGACACCAGCGCGCCGTTGTGGAAATCGGTGGCCCACGGCACCAGCACCCTGCCTCCCGGCCGCGTCTGCTCCGCCCACGCGCGCGGCACCCGATCAGCGGCGACAGTGGCGATCACCCGGTCGAACGGCGCGCACGCCGGGTAGCCCAGCACGCCGTCGCCGGCCGCGACCGTGACCTGATAGCCCGCCTCCCACAGCACGCGGCGGGCGCGGTCGGCCACCACCGGATCGACCTCCACTGACGTCACAGTGTCGGCCCCGAGCCGTTCGGCCAGCAACGCGGCGTTCCACCCGGTCCCGGTGCCGATCTCCAGCACCGACATGCCCGGCTCGACCTGAAGTGCCGCCAGCATCCGCGCGACCACGTCCGGGCGGCTGGCCGAACTGGAGATCTCCCGGCCGACCTGCCCTGGCCCGGCCGGGACACCGTCGTCCACCTGCGTGACCACGAAGTCGTTGGCGTAGCACAACTCCAGCCATGCGGTCTCATCGTCGGCCCGATCCACCGGCAGCAGCCGGTCACCGTCCTCGACCCACACGGTGTCGGGGATGAACCGGTGCCGGGCCACCTTCCCCAACGGCCCGCGCCAGTCCGGCGTCAGGTCGCCCGCCTCGGTGAGTTCGGTGATGAGCCGGGCGGACAGTTCCGCAGCGTCGGTCACCTACTTGCCGCCCTTCTCGTGCTTGCCGCCTCCGGGTGGGTCCTTGGGGTCCTTGGGAGGAACCGGCCTGTCCCACTTGCCGTCGCCTTCCTTCTTCTCATCATGCTTGCCCACCTGGAACTCCCTTCGGCTGCGCACCGGGCTTCCATCCCCGCGCCTCGGTTCCGTTCGTTTGGACGATCCGCGTTGTGCGTTACCTGGCACCGTAAGTACGGTGCGCAAAAGCCTCCAAGTGGTTTGCCGCTATTTGCCACATCGACTCTTGACGAGATCGGAGGGCCGTTTGACGATGTGGTGGCTGAAGAGTCGGCAAACTCTCAGGCGGGAGGGCGACCATGCGGATACGGTTCCTGGGCGAGGATACATCTGGCGGCGACAGCCCGACCCTCTACGTCACCGATCGTCAGACCTACCTCCAGGGCTACAAGGTCACCGATCCGGAGATCCTGGCCAAGCTCGACATCCCGGAGGGTGAGACGTGCGTGGAGATCTACGCCAGGCTCCTGGCGCACCTGTCCAAGGACGGGCTTCACGGCGTGGTGACGAGTTGGGCACCCCCGATCGTGCACGTGATGGAGAACGGGGACTACCTCGTTCAAGGGCCACGAGTCACCGATCCCGAGATCCGCACCGAGCTGGCCCTGCCGGACAACGAGGACTGCATCGAGGTCCCCAGGGAAGCCCTGCGGGCACTGCTGGAGGAGAACGACAGTGGAGTTGATGACGCCTGACCAACGAGACGAACTGCTCGGCGCCTTTAAACGCGACGCCTTCCACCTGGAGCTCAAAGACTCCTATGGTGCCGCGTACGAGGACGCCCCACTAGCCCGCTGGCTCAGTGGCGAACCCGACGACTTCGCCTGGCTACAGCCTTGGCTGGAGCGAGTCCGGCAGGCTACCCGAGCCGGGAAGACCGTTCGCCGAGTCCGCGTCATCAGCGAACCACTCACCGAGTACATCCGCTGGGAACACTCCATCACCCGGCTCAACCGGGAGGCCGGAGAAGACATCCGCTGGCTGCCCCGGCACCTCGTGCCCGAGGGTCTCGTGTTCCCCGTGGGCGGGAACGACTGGTGGCTGTTCGACGATGAACTGGTCACGGTCGGCCACTTCCACGATGACGGGCGCATCAAGGGTTCCGAACTGGTCACCGACCCCGGCACGGTGGCCGAATGCACCAGGATCCGGGACCGGTTGTGGATACTCGCCACCCCGCACGACGAGTACAAGCCTGCCTAAGCCGTGTCGAGCCAGGCACAGCAAGCACGAGAGGCGTTCGGAGCCCGCCTACGTGATCTCCGCAAGGACGCGGGGCTCACCGGGCGGGCTCTGGCTGCCCTGGCGGGGTGGCACTTGTCCAAGGTCAGCCGGATCGAGCACGGCAAGCGCGCCGCCAACGAGAACGACATCCGGATCTGGTGCCGCCACTGCAACGCCGAAGACCACATCCTCGAACTGATCGCGACCGTCCGGAACATCAACGCCATGTGGCTGGAGTGGAGGCGCACGCTCCAGACCGGTACCAAGATCCGTCAGCAGCACTCCATCAGTCTCTACGAGCAGACCAGGGTCTTCCGCGTCTATCACCCGGCCCTCGTCTGGGGCACCCTCCAGACCGCGGAGTACGCCACCGCGATGCTTGAGCAGGTCGTGGACTTCTACGAGATACCCGACGACATCGAGCGGGGCGTAGCGGCCCGGATGGAACGACAGCAGTATCTCTACCAAGGCGATCGCCGCTACAACGTGATCCTCGGCGAGCAGTCGCTCTACACCAACATCGGTGGCCCGGACGTCCTACGCGGCCAACTCGATCGGCTCTTGGCCGTCCTGTCCCTGCCTCGCCTGAGCCTGGGCATCATCCCCACCAGGGCCGCGCACCAACTCTGGCCGGGCAACTCGTTCATCATGTTCGATGAGCGCACCGTCATGGTCGAGACCTACTCGGCCGAGTTCACGATCACGCAGCCCCACGAGATCGCTCTCTACGCCAAGGCGTTCGCCAAGCTCCAGTGGTCGGCCGTCTACGGTCGACCGGCCCGGGAGCTCATCGCCCGCGCCCTCGAATCACTCGGGTAGCTGCTGCCATGCAGGCACTTGGTGTTGACAAGCGGACCTGCTGTTCGAGGCACCACGCCCCGCGTAGACCACTCAGAGGAGGGGGCGTTGGGATTTTTTGGACTCCTCGTAGCGGGTGCGGGCGGCGCGGGTGGAGGTCAGGGTGGAGACTTCGGCGACCGGGACGTCCCACCAGGCGTCGCTGTCGGGGGCCGCGACGCGGGGGTCGGTTTCGACGTGGACGACGGTCGTGCGGGACGAGTCGCGGGCCTTCAGGAGGGCGGTGCGGAACTCTTCGGCGGTGGTGGCGCGGAGGACGTCGGCGCCGGTGGCGGCGGCGCTGGCGGCGAGGTCGCCCGGGAGGCGGAAGGCGGTGCCGAAGCGTTCGGCGCCGACCGATTCCGACAGGTTGCCGATCGAGGCGAACCCGTGGTTCTGGACGAGGACGACCACGAGCTTCACGTCGTCGGCGACGGCGGTGACGAGTTCCTGGGCCATCATGAGGTAGGAGCCGTCGCCGACGAGGACGAAGACCTCGCGGTCGGGGGCGGCGAGCTTGACGCCGAGGCCGCCCGCGATCTCGTAGCCCATGCAGGAGTAGCCGTACTCCACGTGGTAGCCCTTGGGGTCCCGGGTGCGCCACAGCTTGTGCAGGTCGCCGGGCATGGAGCCGGCGGCGCACACGACGACGTCGCGGGGGCCGCTCACCTCGTTGACGATGCCGATGATCTCCGGCTGGGACGGGAGCGGGCCGTGGCCGAGGGCGTAGGCGGCGTCGACGGCGGCGTTCCAGCGAGCGGCCAGTTCGGCGGCCTCCGCGCGGTAGGACGGTGTGACGGTGTGCCCGGCGGTCGCCGTTCGGAGGGCCGCGAGGCCCGTGCGGGCGTCGGCGGTCAGGGGCACTCCGGCCTGCTTGACGGCGTCGAGCCCGGCGACGTTCAGGTTGACGAAGCGGACGCCGGGGCGGGCGAACAGGCTGCGGGAGGCGGTGGTGAAGTCGCTGTAGCGGGTGCCGATGCCCAGCACCACGTCGGCGTCGCGGGCCAGGGCGTTGGCGGCGGTGGTGCCCGTCGCGCCGATCGCGCCGACCGAGGACGGGTGGTCCCACGGCAGCGAGCCCTTGCCCGCCTGCGTCTCGGCGACGGGGATGCCCGTCTCCTCGGCGAACGCGGCCAGCTCGCCGGTCGCGCGGGAGTAGATGACGCCGCCGCCCGCGACGATCAGGGGCCGCTCGGCGGTGCGGAGGAGCGCGGCGGCCTCGTCCAGGACGGACGGCTCCGGCACCGGGCGGGCGATCCGCCAGACGCGTTCGGCGAACAGCTCGACCGGCCAGTCGTGCGCCTCGGCCTGGACGTCCTGCGGCAGCGCGAGGGTCACCGCGCCGGTCTCGGCCGGGTCGGTCAGCACGCGCATCGCGGCCAGGAGCGCGGACGGGAGCTGCTCGGGACGGTTGATCCGGTCCCAGTACTTGGAGACGGGCTTGAAGCAGTCGTTGACGGAGACGTCGTAGGAGCGGGCGTCCTCCAGTTCCTGGAGCACCGGGTTGGCGGGTCGGGTGGCGAAGACGTCGCCGGGCAGCAGGAGCACCGGGATCCGGTTGATCGTGGCGAGGGCCGCGCCGGTCACCATGTTGGTCGCGCCCGGCCCGACCGACGTGGTGCAGGCGTAGGCGCGGAGCCGGTCGTGGGTACGGGCGTAGCCCACGGCGGCGTGGACCATGGCCTGCTCGTTGCGCGCCGCGCGGTAGGGCAGTTCGTCGCCGCGTTCGAGCAGGGCCTGGCCGAGGCCCGCGACGTTGCCGTGGCCGAAGATCCCGAAGCAGCCCGCGAAGAACCGCCGCCGCTCCCCGTCCCGCTCGGTCCACTGGTTCGCCAGGAAGCGGACGATCGCCTGCCCGACGGTCAGCCGCTCGGTCGCCGTCATCGTTCCCCCTCGGGTCCGGCGGCCGACGTCATCGGCAGCCTCGGGTCGGCCGGCAGGTCGCGCCAGGTCTCGCGGACCCAGGCGTGCGCCGGGTCGTCGCAGATCAGCCAGGCGCGCTCGGCGCCGGGGCCGGCCATCACGTTCAGGTAGTACAGGTCGTAGCCGGGCGCGGCGATGGACGGGCCGTGCCAGCCGTGCGGGATCAGGACGGTGTCGCCGGTTCGGACCTCCTCCAGGACGTCGATGGGGCGTTCGGCCGTCCCGTAGACCCGCTGGTAGGCCATACCGTCGCGGGTGACCTCGAAGTAGTAGATCTCCTCCAGGACGGCCTCGCCCGGCCCGTCCTCGTCGTGCTTGTGGGGCGGGTAGGACGACCAGTTCCCGCCCGGCGTCAGCACCTCGCAGGCGATCAGCCGGTCGGCCGCGAACGCCTCGGGCGTGCAGAAGTTGTTGACCTGGCGGCCCATCTGCCCGGCGCCGCGCAGCTCGACCGGGACGTTCTCGGCCGGGCCGTAGCGGGGCGGCAGCCGGTTCTCGCACCGCGCCGACGGGAGCGCGAACCGGCCGCCCTCCCGGGACGAGACGAGGACCGTCGCGTCGCGGGGGGCGTAGGCGAAGTCGGTGACGCGGGAGAACACGTCGCGGCGGCCCTGGAGCTCGAACGTCACCGCGACCTCGTCGGCCGGGACGCCGATCGTGACGTCGCAGGACCCGGCGAGCGGCAGCACCAGCGTCTCGGCGCCGCCGGTCGGCAGTTCGGCCTCCTCGCCGGGGCCGAGTGTGAGGACGCGCAGGCCCGAGTACGTCCAGCCCGCGCCGTCCGGGGTGATCTCGGTGAGGTTCACAGCAGCCCCACCGCGGCGTCGACGGCGCCCGCGACGTCGTCATCGGGCGGGTACAGCAGCGTCCGGCCGACGACCAGGCCGCGGACGGACGGCAGCGCGAGGGCCTTCTGCCAGCCGGCCAGCGCGGCGTCCGGGTCGGCGGGCACCTCGCCGCCGAGCAGCAGGGCGGGCAGCGCCGATGCGGCCATGACCTCCTCCATCCTGTCGACGACCGGGACCTTCAGCCAGGTGTGCGCGGACGTGGCGCCGAGCCCGGACGCGATGGACACCGCCGTGATCATGGCCTCGGGGGTCAGCAGGTTGCGGACCGCGCCGCCGCTCCCCCGGGTCGAGATGAACGGCTCCACCATCGCCATCAGGCCGTGCCCGGCCAGGCCCGTGACCGCGTGCGCGCACGCCTCCAGGGTGCGCGCCGTCGCGGGATCGTCAAGGTCGATCCGCAGCAGCATCTTGCCGCCGTCCAGGCCGCCAGCGGCGATTGCCTGGGCGGTGTAGGCGGTGAACCGGTCGTCGATCTCGAACGACGCGCCCGCGAGCCCGCCCCGGTTCATCGAGCCGAGGACGACCTTGCCGTCCAGCGCGCCGAGCAGCAGCAGGTCCTCGATCACGTCGGGGGTGCCGAGCACGCCGTCCACGCCGGGACGGGCGAGCGCGGCGCACATCCGCTCCAGCAGGCCCGCGCGGTCGCCCATGGCGAGGGGGTCGGCGCCCGCGCGCAGCGCGCCGCGCGCCGGATGGTCGGCCGCGATGATCATCAGCCGGCCGGCGGCGCCGGGCGGGGCGGACCGGCGGACGCGGCGCGCGGCGGCCTCGGCGACGGCGGCGGGGCGGGCCGCCCTGGTCTCGATGAGCGCCGCGAAGCGCTCGGCGAACGTACCCGTGCTCAAGCGGTGCTCTCCTTCTCGATGGTGCTCGCGATGCCTGCGGTGTCCGCGGTGTCCGCGGGCAGGGGCCGGCCCGCTAGGAGGTCCTCGACCTCGCCCGCGTCGGGCATGGCGTCCGAGCAGGCCAGCCGCGAGGCGACGATCGCCCCGGCGGCGCCCGCGAAGCGGACGATCCGCTCCAGGTCCCAGCCGCTCAGCAGGCCGTGGCAGACGGCCCCGCCGAACGCGTCGCCCGCGCCGAGCCCGTTGACGACCTCCACCGGCGTGGGCGGGACCTCGACGACGCCGTCCGCGGAGGCGGCCAGCGTCCCCCGGGGCCCCTGCTTGACGATGGCCACCGAGACGCCCCGGTCGAGCAGGGCGCGGGCGGCGGCGCGGGGCTCCCGCTCGCCGACGGCGATCTCGCACTCGTCGAGGTTGCCGATGGCCACGGTGGCGTGCTCCAGTGCCCGGCCGACGCGCGCGCGGGCCTCGTCCGGCGACTCCCAGAACATCGGGCGCCAGTCCAGGTCGAGGACGGTCGTGCCGGGGTGCGCGGCGAGCGCGGCAAGTGTCGCGCCGTGGCTCGGCTCCTGCGACAGCCCGGTGACGGTGGCCCAGAAGATCCGGGCGGCCCGGATCGCGTCCAGGTCCAGCTCGCGCTCGTAGATCTCCAGGTCGGGCGCCTTGGGGTAGCGGTAGAAGTAGAGGGGGAAGTCGTCGGGCGGGAAGATCTCGCAGAACGCCAGCGGCGTCGGCAGCCCGGGGACGTCCGCGACGAACCGGTCGTCCACCCCGTATCCGGCGAGCGCGCGGCGGACGAACCGGCCGAACGGGTCGGCGCCCGTCCGGGTGATCACCGCCGTGCGGTGCCCGTACCGAGCCGCCGCGACCGCCACGTTGGTCGGGCTGCCGCCGAGGTACTTGCCGAACGACTCGACGTCCTCCAGCGGGACGCCCACCTGGAGCGGGTAGACGTCGACGCTCACCCGCCCCATGGTGATCAGGTCGTGGGTCATGCCGCCTCTCCCCTGAGGAACGCCAGCGCGGCCCGCACGTCGTCGCGGGGCCCGCCGCCCTGGCCGGGCTCCGCGCTCAGGACCGTGTCCTGCTCCAGGACGTACCAGCCACCGTAGCCCGCCCCTTCGAGGGCGCGGACAATGCCGGGGACGTCGATGTCGCCGCGGCCGAGCGGGCGGTAGATCCCGTCCCGCACCGCCGCCGTGTAGCCGGTGCGCCCGGTCTGGACCGCCTCCGCCAGCGCCGCGTCGACGTCCTTGAGGTGGACGTGGGCGATCCGCCCGGCCGCCGAGCGCGCCAGCTCCAGCGGGTCGGTGCCGCCGATCAGCAGGTGGCCGGTGTCGAGGCAGAGCGCGACGTCCGAGCCGGAAAGGACCCGGTCGACCTCCTCGCGCCGCTCCACGACCGTGCCGACGTGCGGGTGCAGGGTGGCCAGGTGGCCGCGCCCGGCGGCGTGCTCGGCGGCGCGGCCGAGGTTGCGGAGCAGCGCCGCCCAGTTCTCCCCGTCCAGGACGGGCCGCCCGTCGTAGCCGTCGAGACCGGTGGCGGCGGCCAGCACCACGGTCCGCGCGTCGCCGAACGAGTCGAGCGCGCGCGCGAGGTCGGGCAGCGGGTCGTGGCCCGGATCGTGCAGGACGAGCGGGACGAAGCCGCCGACCGGCCGGAGCCCGTACCAGCCGAGCAGCGCCGACCGCTCGACCGGCCCGGCGGGCAGGAACCCGTCGGGGCCGAACTCGGTCGCGGTGATGCCGAGGTCGCGCATCTCGCCCAGGACCCGGTCCGCGGCGAGCTGGTGCCCCCAGCCCGGCACCTCGCAGACGCCCCACGAGATCGGGGCGGCGGCGACGCGCTCGGCCGGGACGAGCGGGCGCCCGGCGGGCGTGGGGGTGGCGGGCATGGCGGACGTCATCGGCGGACCTCCTCGATCGTGACGGCGCGCCTCTCGCGGCGCGAGATCTCGCACGCCTCGGCCACGTAGAACGCCTCCAGGCTCTCCTCGGGCGGGCACGGGCTCGGGACGCGGCCGGCGGCCACGTCCACGAAGGCGCGCAGCTCGGCCTCGTACGCCTCGGCGAACCGTTCGAGGAAGGCGGTGTGCGGCGGACCGGACGGGCGGAACGCCTCGCCCGCCGGGGACAGCGGCGTCCGGTCGTCCAGGCCGGTGACGACGCCGTCCAGCGAGCCGAGGACCTCCAGCCGGACGTCGTAGCCCGCCGCGTTGTAGCGTGCCGCGGACACGACCGCGAGGGTGCCGTCGTCCAGGGTGAGCACCGCGGATCCGGTGTCGATGTCGCCGGACGCGGCGAACACCGCCGATCCCCGGTTCGCCCCGGTCGCGACCACCTCGGCGACCTCCCGTCCGGTGACGAACCGGACGCCGTCGAAGTCGTGGACGGAGCAGTCACGGAAGAGCCCGCCCGAGGTGGGGATGTACGCGTCCGGCGGCGGCGCGGGGTCGAGGGTGCACGAGCGGACGGTGTGCACCCAGCCGAGCCGTCCGGACCGCACCGCGTCCCGCGCGGCGACGTGGCCGGGGTCGAAGCGCCGCTGGAACCCCACCTGGACGGGGACGTCCGCGCGGCGGACGGCCGCGATGACCTGGACCGTTCCATCGACGTCCGACGCGACGGGCTTCTCCACGAACACCGGCAGGCCCGCCTCCACGGCCCGCACGACCAGCTCGGCGTGCGCGGCGGTGGGCGTGGCGACGACCATCGCGTCCAGGCCCGCCGTGAACAGCGCGTCCACCTGCCCGACCGAGCGCAGGCCGAGCTTGCCCGCCACCTCGCGCGCGCGGGCGGCGTCGGCGTCGGCGACGACGACCTCCCCGATCCCCGGGAGGCCGCGCAGCGTCTCCGCGTGCCCGGCCCCGATCCGGCCCACCCCGGCC
>NZ_SMKU01000331.1 GCF_004349215.1 Actinomadura rubrisoli | reverse complement strand
CGAGTACGGGCAGGGTGGACGGGGTCTTGTTGAAGCTGGTGACGGTGTGGAAGACGTCCAGGATCAGGCGGTTGAGGGAGCGGTTGTGGCCCTGGAGGTCGGTCGTGAAGGCGGCCGCGGAGCCGCCCTGCCAGGTCTGAGGGCCCATGAGTCGGGTTATCTCGGACATGGTGCTGGATATCGTGTCCAGCTCGACCTGGACGGCGTGTGCGTCGATCTTGACGACCATGTCCGTCCCTTCGCCGGTGCGCAGGGGTAACAGCGTAGAAGGGAAGTGTTGACCTTCGCATCGACTTGTTTTGACGGACGGGGGCAGAAATCGGGCTTTATTCGCGGGAGAGGGCGCGGGTGGCGCCGGCGGCGACGGTGAGGCCGAGGAGGAGGCCGCCCGCGACGATGAGGTTGGCGATCCACTGGTAGATGCCCTTGGGGGCGAACTCGACCTCCTGGCCGAGGCTGCCGATGGGCAGGAGGAGGTCGAGGGTGTAGAAGAACGCGTTGAAATGCGGTTTGTGGCCTTCGTCCAGGACATCCGGTTTGTTGAGTGAGAAGACGATCGTCCCGAAGGCGAGGAGGCCGATCAGCCAGCTGGCGGCGCGGAAGGGGCGGTAGCCGTAGCCGACGAGGAGGTCCTGCAGCCAGCCGACGACCTTGCGGGGGATGCCCTGGGTGTTGCGCCGGTCGCGGGCCTTGGCGAGCAGGACGGAGCGGCCGTCGGCGTCCAGGCCGAGGGTGCGGTAGGTCTGGGCGAGGCGCTCGTAGGGCTGGGGGGCGTAGCCGTCGGTGTCGCGGCGGAGCCAGGCGAGGCGTTCGCGGGCGCTGAGGGCCGGTTCGAGGGTCTCGTACTGGAGGCCGTCCAACTGGAGGCGGTCGGGCCAGGTCGCCTTGTCGTCGCGGAGGAGGTTGATGCGGGCGTACGAGAGGTCCGCGGTGCCCTTGATCACTTCGGCGGGACGGAGCAGGAGCTCCTCGGACTGGAGGCGCTGGAGGCTGAGGGCCGTCCCGCTCTCGTGGTTCAGGTGGGAGCCGCGGAGGCTGAGCTGGCCGGTGACGCGGGCGCCGGCGAAGCTGACGGCGCCGTTGGCGGTGAAGCCGTCGGAGCAGTAGACGTCGGTCTCGACGGCCAGGTCGTCGGCGTTCAGGGCGGTGCGCTCGGGGGCGTTGAGGTGGGCGCCGACGAAGGAGAGGTAGCCGCCGACGCGGGCGCCGCGGAGCCGGACCTCGCCGTCGGCGGTGAAGCCGCCGTCGCAGAAGACGTTCGCCGCCACGTCCAGGCGGCTGGCGTACAGGGCGGCGCCGGACGGGTTGTACAGGCGCGCCTCCCGGAAGATCAGCTGGCCGCCGACGCGGGCGCCGGGCAGGCGGACCTCGCCGTTGGCCGTGAAGCCCTGGTCGCAGTAGACGTTCGCCTCGACCGTGAGCCGGTCGGCGAGCAGCGCGTCCCCGCCGGGGTTCACGAGGTGGACGCCCGACATGTTGAGGATGCCGGTGATGTTCGCGCCGTCCAGCCACAGGCCGCCGGAGATGCGGCTGCCCTCCAGCCACAGGTGCCCGTCCACGCGGGTGCCGGACGCGACGAGGCCGGGCAGGCGGCAGCGCATCAGGTGGACGCTGTTCATGCTCGCCCAGTACAGGTGCGGGGCCTCGTCGAACGAGCAGCCCGTGAGCGCGAGCGGGACGTGGACCTCCGCGTGCCCGAGGTTCAGCGACCCGGTGATGCGGGCTCCGCCGAGCCGGACGGCCGCGACCCGGCCGGGTTCGGGTTCCACTGCTCCGACCAGGAGGGCGACGAGGACCTCGGCGCGGACGAACCGTTCGTGCCCCCAGCGGGCGGAGGTGCCGGGGTCGTCCAGCGCCGGGTCGCCGGACGACAGGTCGATGGACTCGCCGCTCGGGAACGCCTCCCAGAGAAGGCGCTCCGAGGGGGTCAGGTCCTCGATTTTCATCGGGCGGCTCCGGGGGTGCGGATGGGGTGTGTCAGGCAATGGTGCCGTACGCTTCAGGATCGTAAGGATGGCGCAGACCAGTGAGGGGGCGGTCGTGGCGCGTGTCGTCGTCGACGTCATGCTGAAGCCGGAGATCCTCGACCCGCAGGGCCAGGCGATCGCACGGAAGCTGCCGCAGATGGGCTACGAGGGGGTCGTGGCCGTCCGGCAGGGCAAGCGGTTCGAGGTGGAGCTGGAGGGGCCGGCGGACGAGGCGGCGCTGGAGCGGGTCAACAAGATCGCCGAGACGCTGCTGGCCAACCCGGTCATCGAGAACTTCGAGGTTCGCGTTCTCTAGGTGGGGAATGGCGTGGAATGCCGTTCGGTGTAGGTGTGAGTCGGAGCGTTGTTGGTGCGTTCCAGGGGCGCACACCCTTTCATGGTGCCGATGAGATTTCACGTAAAGACCCGAGAGTATAGCGATTACGGAAGATTCCGCCGGGGAAGTCTTAGCTGCGTCGAGTCGTCGAGCACGCTCCGGGGCCGGGGGCCCTACCAGGAAGCCCGGGGCATGACACGAGGTGTCCGGGTGGATATGAGATTCTCGCTCGCGCTTCCGCGCGAGGCTCTGAGCATCCCGGTGATCCGCCGAGTCGTGGGGGACGCGCTGCGGGGGCTGGGCGTTTCCGAGGACTGCGTCGCCGATATTCTCGTCGCCGCCTCCGAGGCGTGCACGAACGCCATCCAGCACGCCCGCGCGTCGGGTGCCTACGAAGTGGCCGGCCACATCGACGAGGGCGTCTGCGTCCTCAAGATCATGGACTGGGGGCGCGGCCTCCGTCCGGCCCCGCAGGACCCGGGGGTTTTGAGCGAGTCCGGCCGCGGGATTAAGATCATGCGGGCGCTGGTGGACGATCTCAGCATCGACTCCTCGCCCGACCGGGGCACCGTGGTCCACCTGCAAAAGCGCCTGACCTGGCGAGACGAGGCCCTGGTCCGGCGCCTTGAGCGCAGGCTCATGCCCAGCGCCGGGTAGATTGGTACGCGCGCGGGGGGATTGTGACGCGCAGCGGGGTGATCGGCGGAGGAGACCCGCTCGTCCCGGCCGCACCTCATTTCGGAGGAACAGAAGAGATGGACGCTGCCCGGGTCGGGGTCATCACCTTCCCCGGTTCCCTTGACGACAGAGACGCCGCACGCGCCGTGCGGCTGGCCGGCGCCGAGCCGGTCGCGCTCTGGCATGGGGACCACGATCTGCAGGGGGTCGACGCGGTCGTGCTGCCCGGCGGGTTCTCGTACGGGGACTACCTGCGGGCCGGGGCTATCGCCCGGTTCGCGCCGCTGATGAACGAGCTGGTGGCCGCCGCCAAGGCGGGCCTTCCGGTCCTCGGCATCTGCAACGGCTTCCAGGTGCTGTGCGAGTCGCACCTGCTCCCGGGCGCGCTGCTGCCCAACGCGGGCCTGCATTTCGTGTGCCGTGACCAGCGGCTCCGCGTGGAGAACACCGGCACCGCCTGGACCACCGAGTACCGCGAGGGCCAGGAGCTGGTCATTCCGATCAAGAACCGGGACGGCCGCTACACCGCCGACCGGGAGACCCTCGTCGAACTGGCCGACTCCGGCCGCATCGTCGCGCGCTACCTCGACCTGAATCCCAACGGCTCCCTGGACGACATCGCCGGGATCTGCAACGAGGCCGGCAACGTGGTGGGGCTCATGCCGCACCCGGAGCACGCCGTGGAGTCGCTGACCGGACCGTCCACCGACGGGCTCGGCTTCTTCACCTCGATCGTCAAGAGACTGGTCAACGCATGAGCGAGCAACGGCCCAACGTATCCGGGCGCACGGACGGCTCCCAGGCCCGGGACGCCTCGCACGAGCCCTCGATGGAGTGGCTCGGCGAGCTCAAGTCCGACGCGGACGACCCGGAGCTTCAGCCCGTCGACCCTTCGGTGACGCAGGCCTTCGAGGCCATCCTGGAGGAGGAGACCGCCGGTCCGCTGGTGGGTCCGCCCGCTGGTCCTCCGGTGGGTTCGTCCGTTCCCGAGGGTGTGGAGGTGCCGGTTCCCGGGGGCGTCCCACCGGCCAACGGCGGGCAGCCGTCGCAGCAGATGGCACCGGAGTTCGTCCGGGCGCTGGAGGAGGAGGGGACGGCCGGTCCGTCCTCGCCCATGGGCGACCCCACTCGCACCAACCCTGACCTGAACGGATTCGGCCCTCACTTCCCGTCGGCGGACGGCCACGGGCCTGGCCTTGGGACGGGCCCTGGGACGGGCCCATTGCCCCCTGTTGGGTACGGGACCGGGCCGCAACCGGCGGTCGAGTACGGGACGGGCCCGCAGCCTTCCGTGGGGCAGGGCACTGGTCCGCAGCCTGCGGTGGGCACGGGGCCGCAGCCCGCCGTCGGGTATGGCACCGGGCCTCAGCCTGCTGTCGGCTCCTCGGGTCTGGAAGGGCTGGGGAGTGCACCGCAGCCCCCGATCGGCCCTGAGGGGCCGGATACGGGGCCGCAGCCTCTGGTCGGTCCTCAGAGCCCGGGGGCTGCTCCGCTGCCGTCTGGTGGACGAGGGGGGCCCGGCACGGGCCCTCAGCCCGTGATCGGCGGCCCTGGGACGGGGCCGCAGCCTGCGGTTGCAGGCCCTGGGACAGGCCCACAGCCTGCGATCGGCGGGCCTGGGACGGGGCCGCAGCCGGCGATCGGTGACCCCGGGACCGGGCCTCAGCCTGCGGTCGATGGGTATGGGATCGTCCCGCAGCCGGAGATCCATGGGCCCGGGACCGGGCCGCAGCCGGCGATCGTCCCGGTCGACCCCGGTACCGACACGGTCGCCATCGCGGCCGCGTCGCCCGAGCGTAAGCAGCCGTACGTCGAGCTGGGGATGAAGGACGAGGAGTACCAGCGGGTACGCAACATCCTCGGACGGCGTCCCACCTCGGCGGAGCTGGCGATCTATTCGGTCATGTGGAGCGAGCACTGCTCCTACAAGAGCTCCAAGGTGCACTTGCGCCAGTTCGGTGAGAAGGCTCCGAAGACGGACGCGCTGCTGGTCGGCATGGGTGAGAACGCCGGTGTCGTGGACGTCGGCCAGGGCTGGGCGGTCACGTTCAAGGTGGAGTCGCACAATCACCCGTCGTACGTGGAGCCGTACCAGGGCGCGGCCACGGGCGTCGGTGGGATCGTCCGGGACATCATGTCGATGGGCGCCCGTCCGATCGCCGTCATGGACTCACTGCGCTTCGGCCCGGCGGACGCTCCCGACACCCAGCGGGTGCTGCCCGGAGTGGTGGCCGGGGTCGGCGGCTATGGCAACTCTCTGGGCCTGCCCAACATCGGCGGCGAGACGGTCTTCGACGCCTGTTACGCGCAGAACCCGCTCGTCAACGCGCTGTGCATCGGCGTGATGAAGCACGAGGACATCAAGCGCGCCGTGGCCCCCGGCCCCGGCAACCGGGTGATCCTCTTCGGTGCCACGACGGGCCCGGACGGCATCGGCGGCGCGTCCGTCCTGGCGTCCGCGACGTTCGACGACCCGGGGGCGGGGGGCGTAGCTAATGGGGGTGAAAATACAGCCCAGAAGAAGCGGCCTAGCGTCCAGGTGGGCGATCCGTTCATGGAGAAGCTGCTGATCGAGTGCTGCCTGGAGCTGTTCCGCGAGGACCTCGTGGTCGGCATCCAGGACCTCGGCGCGGCCGGCGTGTCCTGCGCGACCACGGAGCTGGCCGCGGCGGGCACCGGCGGCATGCACGTCGAGCTCGACGCCGTCCCGCTGCGCGATGAGTCGCTCCGCCCTGAGGAGATCCTCATGAGCGAGTCGCAGGAGCGGATGATGGCGGTGGTCACGCCCGACAAGGTCGACCGCTTCATGGACATCTGCGCCCGCTGGGAGATCCCGGCCACGGTGATCGGCACGGTCACCGACACGGGGCGGCTGGTCATGACCTGGCGCGGCGAGACGATCGTCGACATACCGCCGGTCACCGCCGCCGACGAGGGCCCGGTGTACGAGCGTCCGTACGCGCCGCCCGCGGACCTCGGGGCGCTCCAGGCCGACACGCCAGGGCGTCTCACCCGTCCGTCCAATGGCGATGAGCTGCGCCGCACCGTCCTGTGGTTGGCCGGGTCGCCCAACCTGGCCAGCAAGACGTGGGTGACTTCCCAGTACGACCGCTACGTGCTGGGCAACACCGTGCTGGCCATGCCGGAGAACGCGGGCGTTGTCCGGATCGATGACGAGTCCGGCCTGGGCATCGCCTTGTCCCTGGACGGGAACGGCCGGTACGCGCGGCTCGACCCGTACGCGGGCGCCCAGTTGGCGCTGTCCGAGGCGTACCGCAACGTGGCGGCGACCGGTGCGCGTCCCCTGGCGGTCACCAACTGCCTCAACTTCGGCTCTCCGGAAGACCCGGGCGTCATGTGGCAGTTCGCCCGGGCGGTGGAGGGGCTGGCGGACGCCTGCCAGTACCTCGGCGTCCCGGTGACGGGCGGCAATGTCAGCTTCTACAACCAGACCGGCACGATGCCGATCAACCCGACGCCGGTCATCGGCGTCCTCGGCGTCCACGACGACGTGCGCCGTCGCGTGAACATGTCGCTCACTTCCGACGGCGCCACGCTGGCGCTGTTGGGCGAGACCCGCGAGGAGTTCGGCGGCTCCGAATGGGCGCACGTGGTGTACGGCCACCTGGGCGGGCTTCCGCCGCTGGTCGACCTGGCCGCGGAGGCGGCGCTGGCCGGTGTGATGGTCCAGGCCGTCCGCGACGGGCTGGTCACGGCCGTGCACGACCTGTCGGACGGCGGCCTGTCGCAGGCGCTGGTGGAATCGTGCCTGCGCGGCGGCCTCGGCGCGCGGGTCACCTTGGCGGGCGACCCGTTCGTCTCGCTGTTCAGCGAGTCGGTCGCGCGCGCGATGGTGGCCGTCCGGCCGGGCGCTGAGGCGCGGCTGGCGGCGCTGTGCGAGGCGGCGGGGGTTCCGGTCGCCCAGCTGGGCGTCGCGGGCGGCGACTCGCTGACCGTGGCGGGGCGCGGGCCCGAGGGCGACCAGCAGGAGCTGTTCAACGTCCCGCTGGCGGAACTCCGTGAGGCCCACGAGCGGATGCTTCCCAGCTACGCGAGCTGACCCGGACAGACGACATGGCGCCTCCCCGCCCGGGAGGCGCCGCGCCGGGATTTTCGCGTCCGCGCGGGACGGTCGGGACGGTATCGCTAGAAGACCGAGATGTGGACGTGGTCGTAGTGGTTCGCGGTCACGCCGCCGCGGTTCTCCATGCTGCGCCAGCCGGGGCTGCGCAGGTCGTAGATGCGCTGCCGCCAGATGATGTACTTGATGCCGAGCGCGCTGGCGTGGGCGATCGCGTAGGCGGCGGTGCGGTCGCCGAGGGACTGCGCGCTGCCCGTGGCCATCGTGCCGCCGGTCGTCACCATGAAGTCGCAGGCGTGGCCGGTCGCGTGGTCTTGGGGGTCGCCGCCCGAGCGGACGCAGCCGATGGTCGGGAACGGTCCCGTTTCCAGGTCGATGGTGTTCTTGACCTTGAGCATGCGGGGCGTGACGCCGCCCATGCCGACGCTCGGGGACTCCGGCTTGTACTTCTTGACCAGGCTCCGGATGCGCGACTTCTGCGCGAGCAGGTCCCTGATCTCCTTCTGCAGTTCGGAGATCTTCTGCTGGGCCTGCCTGCGGGACTGCTCCTGCTGGGAGACGAGCGACTGGATCTGCTTGACCTTCGCCGCCTTGTTCTGCGTCAGGTGGCTGACCAGGGTGACGTTGCCGAGCAGCTCGGACGGGTCGTCGCTGGCCATGACGGAGACGGTGGGGTCCTGCCCGCTGGTCATGTACTGGGTGGCGGCCATCTGGGCGACGAGGCCGCGTGCCTCGCTGAGGTCGGTCTGGAGGTCCTTGGACTTGTCCAGCGCCTTCTTGGCCGCGTACTGGGCGTCCCTGAGCTTGGCCAGGTCGCCGCCGTACGCCTTGTCGAGCTTCTCGATCTGGCGGTTCAGCCTGCTGAACTTGCCGCTGTCGCCGGGGTCGGCGGCAGCCGGCGCGGTGAACGGCGCGGTGGCCGCGGACGGGCCCGCGACCGCGGACGGGGCGGCGGCTCCAGCCAGGGGCACGGCGGTGGCGATGGCCACGAGAGCCACCGCGGCGTGTCGCCGGCCGCGCCGAAAGGTGGAGGTGGGGGTCTCCACGTTTCTCCTCTCCTCGTGGGCCTACCGGGTTAGCTGACGGGTTCGGGCTGGAGTTCGCCCTGTCACCGGCCTTCCGGACGGTGAGTTCACCCCGGCCGGGACGATCGCTCGTCCCGGCAAGTGGGTCCCCGGTTCCCGGGTTCGCACCGCGGGATTCGGCCGATCCGTCCGGCGCCGCCCCGGGGATCCGGGCCGGGTCGCCGACCGAACGGCAATGAACGATCTGGGACCGTCCGTTGCCTCGCCAAGATTAAACCCCTGCGGTGCGTGGGGCGGCGCGAAGCCCAAGAAGCCCGGCTCCCTGCAGGGAGCCGGGCCATCTTACGTGACGGGACTCACAGCTTGCCCTTGTAGAGCAGCCTGTTGGCCTGTCCCCCGCGCAGGCGTCCGATGACGTTGCGGGTGGAGTTGTCGTTGAGCCACTTCTGCACCTGCGGGAAGGTGGCCCTGCGGTGGGTGGTGAGGTAGAGCGCCGCGACCCCGCTCACGTACGGCGTCGCCATGGACGTGCCGCTGATGGTCTTGTGGCCGCCGTTGAGCCACGTGGAGTTGATGCCGTAGCCGGGCGCGTTGATGTCCACGCACTTGCCCCAGTTGGACCATTCGGCGCGGTTGTCGTAGCTGGTGGTCGCACCGACCGTCATGACCCAGCCGGCGCTGGACGGCGATGCCTTGCAGGCGTCGACGTTGTCGTTGCCCGCGGCGACGGAGACGAACACGCCCGACTTGGACAGGTTGGTGACCGCGGTGTTGAGCGCCGCGGACTTCGGCCCGCCGACCGACATGTTGGCGATGGACGGCTTGGCGGCGTGGGTGCGCAGCCACTTGGCGGCGTCGATCAGGTTGGACATGGAGCCGGTGCCGTCACAGCCGAGCACGCGGAGCGCGCGCAGTTTGACGTTCTTGGCGACGCCGTAGGACTTGGAGCCGATGATGCCCGCGACGTGGGTGCCGTGGCCGTTGCAGTCGTTGCCGTCGGCGAACTCACGGGCCTTCCAGGCGATGGCCGCGCGTCCACCGAACTCCCTGTGGCCGGCGGACAGGCCGGTGTCGATGACGTAGGCGGTCACGCCCGTGCCGGTGGCGGTGTAGGTGTAGGACTTCGACAGCGGCCGCTTGCGCTGGTCGATGCGGTCCAGGCCCCAGGGCAGCGGCGCCCGCTGGGTCCTGGCCGCGACCTTGATGACCTGGTCCTGCTCGATGGCGGCGACGCGGCGGTCGCGGCGCAGCTTGGTGAGCTGGGCGCCGTCCAGCCGCGCGGCGAAGCCGTTCAGGACGCCGTCGAAGCGCTGGACGCCGGAGGCTCGGACGTTCTTGGCGGCGGAGTCGGTGGACGCGCCGTCCCTCAGCGTGACGATGTACCGGCCCGGCACGGGGGTGCCTTCGGCGGCCGTCACCTGGACGAGGGACGGGGACGGGTCCGACGCGAGGAGCGGGAGCGACGCCGCGCCGCCCACGCAGCTCGCGACCACGCCGACGAGCAAAAGCCTTCGGTGGACAGCCCGCAAGACGTCTCCTTCTGTCGGGGGCCGCTCGATTGGGCCCCGCCGTGATCGAGGGCTTCGACCGAGGGAACCCTAGCGGATCTGTCCTGAAATAAGCCGTCAAATCGGGCGAGTTGCCCGGTCACGGATTAGTTGCGGCTGAGCTTTCCCGCATAGCCGAGCGGCGTGCCGGGCCGGCTCCATACGTACTGCAGCGTTCCGTCCGGCTGCCGCGTGATTCGTACGGTCCCGTTGGTGCACGGCTTAGGAATGGCCAGTGCCATGTTCAGTGAGCTCTCCGTGCCCTTGCTGAGCGTGAGCGTGCCCGAGCATTTCTCGCGGGGATAGAAGGCGCGCGCAGTGGTGCCCCCTGTCTCGAACGTGACCTGGATAGGGAAGGAGACGTTGCGGTTGGTGTTGACGACCGTGCCCTTCCAGGTGCCCGCGAAGGCCGGCGGGATCGTCGTCACCGGCCGGTTGTCGGAGGCGTTGGTCTGGTCGGTGGGCGCCCCCGGGTCGTCGTCCTTGAGCTGCGGCCACAGCACCAGCGCGATGATCGCGATGCCGACGCCCACCCCGATGAACAGGGACAGCGCCACGCCCAGCACATGGTTGCTCGGACGGCGGAGCCCGCCGAGGGCCAGCGCCGCCTTGGAGGGCCGCTCACCGTCCCCCTGGGCGGGCCGCAGTCCAGGGACGATGTGGGGCGTCGGCTCCGTGCGGTCCGCGGGCTCGTGCAGGGCGCCCGGGTCGACCGGGTCGAGCGTGGCGGTCGCGTCGGGGGACGGGGAGATGACGTTGAACGTCGCCGTCGGTTCGGCGGCGGGGGCTACCGCGTCGAACGCGGCGGTCTGTTCGAACGCGGCCGGGTCGAGCTGGGTGGGGGACGGTTCCGGCTCCGGCGGCACCGTCGTGGGTGGCTGGGCGGGTGCGGGTGCGGGTGCGGGTGGCG
>NZ_SMKU01000330.1 GCF_004349215.1 Actinomadura rubrisoli | reverse complement strand
GGGACGGCCATCCCCGAGGGCGGGGGCAGGTTCCGCTTCTCCTGGCAGGGCGGCGACCCGCAGACCGCGTCCTACTGGGGCGCCACGCTCACCGACGGCGGCACCAAGCTGCTGTTCGCCGGCACCAACCAGTCGTACACGAGGGCCAAGCGATGACCGTCCGGGACAACGCCGTCACAGCCGATGGGGTCTTCGCGTCCCCCGCCGACGTCGAGCGCGGGCTCGCCGCAGCGCGCTACCTCGCCGACGAGGCGATCGCGACCACGGTGTTCCTCGCCCAGACGCTCGGCAAGCCGCTGCTGGTGGAGGGCCCGGCCGGGGTCGGCAAGACGGAGCTGGCCAAGGCCGTCGCGACCGCCACCGGCGCCGAGCTGATCCGGCTGCAGTGCTACGAGGGCCTGGACGAGGCCCGCGCGCTCTACGAGTTCAACTACAAAAAGCAGCTCCTCGCCATCCAGGCCGCCCCGGCCGACCGGGCCTGGCAGGAGACCCACGACGACATCTTCTCCGAGGAGTTCCTGCTGGAGCGGCCGCTGCTGGCGGCGATCCGGCGCAGCGACCCGACCGTCCTGCTGATCGACGAGGCGGACAAGGCCGACGTCGAGGTGGAGGGCCTGCTGCTGGAGGTGCTGTCGGACTTCCAGGTGACGATCCCCGAGCTGGGCACGGTCAGCGCCGTCCGCCGCCCGTTCGTGCTGATCACCTCGAACGCGGCCCGCGAGCTGTCGGAGGCGCTCAAGCGCCGCTGCCTCTACCTGCACCTGGACTACCCGGCGCCGGACCGGGAACGCGACATCGTCCTCGCCCGGGTCCCCGGGATCGAGGCGGAGCTGGCCGAGCAGCTCGTCCGGACGGTGGGCACGCTGCGCGCGCTGGAGGTCAAGAAGGCGCCGTCGATCGCCGAGACCGTCGACTGGGCCCGCACCCTGCTCGCCCTCGGCCTGGACGAGCTGGACGAGGCCGCCGTCGCGCGGACCCTCGGCGTCGTCCTCAAGCACGCCTCCGACCAGGAGCGCGCCGTCAAGGAACTGGGCCTGAGGGGCTGAGGTGGCCTCGCTGGTGGACCGGCACACCGGGTTCGTCGCCGCGCTGCGGCGGGCGGGGCTGCCGGTGTCGGTCGCCGAGGGCCTGGACGCCGTCCGCGCGATGCGGCTGGTCGACCTGCTCGACCGCGAGTCGCTGCGGGCCGCGTACGCCGCCACGCTGGTCAAGCGGCCCGCGCACCGCCCGACGTTCGACACGCTGTTCGACCTGTGGTTCCCGGCGGCGGTCGGGGACGGCGTCGGCGCCGGGCCGGACCCAGGCCGTCCGGCCCGGACGCTGCGCGAGGACGGGCGCCCCGTCCCGGCCCCGCTGGACCCCGAGGTCCAGGCCCGCCGCGAGCGGCTCGCCGAACTGCTGCTGGCGGGCGACGACGCGGGCCTGCGGCGGTTCGCCCGCACGGCCGTCGCCGAGTACGGGCGGACGCCGGGCCAGGAGTCCTGGTTCTCCTCCGGCGTCCTGCGCGCGATGTCGCCCGAGACCCTCATGGCCGGGCTGCTCAACGCCGTGCTGAACGGGCAGGAGCGCGGCGGCATGGCCGAGCGGGTCGCGCGCCGCACCTTCGGCGACCGCATCGCCCGCTTCGAGGACCTCGTCGCGGGCGAGGTCCGGCGCCGCATCGCCGAGGACACCGGAGTCGAGCGGACGGCGCGGCTCGCCGTCCGGCCGCCTTTGGAGCGGCTCGACTTCTCCGCCGCCCGCCGCGCCGACCTGGCCGCCCTGCGCCGCGAGGTGCACCCGCTGGCGCGCCGGCTCGCCGCCCGCCTCGTCCAGAGGCAGCGCCGGGGGCGGCGCGGCAGGCTCGACTTCCGCCGGACGGTCCGCGCGTCCCTGGCCAGCGGCGGCGTGCCCCTCACCACCCACCACCGGCCGCGCCGCCCGCACCGGCCCGAGCTGGTCGTCCTGTGCGACGCCAGCGACTCGGTGTCGGCGTTCGCGCACTTCACGCTGCTGCTGACGTTCGCGCTGCGCGAGCAGTTCAGCAAGGTCCGCGCGTTCGCCTTCATCGACGCCACCGACGAGATCACCAAGTACTTCGCGCCTGGCGCGGACGCGGCGGACGCGATGGCCCGGATGGCCGCCGAGGCCGACCTGGTCTGGATCACCGGCCGCTCCGACTACGGGCACGCGCTCAAAGTGTTCGAGGACAAGTACGCCGACGCGATCGGCCCCCGGACCTCGCTGCTCGTCCTCGGCGACGCCCGCTCCAACTACGGGGAGCTGTCCCTGCCGATCCTGCGCTCCATGGTCGGCCGGGCCCGGCACGCGTACTGGCTCAACCCCGAACCGCGGTCCCAGTGGGACACCGGCGACTCCGCCGCGTCCCGCTACGGCGAGCTGATCCCGATGCACGAGTGCCGCAACCTGGTCCAGTTGGCGGCGTTCATCGAAGAACTGGCCTGACCGGCGGCGACGGCGCCGATGACCAAGGTGGTCTCAGCGGTCGCGCGAGCGCGTGCCGATGACCCGGGAATCAGGCACCAAGCGCCCGGGCGATGAGGTCGGCGACGGCGTCGGGGTCGACGTGCTGGCCCGTCAGGGACGACAGGTTCTCCTGGTAGATCAGCACCGCCGTGAACGTCGCGGCGGCCACTTCAAGGCGTGCCTGGTCGCCGCGCGCGCCCGGCAGTGCCAGCTCCAGGGCGCGGCGCGCGCGCAGGAACACCTCGCCGTTGAGCCGTCCGAGCCGCTCGCGGACGGACCGGTGCGTGTCGGCCTCCCGGAACAGGATCCGGCGCATCGCGGGCGAGGCGTGCAGGGGCAGGCGCCGCGCCAGCCGCGACAGCGTCCCGGCCGGGTCGCCGGGCACCGCCTCGACCGGCTGCTCCCGCAGCTCCTCCACGAACGTCCGCTCGTCGACCAGCGTCACCAGGACGTCGATCTTCTGCGGGAAGTAGTGGAACACCAGGCCCTTGGGCACCTGCGCGCGGCCGGCGATCCGCGCGGTCGAGCTGGCCTCGTAGCCGCGGTCGGCGAACAGGGCCTCGGCCGCGTCCAGGATGCGGGTGCGCGCGTTGGCCGCGCCCCGATCCGCCGCGCCGGCCGTCGTCGAGGAGTCCATCGGCATCGTCCCCCAAGCGGCCAGGGGTCCCGGAGCGCTCGCGCGCCCGGGACCGTCTCGGGGCCTCGGTCAGGCCGCGGCCTCGCCGCCGCGCGCCTGGAGGGCACCCCACACGCCGACGATAGTCGCGACGCCGCCCGCGATCCATGCCGTCCAGGCCGCGGCGTCCTCGCCGTCGAACCCGAACGCCCACGGCGACACGAAGATCAGCAGCGCGAACGCCGTCGCCGTCCACGCCGTGGGGCCGACCGCGCCGAGCAGCGCGTAGAGCCCCGCGACCGCCAGCAGTGCGCCCAGCACCATGAGCGGCTGCTCGCCCGCGTCGTCGGCCCACAGCTTCGGGGCCAGGAGCGCGGCGAGGCCGGCCAGGAAGGCCACCCCGTCCTGCCATGCGAACCTATCCATCCGCCACCTCCGGAGGGGATCACGTTTGGACCTTTTTGTCCATCTTGGTGATGCCCTGATTGACCGACCGGTCAATCTGACCGGAAGGCGTGGCCGATACCGCCCCGAGGTAACGGCTCCGGGACGGGGGGACAGTGCGCCGGTCAGGTCACGCGCTCGCGTGACGGCCGGGGGCACGTGAGCAGACCCTGGCTATGGCTCAGGCAGGGAGACGAGGGTGGCGCCGCGGAGGGTCGTGTAGAAGGGGGAGTCGGCGAGGCGCGGCCCGGTCTCCTCGCCGATGTACACGTCGGCGTGGTGCTCACCGCCGAAGCCGGGACGGAACAGGTCCGTGACCTTCCAGCGTGCCTTCTGGAACACCCGGCACACCTTGGTCTCGATCGGGCGGCCGTTCCCGTCCTTGCCGCAGCCGGCGATCGCGAACCGCCGGCCCCGGGCGAGCACGGACCGGTCGGCCGCGGCGGACGCCCAGGCCCGCAGTGGCCGGCCCGACGAGTCGCGCGTCGTGTCGTCCAGCCAGAACCCGACGCTGGAGGACCAGTTGAGGTAGCGGCCGCGCTGCGGCCCGGCCGTGATCCGGCCGCTGCCCTCGGTCTGGATCACCTTGAGGAAGTCCTCGGGGTAGGCGCCGAGCGGGTCCTTGCCATGCGAGCAGTGGAACCGGGTGCAGCCGCGGACGGCCTTGGGCTTGCCCCGGTAGAGGCTCTGCAACGCCGTGTAGTAGGTGGTGATGCGCCACTTGCCGGGGCGTCCCAGCGGCCGGGCGGGCCCGCTCCTCGACGGCTGGACGGGCCTGCTCGTCGGCGAGGTGGGTTCCGCCGTCGGGGAGGCCGGGGGTGAGACGGCCGCGGTCGGAGGCGGAACCTCCAGCGCCCCGGCCGACTCTCCGGCCGCCCGTCCGCAGCCGGACGCGGCCAGGCACAGGATGAGCACAGCGGCGCGCGGTGCCCTGGGCCGCATCGCACCCCCCTAGCTCACCGGGTTTGCGCGCCCTTGGGGGCACGCGAGGTCTCGTCCGCCTCAGCGGACCTTATCGCGGCGCGGGCGTCCGGACGGCCCGGCGGCGAGAAACCGGCGAGGAGCAGGACGCGGCCGCCATCCACCGGAACGCGGTGCCGAACGCGCCGGCCGGGGACCGCCGCCCCGGCGGGCGGGTCAGTGGCCGCGCGCGATCCATTCCTCCAGGTGCGGCGCCTCCGCGCCGACCGTCGTGGACTCGCCGTGCCCGGTGCGGACGACGGTCCCGGCGGGCAGGGTCAGCAGCCGCTCCCGGATCGAGGCGATGATGGTCGGGAAGTCGGAGAACGACCGCCCGGTGGCCCCCGGCCCGCCGCTGAACAGCGTGTCGCCGGAGAAGACCGTCCCCAGGGCCGGGGCGTGCAGGCACACCGCCCCCGGGCTGTGCCCCGGCGTGTGCAGGACGGTCAGCTCGACGCCCGCCACGGCCAGCACCTGGCCGTCCGCCAGCGCGCCGTCGGGCTCGGAGCCGGGATGCCGCTGCTTCCACAGCATCAGATCGTCCGGGTGCAGCAGGACGGGCGCGCCGGTGCGCGCGGCGAGTTCGGGCGCCGCGTCGATGTGGTCGTCGTGCCCGTGCGTGCACACGATCGCCGCCGGCCGGCGGCCGCCCAGGGCCGCCTCGATGGCGTCCGCGTCGTGGGCGGCGTCGATCACGATCGCCTCCGCGTCGTCCCCGACGATCCAGACGTTGTTGTCGACCTCCCACGTCCCGCCGTCCAGCGAGAACGTCCCGGAGGTCACGACATGGCCGACGCGGGCGGCCATCAGAACTCCACCACCGAGCGGAGCACGTCGCCGTGGTGCATCTTCTCGAACGCGGCCTCGACCCCGTCCAGCGGGATGGTCTCGGACACGAACGCGTCCAGGTCCAGGCGCCCTTGCAGGTAGAGGTCGATGAGCATCGGGAAGTCGCGGGACGGGAGGCAGTCGCCGTACCAGGAGGACTTCAGCGATCCGCCGCGTCCGAACACGTCCAGCAGCGGCAGTTCGAGCCGCATCTCCGGTGTGGGCACGCCGACCAGCACCACGGTCCCGGCCAGGTCGCGCGCGTAGAACGCCTGCTTGTAGGTCTCGGGGCGGCCCACGGCGTCGATGACGACGTCGGCGCCGAACCCGCCGGTGAGCTCCTGCACGGCCGCCACGACGTCGGTGCCCGCGGCTCCGGCGTGGACGGTGTGCGTGGCGCCGAGCGAGGCCGCGGCCGCCAGCTTCCGCTCGTCCAGGTCGACGGCGATGATCCGCGCCGCGCCCGCCAGCCGGGCGCCGAGCACGGCCGCCGCGCCGACGCCGCCGCACCCGATGACCGCCACCGAGTCGCCGCGCCCGACCGCGCCGGTGTTGAGGGCCGCGCCGAGCCCCGCCATCACGCCGCAGCCGAGCAGGCCCGCCGCCGCGGGCTTCGCCTCGGGGTCGACCTTGGTGCACTGCCCGGCGGCGACCAGGGTCTTGTCGGCGAACGCGCCGATGCCGAGCGCGGGCGACAGCTCGGTCCCGTCGGAGAGCGTCATCTTCCGCGCGGCGTTGTGGGTGTCGAAGCAGTACCAGGGGCGTCCCCGCAGGCACGCGCGGCACTGCCCGCACACCGCCCGCCAATTCAGGACCACGAAGTCGCCCGGCGCCACCCCGGTGACCCCCTCGCCCACCGTCTCGACCACGCCGGCGGCCTCGTGCCCGAGCAGGAACGGGAACTCGTCGTTGATCCCGCCCTCGCGGTAGTGCAGGTCGGTGTGGCAGACCCCGCACGCCTGGATCCGGACGACCGCCTCCCCGGGCCCCGGATCCGGGATCGTGATCGTCTCGATCCGCACCGGCTCGCCCCGCCCCGGTGCGACGACCCCGCGTACCTGCTGCGCCATGCTGCCGCCTCTCCTCGAATCCGTGCTCCCACGACCCTATAGATCGCGTTCCGCCCGCCCCACTCCCCCTGCCGAGGAGGCGGGCCGGGGGCGGCGGCCGTCCGCTGGTTCGCCGGCCTCAGCCGAAGCGGATGACCTCCAGCTTGTCGGCGGCGACACGGTCCAGGACCGTGACGCCGGCGGCGGGCGGGAGGGCGCCGCCCCGGGCGCGCTCGACGATCGGGCGCCAGCGGCGGCAGTGCCGGGCGAACGTGGCGCCGGTGACGATGCGGCCGCGCGCGAACTGCCCGGCGCGGGCCGTCTCGGGGTCCACGTCGATGAGGATCAGGTGGACCTCCCCGCCGCGCAGGCGGGCCAGCCACGCGAAGCAGTACAGGATGTGCGGCCAGGTGCCGCGGGTGTGCGCCACGACGCCGTGGCCGCCGGCGACCGCGCGGGCGATGCGCCACACGTGCGTCGCGTGGACGAGCGGGGTGCGCAGGCGCGGGGGGAGGGGGCGCAGGAAGCGCGCCCACCAGTTGCGGGACTGCCGCGAGTCGATCACCCGCACGTCCCCGAAGGGTACCGGGCCCCGCTCGTCGCCGCGCAGCCCGTAGAGCCGGTTGAGCAGGGTGCTCTTGCCCGCCCCGGGGAGGCCGGCGACGAGCACGAGGGAGCCCGCGGGATAGTCCAGGGCGGGCCCCGGATCCACATCGGTGGGTTCGTGGATGGTCAATCTCTCCTGGTCTCGGCCCCGAGATCGGCGGAAGTGTGGTTGAACAAACGAACACTTCGCGCCGGTTGTTCCGGCCGGGCACGCCGGGTGCCGGTCCGGTGACGGACGGTCCGGCGAAAGGGGCCCGCCGCGAGCGGGCCGGGGCCCACCGGAACGATCACCAGCCGCGGGACCGCCACTCGGGCAGCGAGGGGCGCTCGCGGGCGAGCGTGGAGTCCTTGCCGTGGCCGGGGTAGAACCAGGTGGCGTCGGGGAGCCGGTCGAAGACGCGCTCCTCCACGTCCGCCAGGAGCTGCTTGAACAGCGTGGGGTCGCCCCAGGTGTTGCCGACGCCGCCGGGGAAGAGGCTGTCGCCGGTGAACAGGTGCGGGGCGCCGGCCAGCTCGCCGCCCGCGTCGTACAGCAGCGCGATCGACCCGGGCGTGTGCCCGCGCAGGTGCAGGACCTCCAGCGACGCCCGGCCCACGCGGACGGTGTCGCCGTTCTCGACCGGTTCGGCGACCGGCTCGGGCAGCGGCTCGGCGTCGCGCGGATGGGCGACGACGGGCGCGCTGGTGGCCCGCGCCACCTCGCTCAGCGCCATCCAGTGGTCCTGGTGGCGGTGCGTGGTGACGATGCGCGCGAGCGGGCCGTCGCCGAGCAGCTCCAGCAGCCGCGACGCCTCGTTGGCCGCGTCGACGAGCATCTGCTCCCCGGTCGCGGGGCACCGCAGGATGTAGGCGTTGTTGTCGTACGGGCCGACCGCCACCTTCGTGACCGTCAGGCCCGGCAGCTCCCGGACGTCGGGCCGGCCGCCGACCTCGACGTTCCCCGTGTAGCTCATTGGTCCTCCCGTCGGTCGTACGGGGACCATCTTCCACCATCGGCCGCGCGGATCCACCGGGGCCGGTCCGTCCACTGGAATGAGTCTCCAGACGCAGACGGTTCGTGCGCGCACGGACGGACGTTTCGCCCTTGTTGCCCCACCATGGGAGTTGGAAGATCAGGAACGACCGGAGAGGACGGTGATGTGGTGGGCAGGGAGACGCCGGAGGACATCCTCGGACACGCCTGCACGCTGGTCCGGCTGTGCGGCCAGGACGCCGCGATCGCCGTGGTCCTGCTCGCCCTGGTGCTGGTGGGGACCGCGACCCGGCTGGCGGCGGGACCGCCGGGCGTCGCGGCGCTGGCGCTGCTGCCCGTCCTGGCCGGGGCGTTCGCGGTCTCGGCCGCCTACGCGGTCCGGTCGCGGCTGACCTTGGTGGCGGTGCTCGGCGACGTGCGCGGCCGCACCGGCTCGCCGGTCGACCCGGGCGTGCCGTGGACGCCGTTCGCCTCGTCCACCGCGCTGGACGAGCGGGTCCGGAACGGCGAGCTGCGCAGGCTGCTGTCCGCCGCGCACCGCTGCGGCGAGCTGTCCTGGCAGGCCGTCGCGTGGGCGGCGGCGACCGCGGTCCTGTTCTTGTTCTGGACGATGGCGGCGGCGATGGCGGGCGGGTGAGCGGTGATCGACCAGGACGTCCGGCCGGGCAGCTTCTGGGAGCTGCTGTCCCCGACCGACCGGCAGGCCCTGCGGGCGATGGGGCGGCGCGCCGACATCCCGCCGGGCGGGATGCTGTGCCACCAGGGGGTGACCGCCCCGGCGGTGTACGTGGTGTTCAAGGGGGCGCCGCGAGCGGCGAGCAACGCCGTGGCCAAGGAGTTCGTGGACTCCAGCGAGGGCGATGAGTCGATCATCGACCTGTTCGGGTCGGGTGACCTGGTCGGGGTGCTGGGCCCGTGGGGGCATCCGCAGCGGGGGACGATCGCGGCGCTGGACCACGTCGCGGCGCTGCGGGTGGACCGGCGCAAGTTCCGCAGCCTGCTGGCGGCCAACCCGCAGGTCGCCGAGGCGATGATGCAGACGATCTCCGAGAGCGTGACCTACGGGGGCCGCCGGCACGCGGTGCGGGCGGCCGACCATCCGCAGCGGCTGGCCTACCACCTGCTGGAGCTGGCGCACCGGTTCGGGCGGCGGACCGCGCGCGGGACGGAGATCCCGCTGCGGCTCAGCCAGGCCGAGCTGGCCAACTGGGCCGGGATCTCCCGCGAGACCCTCGTGCGCTGGTTCCGGCTGTGGCGGGAGAAGGGGATCCTCGACCGCAGGCCCCGGCCGCTGACCGTCCTGGACCGGGACGAGCTGCGCCGCGCGGCGAGCCCGTGGGGCGACGAGTGGCCGGTCGCCGTGCACGACCAGGCGCCGCAGCCTTCCCTCGGGGGGCCCGGACCGGCACCGGCGGGCGCGGGAATCGCCGCGCGCGCGCCCGTGCGCCTTGAGACGCCCGGAGGAAGACCACCCGGAGCACGTCTGCCCGCCGACAACCCGTTCTTCGCCGGACGGCACGTGAGCCTCGGCAAGCTGGACATGCTCGTGGCCCAGGCCGAGTGGCCGCGCGCGGTGATCGTCCAGGGGATGGCGGGCGTGGGCAAGACGACGCTGGCGCTGCACTGGGCCCACCGCGTCGCCGACCGGTTCCCCGACGGCGTCGTCTTCGCCGACCTGCGCGGCACCACCCGCAGTCCCGTCACCCCGGGCGAGGCCATGGGCCAGGTGCTGCGCGCGGTCGGCGTGCCCGGCCACCAGGTCCCGCGCGCGGAGGCGGAGCTGGCGGCCCAGTGCCGGTCGCTGCTGGCCGAGCGGCGGATGCTGCTGATCCTGGACAACGCCGCGCGTCCCGAGCAGATCAGGCCGCTGCTGGCGGCGACGACGTCCGGGCTGGTGATCGTGACCAGCCGCCGCCGGCTGCCCGCCCTGCTGGAGGGCGCCGACGTGCGGGCGCTGGAGCTGCGCGAGATGGTGACGCAGGAGGCGGTCGACCTCATCGCCAACGTCCTCGGCCCCGCCGACCCGCGCGTACGCGACGAGCAGCGCGCCGTCCAGCGCCTCGCCCGGGAGTGCGGCCACCTGCCGCTGGCCCTCGCCGTCATGGCCGGGAAGCTCGCGGAGAACCCCGGCGAGTCCATCGCCGGGACCGTCCGCGAACTGGCCGCCCGGGACGTGCAGCCCGCGCCGCCCTACGGCGTGGGCCTGGCCGGCGCGAGCCTGAACGAGGCGGGGCTGCACGAAGGCGCGGGCACCGGCGCGGCCGGCCCGGAGCTGCAGAGCGTGCTCAGCCCCACGTTCGACGTCGCCTACCGGGGGCTGCGCCGCGACCAGCGGGAGGCGTTCCGCGGGCTCGGCCTCATCGCCGGACCCGACTTCACCCCCGCCGCCCTCGCGGCCCTCCAGGACCGGACGGTGGACGAGGCGCGCGAGTGCCTGGAAGGGCTGCGGCAGGCGTACTTCGTGCACGACCTCGCCCCCGACCGGTACCGGATGCACGACCTGCTGCGCGACTTCGCCCGGCAGCGGGGCCTGCGGGAGGACGCCGACAGCGACCTGCTGGCGGCGCAGCGGCGCCTGCTCGCCTGGTACCTGGCCGAGGCCCGGGA